>JBEDET010000060.1:0-12884 GCA_041175505.1 Pseudomonadota bacterium
GAATATGGCGTCGCGCCGGGGCAGGCGGCGGTATTATATGACGGTGACCGCGTGCTTGGCGGTGGCTGGATTGAGGAAACGATGGCGGTGGAAATGGCGACTGCCGCGTGACATAATGTCGACTTCTGAGGGGGGATGAAGTTCATGCATTTGGGAGAAGCACAGCGCGACATGCGCCGGGCATATGTCAACGGCGGGGTCGGTATCTTTGCATCGGGCCTTGTCTGGACATTGTCCGGACTGGTCACCATGAACATCAGCCTGATCGCTGGCATGGCGACATTGTTCTTTGGCGGCATGGCCATTCATCCCATATCGGTTTGGCTGGCGCGTTCTGTTTATAGACGCGGCAAAACCCGATCACCCAACCCAATGGAGATTCTGGCGTTGCAGTCGACGGCGTTTCTGATCATCGGCCTTGTCATTGCGTATCTGGTCAGCAGCACATTCAGCCAATGGTTCTTTTCGATCGCCTTGTTGACGGTTGCGGCGCGCTATCTGGTGTTCCAAACCGTATACGGAATGCGCCTGTATCTCATACTTGGCGTCGTTTTGATGTTTATTGCCAGCATGGCGTTCTGGGTACCGGGAGCGACGCCCGCGTTCATTGCGTTAACCACCGGCATAATCGAACTGCTGTGTTCCGCGCTCATCCTCGTGCCGGCAAAACGGTAGGTTACAGCGCGTCTATTTCTGCCAGATTGAGCTGAATGCAGCCATTTGCGCCACGGCGTTCGGCAACGGCTTCTGCCAAAAAGGGAACCGACGCGTAAATGCGCTTGTTTTCGGGATCGTCGCTTAGGCGCACGATTTCCAAGCCCTTTTCCTTATCGGTCTCACACGATGCCATATCGCGGCCTTCGATATAGCGGCACGAACAGGTGATGTGCGCGCCATATGCGGCGCCGACGCGCGCTTGCCCTTTGATGCTGTTCCAGTTCCAGACGAGCCATAAAGCGGCGATCACGGCCAATGCTGCGACGATTATTTTCAGGGTCTTGAACCGTGGTTGCCGTGCTTTTGGTCCAGCTTTTGAAGTTGCGGTTGCCATAGACCCTCCATTTGGTGCATCAAACTGTGATATGCCTAGAAACAATTTCCGCCGCGCCGCAACCGCTTTTTGTGCATTAACGGCACTTGCCCTCGCTGGATGCAGCGCAGAGCCGCCTGCAAAGCCCGTTGGCCCTGGCTTTACCCAGATCGCCGACGACGCAGCGGTGAGCCAAGAGAAGTTGGCCGATGCCATCGCGCCGTTTTTCGAAGATCCAGCTGTCGGCGAAACCCGCGCGCTGGTCGTCATGCAAGGTGGCCGCATTGTTGCGGAGCGTTATGCGCCGGGATACGGCCCTGACGCGCGGTTGATTAGCTGGTCCATGGCCAAAAGCGTCACTGCTGTATTGGTCGGCCTGATGGTAGCAGACGGCCGCCTTGCGTTGGATGAGCCCGCGATTGTCACCGAATGGCAAGCGCCGCGCGATAACCGCGCAAAAATAACGCTGCGGCATTTGCTGCATATGTCGTCAGGCCTCGACCACACCGAAATGGCTGAAGGTGATATTGAGATTTTCGATGCGGATACCCCGCGGATGTTGTTTCTGGATGGCCGCGAAAATGTCGCGCGTTATGCCGAAACACGGCCGCTTGAGGCCAATCCCGGCGAAAAATTCGAATATAGCACGGCAACGAGCCATATTCTTGCGGACATCATGACCCGGTCGCTGACCGACAGTAAGGATCCGGTGGTGCGCCGCGACGCCATGCTCGAATATGCGCGTGGCCGGCTTTTTGAGCCCTTGGGGCTCACGAGCTTTGTCCCGGAATTCGACCGGAATGGCACCATGCTGGGCGGAAGCATGATCCATGGCACGGCGCGCGACTGGGCGAAGTTCGGTGAATTCCTGCGCAACAACGGGTCGGTTCAGGCAGCACAGCTGATGCCGACGAGCTGGATGCGCTTTATGAAAACGCCGAGCCCGAATAACCGCAGCTATGGTGCGCATATCTGGCTGAACCGCACGGGCAATGACGCGCGCAATCAGGTGCTGTTCCCCGGAAAAGCGCCATCGAATGTGTTCGCCGCGCTTGGGCATCTGGGCCAATTCGTCGTGGTGTCACCGCAGCATCGGTTGACGATCGTGCGGCTTGGGATGACGCCCGATGATCAACTTGATCCGGTCAACGACCAATTGGCCAAGCTCATTTCGGTTTTCCCGAAATGATAAAGTCTAAAAACTAGGCTTTGGCTACCGGTGCATCGTCGCCAAGGTCTTCGAACCATGCTTCGACAGGTCCGCTCAGCTTGATAAGCAATGGGTTGCCCTTGCGATCGCGTGCTTTGCCTGCCTGAACCTTGATCCAGCCTTCGGAAATGCAATATTCCTCAACGGTTGTGCGGATTTCGCCCTTGAAACGAATACCCACGCCGCGCGACAGCAAATCGCCGTCGAAATGCGGGCTCATCGGGTTAATCGACAAGTGATCGGGTGGGGTATCTGCCCCTGCAGCTTTGGTCTCTTCAGTCATGCGCGCGGCTTTGCCGCAAAGCATAGCACTTGGCAATATGGCGCGGGCAGTGCAGGGGCTTCAAAATGGCAATTTCGAACAACTATGATGTAATAATTTTTGGCGCTGGCGGCGCTGGACTGATGTGTGCATTGACCGCAGGGCAACGCGGACGGCGCGTGCTGGTGATTGACCATGCAACAGGGCCGGGTAAGAAAATCCTGATTTCGGGCGGTGGCCGGTGCAATTTCACCAACGTCAACGCGACAACGGTCCATGCACAGGAACGCTATTTGTCCGCCAACCCGCATTTTTCCAAGTCGGCGTTGGGACGGTACACGCCGCAGGATTTTATCGAACTGGTGCGCAGCTATGGCATAGCCTTTCATGAAAAGACGCTGGGTCAGTTGTTCTGTGATGGATCCGCGCGCCAGATTGTCGAAATGCTCATGGAAGAATGCGACCGGTCACAAACGCTTGGCGGCCGTGTGGACTTTGCGTTCAATTCCCCTGTTGGCGAGGTATCGCACGACGGCAGCGTCTATCATGTCATGTATAACGGCCTGCGCGCATCTGCCGCGTCTTTGGTGATTGCCACGGGCGGCCCAAGCATTCCGAAAATGGGTGCTACGGCATTTGCGTATGATTTGGGCCGACAATTTGGATTGAAGATTGTGGAGCCAAGGCCAGCTTTGGTGCCGCTGACGCTTGGCGGGGATGATGTCCTGTTCCGTGAATTGTCGGGCGTATCGGCTGAGGTCGTTGCGCAGCATGGCAAAACGGCATTCCGCGAAGCTGCCCTGTTCACCCACCGCGGACTGAGCGGCCCTGCGGTGCTTCAGATCAGCAGCTATTGGCGGCCCGGTGACCGTGTTGGGATCGATTTCCTGCCGGATCATGATGCGCCGGCGTGGCTGTTGTCCGAAAAGCGCGCACGGCCAAAGGCCACCATCAAATCGACGCTCGATCGGGTCCTTTCAGCGCGGCTGGCGGAGGCTTTGGCGGATAAGCTTGCGCTGCACGGGAACCTTGCCGACCAAAGCGACCGTAAGCTGGCAGAGGCAGGCGCATTGCTCGATTGTTGGCCATTCGTCCCCAATGGCAGTGAGGGTTATGCCAAGGCGGAGGTGACGCTTGGCGGGATCAGCACCGACGGCCTGTCGCAACAGACAATGGAAGCCAAGAAAATGCCGGGGCTGTTTTGCATTGGCGAGGCTGTGGATGTCACTGGCTGGCTGGGCGGCTATAACTTCCAATGGGCATGGGCGAGCGGCGTCGCTGCGGGTGAGGCGGTTTAAGCGCGCGAACATGCACGTCTGTCCGTGATATTAAAGCCGCAGTTCCATTTTTAGCACATTTGGATGCACCCAAATTGAGATTCTGGCGTTTTCTGGTTGGTGACTAACGAACCAACAAGGAAATCGACATGAAAATCTCCCAAATATTATTGATCGGCGCTACCGCGCTCGCAACATTTGCACCTCCTGCATTTGCACAGTCAGAAGATGAACATTGGGAAGGCGCGTATATCGGCGGATCGATCGGCCTTAGCGCACAAAGCAATGATCGCAACGAGAGCGTTGTTTTTGACACCGATGGTGACGGTGCATTCGACAACAGCGTAAACACGACTTTGGGCGCGAATGCTTTCGCACCCGGCTTTTGTGGCGGCGCATCGACGGGAACCGCGCCAACCGATAGCTGCCTGAGTGACAAGGACGGATTGGAGTACAACATCCGCGCTGGCTATGACGTGCAGTCGGGCAATATGGTATATGGTTTTGTGCTTGAAGGCGGCATGAATGAATCGCGTGACAGCGTAACAGCATTCAGCGACACGCCCGCTGCCTACACGCTAACCCGCGAAATCGACTATTCGTTGCAAGCCCGTGCGCGTCTCGGATACGCCGCGCGCGGTGCATTATTCTATGCAACCGGTGGTGCAGCCTATGCTAAGATCAACAACAGCTTTACCACCACCAATGGCGTCAACAGCTTTACCGACAATGGAAACAGCAAAAGCTGGGGCTATTCCTATGGCGGTGGCGCGGAAGTGAAGCTTGCTAAAAACTTCTCGCTTGGTCTCGAATATCTCTACACCAACTTCGTCGACGATGATTATGTCGTATCGGTCGGACCAGGCACTGCCCCTGCAACCAACCCGTTCCTGATCGTATCGGGCGCAACCGATATGCGTCGCAGCGACAGTAATTTTACTATGCACAATATCCGTTTGACGGCGGCAATCCGTTTCTAAGGAAACCGGACATTCCAAATAAGAAAAGGGCGCCAAATCGGCGCCCTTTTTTGTTTATGCAGCCTGTTTGGCGCGTGATGCTTTTTTCCGCTCATTTGGATCAAGCAAACGCTTGCGCAAGCGGATGTTCTTTGGCGTGACCTCAACCATTTCATCGTCATCGATATAGGCAATGGCTTGCTCAAGCGTCAGGCGCTTTGGCGGGGTGAGGCGGATGGCGTCGTCCTTGCCGGTCGAACGGAAGTTCGTCAGCTGCTTCGACTTCATTGGGTTCACTTCCAAATCGTCTGGCTTGGCGTTTTCACCGATGATCATGCCTTCATACAAAGCTTCACCTGGCGATACCATCAAGATGCCGCGTTCTTCCAATGGGCCAAGTGCGTAAGCAACGGCTTCACCCGCACCATTTGAAATCAGAACGCCGTTCTTGCGGCCTTCGATGGCGCCACGATGTGGGCCATATTTTTCAAACAAGCGGTTCATGATGCCCGTGCCGCGCGTGTCGGACAGGAATTCGCCATGGTAACCGATCAGGCCACGTGATGGCGCGCTGAAGGTGATGCGGGTCTTGCCGCCACCTGAAGGACGCATATCGGTAAGGTCGCCCTTACGCACGGCCATTTTTTCAACGACTGTACCGGAATATTCATCATCAACGTCGATGACGACCGTTTCATATGGCTCGGTCTTCTGACCTTTTTCGTCTTCGCGGAACAGCACGCGCGGGCGGCTGATGCCAAGTTCAAAGCCTTCGCGGCGCATCGTTTCGATAAGAACGCCCAGCTGAAGTTCGCCGCGGCCAGCCACTTCAAAGCTGTCCTTGTCTTCGGCTTCGGTAATACGGACGGCGACGTTGCTTTCGGCTTCGCGCATCAGACGGTCGCGGATCATGCGGCTCGTAACCTTCGTGCCTTCACGGCCAGCCATTGGGCTGTCGTTCACCGAAAAGCGCATCGACAATGTTGGCGGATCGATAGGCTGCGCCTGCAATGGCTCGGTAACCGTTGGTTCGGCAATCGTGTCAGCCACGGTCGCGGTGGTCATACCGGCAATCGAGATAATGTCGCCTGCTTTCGCTTCGTCAACAGGGACGCGCTCAAGGCCACGGAATGACATGATCTTGGATGCACGGCCGGTTTCGACAATCTTGCCGTCCGGGTTCAATGCGTGGATTTGCTGGTTCACCTTGACGGTACCCGACAGCACGAGGCCAGTCAGAATACGGCCAAGGAAGTTGTCGCGGTCAAGCAAGGTGACAAGCATCTTGAACTCGCCATCAACGTCGGCCTTTGGCTCTGGAACATGGCTGACGATGGTTTCGAACATCGGGGTCAGCGTGCCTTCGCGCAAGCTTGGGTCTGCCGACGCATAGCCATTACGGCCCGATGCATAGAGCACAGGGAAATCGAGCTGCTCATCGGTCGCATCCAGCGAAACGAAAAGATCGAACACTTCGTCCAACACTTCCTGAATACGCTCGTCAGGACGGTCAACCTTGTTAACGACGACGATTGGCTTCAAACCAAGGGCCAAAGCCTTGCCGGTAACGAACTTCGTCTGTGGCATCGCGCCTTCGGACGAATCGACGAGCAAGATAACGCCGTCGACCATCGAAAGGATGCGCTCAACTTCGCCGCCAAAGTCGGCGTGGCCTGGGGTGTCGACGATGTTGATGCGGGTATCGTTCCATTCGACCGATGTGCACTTGGCAAGAATGGTGATGCCGCGTTCTTTTTCGAGGTCGTTCGAATCCATGGCGCGTTCTTCGATGCGCTGGTTGTCGCGGAAGGTACCAGACTGACGAAACAGTTGGTCAACAAGGGTGGTTTTGCCGTGATCGACGTGCGCGATGATGGCGATATTACGCAATGACATTTAGAAATGGGCCTTTTGGAAGGTCTTCATGGTAGCCACATGCCACCAGATTCTCGCGGGCCCTTAACCCAATATGTGTTGCGGCGCAACATCGCTGGTGTTGCAATAGGCGATTGTTCAGGTCAAAGCATCGCCATGATTGCCCGTATCTTTGCTGACCGCTTCGTTCTTTTGCTGCTTGGCACGATATTGCTGGCAAGCTTTCTACCCGTGCGTGGGGCGGCTGCAAATATTGCGTCCATGATCTCGTCCGCCGCGATTTTCGTGCTCTTTTTCCTGAACGGTGTCCGGTTGCCGCGGCAAGAGGTCGTCAACGGCGTGCGCAATTGGCGGCTGCAGGGCGCGATTTTCCTGTTTGTATTTGGGGTGATGTCCGCCGCTGGACTAATGCTGTCGCATATTTTCGACAATGTCCTGCCGGCCACGCTGGCGCTCGGCATATTGTTCACCGGCATTTTACCATCAACGGTGCAGTCGGCCGCGGCCTATTGCGCATTGGCCAAAGGCAATGTTGCCGCATCGGTGGTGGCTGCCGCGTTGATTAACCTTGTCGGTGTGGTCCTTTCGCCCGTGCTGTTCGCTTTGCTGGCGCATGTGGGCGAAGGCAGCGTGTCAGGGGAAGCCGTGGGACGGATTGCGTTGATTTTGCTGCTGCCCTTTGCGCTTGGCCAGATGATGCAGCGTTGGTTCAAGCCATGGGTTGATGGGCACAAGTCGCTCGCGACTTGGATGGACCGCGTGTCGATTGCCATTGCGGTCTATGTCGCGTTTTCAGGCGCAGTGGTTGCGGGTATCTGGAGTATTGTGCGCGGCGATGAGCTGGCTTGGTTGGCGGTAGCGCTGTCGATCATGCTGGTCATCGGCTTTGGCGGTGCGTGGGTGCTGGGCGGGATCATGAAACTGCCGCGCGGTGACCGGATTACGATGCTGTTTTCAGGCGGGCAGAAAAGCATCGCGATTGGCGCACCGCTCGCTGCGACGATATTCCCACCGGCGATTGCTGGCATGGTGCTGTTACCGACGCTGGCGTACCATATGGCGCAATTGATATTGTCTGCGCCCATGGCGACGCATTTGGCTGCTGATAAAAAACCGCAGTGCTGAGCCTGTCGAAGCACGCCCCACGGATAGGCGCCCTTCGACAGGCTCAGGGCTACGGTGATTATTCAAAGGCTCCTGAGCGCCTCCGAAGGCCGCGCGGCCAGTATCGGCAGTGAGCCGACAATCCCGAGTATGAATGTCATCCCCGCACCACCGACCAATGTCAGCATTAATATGCCATAATCGGGCGCGAAGCTGAAATCGAAGATGTGCACGACGACATAATATGCCGCAGCCATGCCAAGCGCGAGCGAAAGCAATCCGAGCACAACCGCCAAGATGCCATATTCCATCGCCTGTGCGCCCAATATCTGGCTGCGTGTGCCGCCCAGCATCTTGGTAATCACCGCGTCATAGATGCGCGACTGGCGCGCAGCGGCGATGGCACCCACCAGAACAGCGATACCCGCCAAGATCGCGATGGACGCAGCCGCCGCGATGGCTTGCGCCATTTGGCTGAGCAAATTGGTGATCTGTGCGGTGACCTCGCCAACCTCGATCAGCGAGGATGAGGGGAATGCGGGCGGTAAGGATTTGGCCAAGATGCGCTCGGCGTCCTTTGACACCGTCAACGTCGCCACCATATTGTGCGGCGCGGCGTCGAGGCTGCCGGGTGAGAAGACCATCACATAATTGAGGCCGAAATTCTCCCAATTGACCGTGCGCAGTGACGCAATCTTGGCGGGAACTTCGACGCCAAGCAGGCTGATGGTCAGACTATCGCCAATGCCAACATTCAGCACTTTAGCGATTTCGGCATCAAGGCTGACCAACGCGGGTCCTTTATAATCGGCTGGCCACCATTCGCCCTCCACAAGCTCGCTGCCTTTTGGAATATCGGCGCTGTAGGTCAGGCCGCGGTCGCCGTTCAGCACCCATGCGCCTTCGGGCAGTTCTTCCAATTGATCGACGCGTTGGCCGCCATATTCGATGATCGTGCCACGCAGCGCGGGGATGAGGTTGATCGTGGCGGCAGCGTCTGCGTCCTTGACCATGCTTGTGAACTTCGCAGCCCCGTCGCGCGGGATATCGAGCACGAAAAAGCTTGGTGCGCGTTCGGGGACGCTGTTCTTGATTTCGTTATTTATGCTGGTCTGAATGGCCGCGAGTGTGACGAATAAGGTCAGGCCAAGGCCCAAGGCGACGACGAGCGCTTGTGTCTGTGCGCCTGGCCGATGCAAGTTGGCGAGTGCCAACCGGGGCAGTGGGGCCTTTGGACGTGGTAGGCGAATGGCAATGAAGCGCAGCAGGAATGCGATACCGGTGAGCAAAAGCAACAGCCCGAACGCCGCGCCAATGAAGGCAAGCGAGAACATCGGCTCGCGTGCTGTGACAACCGCCAGCGCCACAATCGCAGAAATCGCGCCAACGACCCAGATGCTGCTTTTGCGGTCGATACGGCTGTTGCCTTCGACGACTGCGCGGAACAGACCTGCGGCGGGCACCGTGCGGGCACGCGCAAGTGGGGGCAGGGCAAAGGCGAGCGCAATGAGCAAGCCGTAGATCGCGCTGACCGCCAAGGGGAGCGGATGCACATTGAAACCCGGCGCAACGGGCAGGATGTCGCCTGCCACCCAACCAATCGCCATTGGCATGACGCTGCCCACGGCAAGACCAACCAATATCGCGACAGATGCAACCGCGAGGATTTGCAGCATATAGATGCGGAAAATTGTCTGGCTGTCCGCGCCCGTGACCTTCAATGTCGCGATGCTTGCGCGTTTGCTGGCAAGATAGCTGCCGACGCCATTACCGACGCCAATACCGGCGATGACCAATGCGGCGAGGCCGACAAGCGTCAGGAATTGCCCCATGCGTTCGATGAACCGCCGTGTTCCGGGCGCGCCGTTTGACCGGTCGGTAATATCCCAACCTGCCGAGGGGAATTTTGCCTCAAGCGCTTTGGCGACGGCTGCGGCATCCTCCTGCGGGCCAAGCTTGATGCGGTATTTGCTTTCATACATGCTGCCCGGCTGGATGAGGCCGGTGTCCGGCAGCGACGCCATGTTGATGATGGCGACTGGCCCAAGCGTGAAGCCTTCGCCCAAACGGTCGGGCTCTTGGGCGATGATGCCTGCCACCTTGAACGTCGCTTCGCCAAACCGAACGGTGCCGCCTGTCGCGATATCAAGCCGTTCGGACAAGCTTGGCCCGATGTAAATCTCACCTTTTGCCGGCGCTTTGGCCGAGCCGCCTTCGCGCAATGTGAGCGCGCCATAATGCGGATAGACATTGTCGATGGCCTTGAGTTCCGCAAGCAGGCTGTCGTTGCCAATTGCCATTGCGCGCAAACGGATGGTCTCGGATACGGCCCCCGCCTTGCGCATCGCCGCCATTTCGGCTGCGTTCGCCTCGCGTTGTGCAATGCCAATCTCAATATCCCCGCCGAGGATCGTCTGGCCGCGCCGCGAAAGCTCGTCCGAAATCCCGGCGGTCAGGCTGCCAATCGCGGCCAATGTCGCGACGCCGAGAAACAGGCAAATCGCGAGCAGCCGAAGCCCACGAATGCGTGCGGACAGATCCCGGCGCGAGATACGCCAAATGGCGGCGAGGGGGAGTGTCATAAAATGCGCGCTTTCGACAAACACCGTAGCCCTGAGCAGCAGCCGCATGCGGCTGCGCCCGTCGAAGGGCGTCCTTCGACGGGCGCGGCTGCTTTGCACCCGCTGCTCAGGACTACGGTTATTTTTGAAATTGAAGTGCGGATCACGTGGTCACACGCTCCACCACATGGCCATCTTGCATCACAATGACGCGGTCGCATTTACGCGCGAGTTCCGGGTCATGCGTGATGATCAGCAGGGTTGCGCCCAATGCCGCGCGGCGGGCGAATAGCAGGTCGACAATAGAGGTCCCGGTCGATCCGTCGAGATTGCCCGTTGGCTCATCGGCAAATATGATTTTCGGGCCAGCGGCCATGGCGCGGGCAATGGCAACGCGTTGCTGCTCGCCGCCTGACAGTTGCGATGGATAATGCGTCAATCGATGCCCAAGGCCTACCGCTTCCAGCTCGGCCTTTGCGCGGCCGAATGGATCATCCATCCCAGCCAGTTCCATCGGGATTGCGACATTTTCGAGCGCGGTCATCGTTGGCAACAAATGAAACGCCTGCAGCACAATGCCGATACGCCCGCGCCGTGCGCGTGCCAGCGCGTCTTCATCTAGTTTGGTAAAGTCTAGGCCGTCTACCAGAACCGTGCCGCCAGTGGCTTGTTCAAGCCCAGCGAGAACCGCCATGAGGGAGGACTTGCCCGACCCCGATGGGCCAAGCAATGCAACGCTGCTGTCATAAGGAACCTCAAGGTCTACGCCGCGTAAAATCGACACCGCGGCATCGTTGGAACCAAGGCTTAGGGTGACATTTGCCGCACGGATTGCCATATCCGTTTTCATGTTAACCGGAGCGTGCAAGGAAGCATCCTTATGAATAGAGGTTTTTGGCTATATGGTGCGCTTATTGTCGCAATCCAAGGGCTGGTTGCATGCGGGTCTAACCCTGTAGCGGAAAATAAGGCGCAAGTGCAGGAAACGAAGAAGGTTCAGGGATATGACCGGCTGGTCGTTGCCTTTGGGGACAGCCTGTACGCTGGCTATAGACTTGCCCCCAATGAAGGGCTTGCGCCGCAATTGCAGGCAGCGTTGCAGGCCGATGGCATCAATGCGCGGGTCCATAATGCTGGCGTATCGGGCGATACGACAGCGGCGGGAAAAACGCGGCTGGCATTTGTGCTGGATAATCTGGAGCGCAAGCCGGATTTGGTTGTGCTTGGCCTTGGCGGCAACGATATGTTGCGCGGTATCAAGCCTGCAGAAACCAAGGCAAATATGGCAGCGATGATGGACGAGCTGAAGCGGCGCGACATTCCCGTTGTTTTGACTGGTATGATAGCTGCGCCGAACCTGGGTCAAGATTATGGCAATGCTTTCAATGCGATATTCCCGCAACTCGCAAAGCAATATGATGCGCCTCTATATCCCTTTTTCCTCGACGGCGTGGTGACAGACAGCGGGCTGATGCTGCCCGATAATATCCACCCCAATGCCAAAGGGGTGTCGCGGGTTGTCGAAGGATTATCGCCGCTGGTCGAAGCTGCTTTGAAGGAATAAGGCGACGCTGTATTAGAAAAATAATACAGCTGGGGACGCTAAGTGCTTGAAATGGTCAGGCACGCGCTCCATCTGTTATGCTATCGAAGGACAGAGGGATTTCGCGATGTCGACTGAAACCGTTACCCAAACCGTACCAGAGCTGAAGCTGACTCCGCCCGACCCCGTGCCGACCGTCGCGCCGCAACAGGCGATGGGCTTGGTTCCGGTGACGGATGAACAGCAAAGCAAGCTTGCGCAGCGCGTTGAAGCCTATGTCGCTGATTTGGTGGCGCAGGATGTGAACAGCCCTGAATTCGGGAAGCGCGTGGACCAGTTGACCAACATGGGCCGCAAGGAAATTATGGAAGCATCGGCGCAGTCGAACCGCTTCCTCGATAAGCCCATTCGTCGCATGGATGAAAGTTCAGGCGTCGGCGCGGATCTCGCCGAATTGCGCCGCGTTGTTGAAGATCTCGACCCGTCCAAAAAGGGCAATTTGATGACCAAGCAGAAACTGTTTGGCATCATCCCATTCGGCAACAAGCTGCGCAATTATTTCGACAGCTATCAAAGTTCGCAAACGCATATCAGTTCGGTTCTCGCGCGTCTTGGCAATGGCAAGGACGAGCTGTTGATGGACAATGCCGCGATCGACGTTGAACGGCAGAATCTGTGGGTTGCGATGGGCAAGCTGGAACAGATGATTGTCATGTCCAAGCAGTTGGACACGAAACTGGAAGAAAAGGCCGCTGAGCTTGAACTGTCCGACCCCGCCAAGGCGCGCGCGATAAAGGAAAGCGCGTTGTTCTATGTGCGCCAGCGGACGCAGGATTTGCTGACGCAAATGGCGGTGACGGTGCAGGGTTATCTTGCGCTTGATCTGGTCAAAAAGAATAATGTCGAACTGGTCAAGGGCGTTGACCGTGCATCGACCACCACCGTTGGCGCATTGCGCACGGCCGTTACCGTGGCGCAGGCGATGACCAATCAGAAACTGGTGCTTGACCAGATCACCGCGCTCAACACGACGACCGCGAATATCATCGACAGCACCGGTCAG
>JBEDET010000061.1:0-12441 GCA_041175505.1 Pseudomonadota bacterium
ACATTGACCGCACCTTGGCCATCACAGGCCGGTCAACGATGTCTGCCAGCCAATTGGCATCGATAACGCGCGCAGCCTTCACTGCCAGCGCTTCGCGCGGCCCAACGATCACGCGCTGCGCGGCGGGATCAAGCCGGATGACATATAAAGGCACCGGCTGACCGCCGACCTCTAACCCTTTGCGCTGCCCGACGGTGTAATGGATCAGGCCCTTATGCTGGCCAAGCGTGCGCCCATCCAGATGCACGATATCGCCGCCGACCTCAGCATCTGGACGGATTTTGCGCACGACGCTGGCATAATCGCCATCGGGCACAAAGCAGATGTCCTGACTGTCGGGTTTCATGGCTACGACGAGGCCCATTTCCTGTGCAATCGCGCGCACATGCGGCTTGGGCATCCCGCCCAATGGGAAACGCAAATAATCAAGCTGATGCTGCGTCGTTGCAAACAGGAAATAGCTCTGGTCGCGTGCAGGATCAAAAGCGCGATGCAATTCCGCACCGGCCAGTCCCTCAACGCGGCGCACATAATGGCCCGTGGCAAGGCAATCTGCACCAAGCTCGCGTGCCAGCCGGAACAGGTCGGTAAACTTCACACCCATGTTGCACCGAACGCACGGAATGGGTGTGCGGCCCGCCATATATTCATCGGCAAAATGGTCGATGACCGATTCGCGAAACTGGCTTTCATGATCGAACACATAATGCGCTATACCCAACTTATCGGCAACGGCGCGTGCGTCGCGAATATCCTGCCCCGCGCAGCAGGCACCGGCGCGTTTTACCGCGCTGCCATGGTCATATAGTTGCAGCGTCACGCCAATTGTTTCGGCACCCGACCGCGCAGCCAAGGCCGCAACCACAGACGAATCGACACCACCCGACATCGCAACAACGATTCGTTTGCCGGCAAGATCAGGCCCGAGTTGGAAATCAGAATGATAAATATCGTCAGTCATGCGAGTGCCTCCCTAATGGCTTGAAGTTCTAAAAGCCAGTTTTCCGTATGAATCCACGCGGGGCCGCGAACGGAGAGGGCGGCGGAAGGCAATGACTGTTAACCTTGCCTAACATCTTTTGAAGATCGCCTTTACCCATTGTTAGAACATCTGGTGCTATAACGGCGTCATGGAAATGAATTTTCCCCATCACGCGTTACGCCACGATTCGGATATCAGCCGGAAGGACAGGCAATCCGCCCTTGATGCTGCCCGCTTGCGTCAAGCGAACAGCCGGACGGTCCGGTTCCTTCATCAGGCCGATCAAGGTGGCGCGCCGGAACCCGACAATCTCGCTGCCCGAATTCACTGTTTCGCGGCGGCCCCCAATGCCGAACGCGCCGTGGGGGGCTCATTTTGGCAAAAATCCGAACCAGAAAAAACTAATGAACCATCTGTTTACCATACTGCTTTAGGCAATATCAAAGCCCACCTCCTACCTATCGATGCAACAGGAACCGAGTTAACCCTGGCGGGGCATGGAGCAGGAAAAGAATCATGATTGAGAACCAGAAATTCCGTCCATCGCAGGTCATCGGTCCCTTGGGCGAACCGCTGACGTTGGACAGCTTGCCACCTCCCGGCACAACGCGGTGGGTTGTCCGCCGCAAAGCGGAAGTGGTCGCGGCTGTGAATGGCGGGCTATTGTCCATCAATGACGTGTGCGAACGCTATGATCTGACGCTCGAAGAATTTGCGTCGTGGCAGCGGGCTGTCGACCGGTCGGGTATGCCCGGCCTGCGCGTAACCCGTATTCAGCATTATCGCGACTTGTACGAGCGTCAGCAGAAATACTGACCGCGCGTTTACACCCTCCAGCGAAATGACCAACCCCGCCTTGTGCGGGGTTTTTCGTGCGGACGGATCATGGCTTCTTTTTGGCGCGGTGATTATTCTGGCGCCTTCGACTGTTGTTCGTCGAAACCTATCGACCACAGTTTCTATTGTTGCGGACAAGCTTTTCCACTATCGTCTATGGACCAATCAGGCGGTTTAGCTGTTGGTATTCTGCTGCTTGCAGGCAGTGACTTATTAAGGTAATACAGCTCCGCTATAAAAACATTGGGTTGCTTCACGCGCGCCCGCGACAGAATTTGGAACATCGGTATGAATTACGAAACAACTTTGAGCAGCTCGCTGAATGGCGATTTGATGGTGGATAACGCAGAACGCAATCGGCGTCGGCGGAACATCGCGCTGATTGTTGTCGCAATTTTGGCCTTTGCGGGCGCCGCTTATTATTTCTTTGGCAGCAGCACGGCGGCACCGACTGACGCCGACAAGGCTGGCCAAGCGCAAACCGTCACCGTTGTCGCTCCCGGTCGCGATTCCGTCGTACGCGCCATTAACGCTACGGGCACGCTGGCCGCGCGCCGCGAAATTCCGGTTGGTGTCGTTGGCGAAGGTGGACGCGTGCTTCAGGTATATGTCGATGCTGGTGAATGGGTGCGCCAAGGTCAGGTTCTTGTGAGCGTTGACCGCTCGGTCCAGACACAACAAGCCGCCGCGCTTGAGGCACAAATTGGTGTCGCGCGCGCAGACCTTCAACTCGCGCAAAATGAACTCGACCGCGCCATGCAGCTTGTCGAGCGCGGCTTCATTTCAAAGGCGGATGTCGATCGCAAGACCGCAACACGCGACGCGACACGCGCGCGCGTTAACGTCGCCAATGCGCAGCTTGCCGAAACCCGTGCGCGCAACGCACGGCTTGATGTCCGCGCGCCCGTTTCCGGTTACGTGCTGGAACGCAAGGTCGAACCCGGTCAAACGGTATCGGCAGGCAGCGGAATCCTGTTCCGCATCGCCAAAGATGGCGAGCTTGAGCTGCAGGCAAAGTTAAGCGAAGATGATCTGGGTCAAGTTGCAGTGGGCATTCCGGCAACCGTCACGCCAGTGGGGACAGATCGCGCCTTCAACGGCAGCATCTGGCAGATTGCGCCGATGATTGACGCCCAAAGCCGTCAGGGCATGGCGCGCATCGCACTGCCGTTTGACACCGCATTGCGTCCCGGCGGATTTGCGTCGGTCGAGATTAAGGCAGGCGCGATGACGGCACCGGTTCTGCCGGAATCCGCGGTGCAAACTGGCCGTGAAGGCAGCTTTGTCTATATTGTTGGCAAGGATAACAAGGTACAGCAACGCCCCGTGAAGGTCGGTTCCGTCACTGCAAATGGTTTGATTATCGAACAAGGTCTTGATGGCACCGAACGCGTCGTTTTGTACGCTGGCGGCTTCCTCAATCCAGGCGAAACGATCAATCCCAAGCTTTTGAAAAAGCAGTAAGTTTTGGACCTGTCGGGATATAAATCATGAATTTAAATAACATATCCGCATGGTCCATCCGGAACCCGGTGGTTCCGATTGTTTTGTTCGTCGCGCTCACCATTGCGGGCGTCATGTCGTTCATGAATATGGACGTGCAGAACGATCCTGACATCGAATTCCCCGTTGTTGTTGTGTCGATTTCCCAGCCTGGCGCAGCGCCTACCGAAATCACAACGCAGATCACGCAAAAGGTCGAATCCGCGATCCGCAGTGTTCAGGGTGTGCGCAACATCGATGCCAGCTCAAGCGAAGGCAACACAACGGTCAGCGCCGAATTCGAAATTGGCGACGACATCAACGCTGCGGTCAGCGAAGTCAAAAATGCGGTCGACCAAATCCGCAGCGACTTGCCCGACGGCATTTTGGAACCGCAGATTTTCAAGGTCGCGACATCCAGCGACCCGATCGCCTATTTCGCGGTCGAAGCCAGCGATATGACGCTTGAGCAACTCAGCTGGTTTGTCGATGATACCGTCGCACGGCGGTTGCTGTCGGTCGAAGGCATGGCGTCGGTTAGCCGCAATGGCGGCGTAAACCGCGAAATTCGCATCGTTCTTGACCCTGCCAAAATGCAATCGCTGGGCGTGACCGCTAGCCAAATCAACAGCGTCCTGCGTCAGCAAAATGTCAACGCGTCGGGCGGTCAGTCGCAAATCGCCGGATCGCGCCAGTCGGTGCGCGTCCTTGGCAACGCAACCGATGCGTTCGCCTTGAGCCAAACGCAAATCAGCCTTGGCGGCGGCCGTTCGATTAAGCTCGCCGATGTTGCCGAGGTCACTGACGGCTTCAGCGAACAAAGGTCCATGGCATTTGCCGGCGGCAAGCAGGTCGTCACCTTTGGCATGTCACGTGCCAAAGGTGCTTCGGACGTTACCGTTTTTGACAACGCGATGGTCAAAATCGCCGAGATCGAAAAAGAAAATCCCGGTGTGAACTTCATCACCCTGTTCAACAGCGTCGATTACACCAAGGGGCAATATAAAAGCTCAATGGCAGCGATGATTGAAGGCGCATTGCTCGCTATCGTCGTGGTGTTCCTGTTCCTGCGCGACTGGCGCGCGACGATCATTTCCGCGATTGCCATTCCGCTGTCCGCTATTCCGACTTTCTGGTTCCTTGACCTGTTGGGCTTTACGCTCAACACCATGTCGCTGCTCGCGCTTGGCCTTGTGGCCGGGGTGTTGGTGGATGACGCTATCGTGGAAATCGAAAACATCGTCCGGCATATGCGCATGGGCAAATCCGCCTATCAGGCATCAATTGATGCGGCCGACGAAATCGGACTCGCCGTGGTCGCAACGACATTCTCGATTGTCGCGGTGTTCCTACCCGTGGGTTTGATGCCGGGTGTCGCGGGGCAATTCTTCAAAAATTTCGGCCTGACCGTTGTGGCTTCGGTTCTCATGAGCCTTGCCGTCGCGCGCATGATTACCCCCATGATCGCAGCCTATTTCCTCAAATCCGCCGGCATGGCCGAGCATGGCGAAGCGAGCTGGATAGACCGGTACATGAAGCTATTACGTTGGTCTTTAGACAGCACTAAGGCCTCTGCGATAGTCCAGCTCATTGAAAAATCACGAGCACGTTTTTGGTATTATCCGCTTTGGATAGGTATCATGTTGCTGTTCGTAGCAATTTTTGGCTCCGCTCTAGCGTTGTTGTGGACGATGATGGGGCCAGCAGAGCTTCCAACGTTTTTGAAGGTGCTATTGTCTGTTTTTGGGTCAGCCGCGATTTTGATCGGCTCAATCGTTTTTGTCGGGCTCATTGTCCGGCTCACAGAGAGTGGATTTGCAGAATGGTATACAGTTATGGGGCGGCGTTTCCGCGCACGTTGGCATGATCATCGTCTTTGGATGATGGGTACAGGGGTTGTGGCTCTGGGCCTGACCATCGCGTTGTTAATCATCCTGCCAACGCAGTTCTTCCCCGACGGCAATACCGATTTCAGCCGCGTACGTATTGAAATGGTTCCCGGTACAACGCTTGAGCGGACCCGCGAAGTGGCCAATGAGGCTGCTGCGATTATCGAAAAGCAGCCGGAGGTAAAAACCGCACTTCAAAGCGTGCGCGAAGGCAGCGCGAGCATGTTCATCACCTTGCATGAAGACCGTGCGCGGACCAGCCAACAGTTTGAAGAAGATCTGACACCATTGCTCACGAAAATCGCCGACGCACGCGTTACGTTTCAGGCGAATGGCCCGGGCGGCGGCGGCGGCGGCGGTTCAGGTCGCGACGTTTCGGTCATGTTGTCCGGATCAGACCCCAAAATGCTTGACCGGACAGCGGCAACGCTTGTGGAACAGATGAAGACACTGCCCGAACTGCGCGCGCCGCGTATTTCCGCTGATTTGCAGCGTCCCGAATTAATCATAACGCCGCGTAATGAACTTGCGTCGCAACTTGGCGTATCGACGGTGGCACTCAGCCAGACAATCCGCGTTGCGACGTTGGGTGACATTGACCAGAATAGCGGAAAATTTTCGCTGTCTGACCGTCAAATCCCGATCCGTGTGATGCTTGCCAAAGAGTCGCGTCAGGACTTGGATGTCATCCGCAACTTGCCGGTGCCATTGGCGAGTGGTGGGTCTGTACCACTGTCCCGTGTGGCCGACATCAGCTTTGGCGCGGGGCCAACCTCGGTTCAACGCCGAAACCAGAATTTCCGTATCTTTATCGGCGCGGATTTTGCACCGGATGTCGTTTCGTCCGAGGCCGACAAGAAAATAGACAACCTACCCATCATGAAAAACCTGCCCACTGGCGTATCCCGCGCGCCCTTTGGCAGCCAGGAATGGGAACAGGAAATGCAGGAAGACTTCCGCACGGCGCTGATTTCCGGAACCT
Organism: Pseudomonadota bacterium; assembly: GCA_041175505.1. Classification (GTDB taxonomy): domain Bacteria; phylum Pseudomonadota; class Alphaproteobacteria; order Sphingomonadales; family Sphingomonadaceae; genus Sphingorhabdus_B. The sequence continues at coordinate 6,173 of JBEDET010000061.1, forward strand.
TACTGGTGTTCGCGGTGCTGGTGCTTTTGTACCATCGCTTCATGTCGCCTTTGGTCAATATGGGCTCGCTGCTATTGGCTCCATTAGGTGGTTTGATTGCCCTTGGCCTTGTTGGACAGCCAATCTCCATGCCTGTGTTCATCGGCATATTGATGCTCTTTGGTATCGTTGCGAAAAACTCCATTCTGCTGATCGACTTTGCGATTGAAGAAATGGCACGCGGCGTTCCCAAGTTCCAAGCCATCATGGAAGCAGGGCATAAACGCGCCCAGCCAATCGTTATGACCACGGTAGCCATGACCGCCGGCATGGTGCCAACCGCGCTCTCGCTTGGCGGCGACGGCCAGTGGCGCTCGCCAATGGGTACCGTCGTGATCGGCGGCCTGATCGTTTCGACCTTGCTGACCTTGCTCATCGTTCCTGCGGGCTTCAGCCTTGCCGATGGCTTTGAAAAGCGGGTTGGTCCATGGCTGCGCACGAGGTTGCTGACCTATGATCCCGACAAGCATGGCGAAGATGTCGCTCCGCCCGCCGCCACGCCCGCGAAGGCAACTGGCAAAGGCGACTTGGGCGGGTTACAACCGGCAGAGTGAGGTGGTGGAAACCCCGCCACAAGCATTCGTCATCCTGAACTTGTTTCAGGATAACAATCGGCGCTTGTGCGTTATCCTGAAACAAGTTCAGGATGACGATATGTGGTGTTTCATGCGCAATCGGCTAAGGCAGTGATGTGAAATCTGCCGATAAACTGGGACAGTCGGAGAAAATCCGTTACGCCGAACGCGACGCTGAACTGCGTCAGATGCGGATTATCGCCACGGCCTTGCTGCTGGCGATGGCCGCTTTGTTCGTCTTCGGCAAATATATGGAAACCCGCTATGATGGCTATTGGGGTTTTCTGCGCGCGTTTGCAGAGGCTGGTATGGTCGGCGGCCTGGCGGACTGGTTTGCGGTCACCGCCCTGTTCCGCCACCCGCTTGGCATCCCCATTCCGCACACTGCGATCATTCCGAATAACAAGGAACGGCTTGGCCGGACACTTGCGAGCTTTCTGCGCACCAACTTTCTGACGACCAAGGTTGTTGCGCGCCGCGTGCAGCGCATGGATGTCGCCGGAGCAATGGGCAAATTTTTGAGTGCGCCAGCCGGCGGCGAAGGCCGCATGCGCATGGGTGCCTCGCGCCTGTTGGGCGATATCATCGCCGCGCTCGATGATGAACGGCTTGGCGGTGTGGCCAAGGGCGCGATCCGCAAGCAGCTCGACAAGCTAGATATTGCGCCGCTGCTCGGCCAATTGCTGACCGCGATGATCCGCGAACGCCGCCATATCCCGGTGTTGGACGGCATCATCAAATGGGCCTCGGCCACGCTGGAGGCTAATGAGCATCTCATTCGCCAAATGGTGGAGGAACGCGCCAACACAATCATGCGCTGGACTGGCCTTGACGACAAATTGGCGAACGCCATCGTCAACGGGCTGAACAAGCTGCTGCACGAAATGGCGGAAGACCCGGACCATCCTTTGCGGGAAAAGGGCGAAGAGGGCCTCGCCAGCCTTGCGCACGATCTACGCCATGACAAGGAATTGCAGGCAAAGGTCGCCCATTGGAAGGGGCAGTTGCTCGAAAACCCCGCGATGGGCAAGTGGATCAACAGCCTGTGGGACCAAGGCCGCGATGGCTTGTTAAAGGCTGCACGCAACCCCGACGCCGCGCTGGCGGGCAGCTTTGGCGATGCCCTAATCAAGCTTGGCGGCAGGCTTCAGGAAGATTCCGGCCTGAAACTCCAAATCAACCGCTTCGCGCGCCGCGCGATTGTCGGCACCACCGAAAATTACGGCGACAATATCGTGACGCTCGTTTCCGATACTGTGGCCCGCTGGGACGCCTCAACCATCACCGACCGCGTCGAAAATGCTGTCGGCAGCGACCTCCAATTCATCCGCATTAACGGAACATTGGTCGGCGGCATGGCGGGCATCGTCATTCACGCCGTTGGTTTACTGATTTAAGCCAGTTACAGCGCCGATATCATCCGTTCGGTCGCCTCGGCGGCCAAACGGGCGGCGCGTTTTAAATTGGCTTGGAAATCGCCCGAGCTGTCGCCATTGGCATTGTCGCTCGTCGCCTTGATCGCGGCCCACGGCACGTCCATGCGGGCTGCGGCTTGGGCAACGGCGGCGGTTTCCATATCGATGATGTCGCCGCCAAGGACACGGTGCAGGCGGCTGCCATGGTCGTCACTTTCCATGAAGCAATCATTGGTGATGATGCGCACTTTCGGTAGGCCCGTCTCTGGCATGATTGCGGCGTGATAGGGTTCGGCATGCGCCTCCCCTATCGGCCATGCCCCAGCCCGATAATGCACAAACCCGTCGGCACGCGAGGCGCCATAATCCCCCTGCACGGCTTGCGTGATCTGGAAACAATGGCCATCATGGTCGCTCAATTTGCCGGCAGTGCCGACCACCAAAAGCAAATCCGCATGATAATGTTCGACCAGCATCATCGCCGCCATTGCCGCATTCACCTTGCCGATGCCGCTGCAGGTGATCGCGATATTGCGGCCGCCGGATTGGACCTGGCGGACCATGAAACCGTGCAACGGCTCGCTATTGGCGCTTTCGCCGGGGAACAACGCAGCGGCTTCGGCGTCAACGCCGGTGATGATGCCAATAGTTTTGAACATGCTGCGCCCTCCAATAACTTTCCCAAAGGAAAGGCATCTAGCGCAGCATTAAAGTAATTATGATGACATAAACGCAGCCACGGCCAAATTAATGGCGGGCGGCAATCATGTCTTCGATACGGACGAACTTCTCGCGCGGGGCGCCGTCGCGGGCACGGGCAATCTCTGCCTCTTCAATTTTTTTCCAGTCGCTGAATGTGACAATGTCGACCTTGCGTAATGCAAGCAGCGCATCCAGACCGGCACGACCATCTTTGTCGCCGCTTATGGCCATATCTTCCGCCACGGTATCGATGATATTATAGCCGTCGGGCCGGTTCGTACCGATGGTGCCGGATGGGCCACGCCGGGCCCAACCGACGCAATAGAGCCCCGGCAATATCCTGCCGTCCATGTTGGCAAAGCGGCCACGGCCATGTTCATAGGGCACGCCGTCAATGGGCGGCGTTTGATAGCCAATGCAGCTGATGACCATGGAACAGTCGATGGTGTAGCTCTCACCCGTGCCAACACTGCGATACTGGTCATCCAGCCGCATGCGCTCCACGCGGATGCGCTGCACTTTGCCATCGCCCTCAATCGCGACAGGGGCAGCAAAAAAGTCGAAATTGATGCTGATCACTTTATCCGCACGAAACGCCTCTGGAATGGCTGCGAATTCGCGCAGATGGGTGACGGACTTGCGAATGCCGGGCTCCAACAACGCATCTTCGCCGATGTCGGGCAAATCGTCCTTGTCGACACGCGGGGTTGCCCGCTGCAAATGCGCGAGCTCGCCGAGTTCCTTTGGCGTCATCGCAATCTGGTGCGGACCACGCCTGCCCAAAATAGTGATGTCCTCAACAGCGGAATGATCAAGCCCATCGAGCGCGTGGCTGACAATGTCGGAACCGTCAAATTCGGCGCGCGTTTTGGACAATATGCGCGCGACATCCAGCGCGACATTGCCGTTGCCGACGATGACGACATGCCGCCCATCCAATGGCGGGTTGAGGTCCGCATAATCAGGATGGCCATTATACCAGCCGACAAAGGCGGCGCTGCCAAAAACGCCGGGCAAGTCTGCGCCATCGATATCCAACGGACGATCATTCGGCGCGCCGGTGGCGAGAATGACCGCGTCATACAATGTCTGAAGCTCGTCGATGCTGACATCTTTGCCGATGGTCACATTGCCGACAAACCGGACATTGTCGGACAAGGCGACTTTTTCATAACGGCCCGCCACCGCCTTAATCGATTGATGATCGGGGGCGACACCAAAACGGATGAGGCCAAAGGGAACGGGCAAGCGGTCGATGATATCCACCCGCACATCGTCGCCAAATTTCTTTTGCGCGGCTTCGGCTGTATAATATCCCGCCGGACCGGAACCGATAATTGCGATGTGCCGCATGCCCGTCTCTCCGTAATTGCCTGATTCGGCACGCTAACGGGTCAGCACCAAAAAGAAAGGGCCGACCTATCTGCACAGAAGATCAGGCGGCTTTGCGTGCCTTGTGTGCGTCACGGTCAAGGAAACCGCGGATCGCGTCTATGCTTTCTTCGACATGGCTGAGCAGGAACAAATGCCCGCCATTTTCGACGACGAACAACTCACTGTTCGGAATGAGGAAATTCAGAAATTTGCCATTGGCGAGCGGAACGATCTGGTCATCATCACCCATCATGATGAGCGTTTCCGTTTTCAGGAATGGCAGAAATGGCGCGCTGGTCCATCCCATCATCGCCATCAGCTGATAAAAATATCCCGTCTTCGACGGCGGCGTAATGCGGCCAATATGCTCCGCCTTGTTGCCCACCATACCGCCGTACAGCGTCTTGAAATGCTTCGCCATGAAATCGGGGTCGATATAACGCCGCGGATCAGCCATTTTGACCAGCGCGGCGGGATTGCCCGGCACCATCAACATGCCGGCGCTGGTCGCGACAAGGATAAGCTTGTTCGTCCGCGCGCCATTTTGCAGCGCAAATTGCTGCGCCATCGCCCCGCCCCAGCTGACGCCCATGACATCGACCACCGGCATTTCAAACCGGTCAAGCAACAACGCCGCAATCCGCGACATCAATATCGCGTTATAGGGCACCACCGGATCGGGCGAACCGCCAATGCCGGGCATATCAAAGGTGATGAAGTCGCGGTCATCCAGCAACTCGGCCATCGGCGCCATAGCCTCAATATTCGCGCCAATGCCGTTGAAGAACAATATCGGCAGCTTCTTCGTCACCTTCGACGCGCGCCAAACCGCAACCCGCAAGACGCGACCATCAACGGTCTCCATGCTGAATTTTGGGGCGCGGTTTTTGGTCATATGGGTTCCTAGAACGTCTAAAAATGCATTCAGGCAGCAGCCTTGGCAGCTGGCGCGCCCCTTAACAATCCTTCAGTGCTCAAATCCTCATCCACATCGGGCCAATGGATGCCATAGCCGCCCGCGCATTTCTCCCAATGGCCACGCTGTTCGACTGTCGCATTTGCCAAACGTGGGTACCACGCAAGCGGCGCGGAGATCGTCCGACCGTCCATGAGGTCTACAATCAGGCTGTGCGCGTCAAAGCGTACATCGTGAACTCGCTCGTCAGCCATGACTCACCCCTCACTCCAAAACATACAGCCCCGGTGCGGCTTCCATTGCTGGATGGGCCTTGCTGCCGAGCGTTGTGGGGGCGGCGACTTCTGCGCCTGATCGCGCGTGGAGCCATTCCATCCAATGTGGCCACCAGCTGCCGGCAACTTCTTCGGACCCTTTCATCCATTCGGTGACGTCGGCGGGCGTTTTGCCGTTTGAATGTTTCCAATATTTCGCCTTGGGGTTACCCGGCGGGTTCAGGATTGCCTGCATATGGCCAGCCTGGCTCAGGATGAATTCGACATTCTTGCTGCCGAACAATTGTGTCGAGCGATAGCATGCGCGCCATGGCGTGATGTGGTCTGTCGTCCCGCCCAGAACAAACAGGTCGCCCGTCACCTTGGTCAGGTCAAGCATATGGCCGGCAATTTCGAACGTGCCCGGCGCTGCGTAGGCATTAGCCTCAAATAGCTCCAAGAAATCACCCATCAATGCCGACGACAGGTTGGTCGCGTCGGCGTTCCAGAACAATATGTCGAACGCTGGCGGATCATCGCCCAGCAGATAATTGTTGATGACATAGTTCCAGATCAGGTCATTGGGCCGCAACCATGCAAAGCCGCGCGCAAGGCTGCTGCCCTCGATCACGCCTTTCTTCGCCGCGCGTTGCCGTGCCAGCGCGATGCCATTGTGCGACACAAGGCTCGACGCCTCGGTATCGCCGGGTTTGGGTTCAAGCACGCACACCATCATGGTGATCGCGTTGGCGCGGGTGTCCCCCATCGACGCCAGCTTGGACAGCAGCACGGACATGGTCTGTCCGCCGGAACAGCCGCCCGAAATATTGACCTTGTCGCTGCCGGTAATCTCGCACACGACGTCCAGCGCCTTGATGCAGCTTTCGATATATTCGGCCATGCCCCACACGCCCATATCGTCGGTCGGGTTACGCCATGAAATCATGAATGGCTGAATGCCGTGGTCGGTCTGCCATTTGATGATCGATTTTTC
>JBEDET010000062.1:0-12116 GCA_041175505.1 Pseudomonadota bacterium
AAAGATATATTTTATTTTATAGTAACTAAAAATTTATTTAAAAAAATTTATAGTTCCTATAAAATTTTTCATAAAATATTTATGTAAATTTATTTTAATAAATATTTAAACCGGGATTAAGGTTTTTGTTGGGAATATTTTCTCCTAATATGTCCAATTGCATTTGGTAATAGAGAATATTCCAATTTGCTTGATATTGTGCGTCACTTAAAGGCGGAACACTAGCAGCACCAGTTATAGCCGCCCCCGCGCCATATTGGCCTCCAGCCGTTAAGGTAGAGGTCATAAGGCCCCCGCCAACAACGAGGCCGACAGCTACATTTTGTGCCCATTGATACCAATATGCAGCATCGTTTAAAACCTGTATTTGATCGTGTGTGACTGCAGCCGTCACAACAATTTCCTCATCCATATTTCGAATGCCATCGCCATCGTCGTCTCCGTCGGGATCCCAACCATCATCGATCTCGTCTGGACTCGTAAAATCATCTTCTGTCGGCGGCGGGTTATCATTTTCATCGGTCCCGCCCGCGATAAGCTCAATCTCATCCTGGTTAAGTTCACGAAACATCAGGTCATTCCTCTCTCTCTTGGTTACTATTCGTTTCTGAAAAGGACAGCGCTCGCCATCCGTAGTGGCGATGACAGTCGGCAGAGGGGGCGACAAGCAAACGCTTTCGTATACTAATCGCTCGTATATGCTTGCGTGCTCCATCAGAAGATCTTTCAGGACTGGCGCGACTGACTTACGACGGTAGTCGCTGGCCGGTGTTCTCCAACAATTGCCCATCCATCAACAGCATGAGGCGTGATGCATGGGAGATTGCCGAAGGCTGGTGGGAGCAGATCAGGATCGCGATGTTCAGCTCCGTGAGCGATGTCATCAGCGCGTGCTCCATCATCGGGTCGATGTTGGCGGTGCCTTCATCAAGGATTAGTAAGGCAGGCTTGCGGTAAATGGCGCGCGCGATGCACACGCGCTGTTTCTGCCCGCCGGACAGGGTCGAGCCCATGTCGCCGACCAATGATTCATATTGCATCGGCATGGCCATGATATCGTCATGGATGCGCGCCAGCTTTGCGGCGGCATAGATATCTTCGAGATCCGCGTAGCTATCAAAGAAGGAGATATTCTCCGCTATCGTGCCCGCATAGAGCGCATCATCCTGCGCCACATAGCCGATCAATTCACTCAGCTTTTGGGGGTCATAGCTGTTCAAGCTGCGCCCATTGAGGAAGATCTGACCCGATGTCGGGTCGGCCAAGCCCTTCATGATCTTAATCAGCGTCGTTTTGCCGCCGCCCGATGGACCCGCCATGCCGATGATCTCACCGGGTTTGATGGATAGGTTAATGCCTTTCAGGATTTCGGGATCGGCATGGGAGTAACGGAAACGCACATTGCGCAGGTCCAAGCCTGAGCCGAATTCTGGCGTGCTTGCAGGGGACAAAACACCTTCGTTCTTCTGTCTGGACAGGGCGATGTCCGAAATACGGTTCAAATGGACCTTAACGATGCTGAAATTCATCGCCTGTTCGATGAGGCGGACGCCAGCATCGAGGAATTGTTGTTTATAGGATTGGAACGCAAAGAGCATACCGATGGACAGCCGTGCATCCAACGCCAACGAAATCGCGAGATAGATGAATAGCACCCGTTCAATGGCGAGCGTTAATTGCGCGGCAGCGTCAAATCCTGCCGTAAGGCGCCCAAGTTTGATCTGGGCATTGATGGCGTCCGCCTTTGCCTTTTGCCAGATGCGTTGCCGGTTGCCTTCTTGGCCGAATGATTTGATCGCCGAAATGCCGCGCACGGATTCGATGAACAATGTGTTTTCGGTCGCCGCGGTCGTGATGGCATCAATGTTGCGGAACCGAAGCGCCTGAAGAAACGCAGCGCGAAGGCTGGCATATAACAGCAATGCAACCAGCGCGACCGCGCCCAGCAAGGGCGAGTACACAAACATCAGCGTTAACGTTAGCAGCGCCATGACGCCGTCGATGAACGCCGCGATCATGCCTTGCGACAGAAGCTGCGTGATCGGCAAAGTCGAACCAAAGCGTGAGACTATGTCGCCCACATGGCGCTTTTCAAACCACGGCAAAGGCAACCGCATCAAATGCCGGAACAGGTTCACCGTGACCTGATAGGAAAGCCCATTGTTGAGCGTGACCAACACCAGCGAGCGCAGCCAGCTTGCCATGAAGTTGATGATAGCCAGCCCGCCGAAACCCAACGCAAGCATCAATAAAAGGTCGCGGTCGAAACTCGGGAACACCGTGTCGATAGAAATCTGAAGGAAAAATGGCGTTGCCAGCGCCGCCAGTTGAAGGATTATCGATAGAAGAACAACTTGCCGGATCGTCTGCCAGAAACCGGTCATGGATGACCAAAGCTGTGTAATGCGCAATTGCGACTGTTCGATCTTCGGGCGGAAGGATTCCGCCTTTAACAGGTCTAGCGCAACGCCGGTAAAGTGCCGCGACAGTTCTTCGCGTGTTAAAACCTGCGCTCCGCGTGCGGGGTCGTGGATATGGTATTTGGTGCCGCCCAGACCTTTTGAAATCTTGGTCAGCACAACAAAATGGTTGAGGTTCCAATGCAGGATTGATGGCAACGATAAATGCGTTAGATCGTCAAGGTCGCCGCGCAATGGCCGGGCATTAAAACCAAGCCGCTCTGCTATCTCCATCAATCCCTTAAGTGTCGCGCCTTTGAGCGAGCTTCCGTATCGCTGGCGTAAGGCAAGCAAGTCCGTTTTGTAGCCGTGGTAGCTGGCGATCATGGCGAGGCAGGCAAGGCCACACTCGCTTGCTTCATTTTGGGCGATGTACGGCGTCCGCTTGAAACCCTGATAGTCTATAAGGTTCAGCATCTTGCTCATGCCGTGCGCTTTCTCACCGCGTTAAGAGGGGCAAGTATCCAATCCAGGAATGATTGGCGCTCCAGCACGATATTGGCGTTCAGCGTCATGCCCGGTTGCAACGGTATCTTGTCGCCATAGCCCGTGACATGTTGCCTATCGAGCTTGACGGTGATTTTGTAGACCGCCTGTTCCAGCTTAATCGGCACATCGGTTTCGCGCGGATCAAAAACAGTTTTCGAGATCGAAATTATCCGACCGCCGAAACTGCCGAAGCGCTGATAGGGAAACGCATCGAATAAGATGCGGGCTTGTTTTCCTTTTTTGACGAAACCGATGGCTTTGGTCGGCGCGTAGAGTTCGGCTCGGAGTTCGCTTCCGTCCGGCACGATAACCATCAGCGGAACGTTTGGATTGGCGGTTCGTCCTATGGCAGTTTGCAGCGCGGTGATCCGGCCAGATATTGGGGCAGTGATGACATAGCCTTGTTCGCCTTCAAGCTGCGCCTGTTGTTGGGCGATGCCTTGCAACGATGATGCAATTTCGTTTGCGCCTTGGGCGGTTTCGACGGCGATACTTCCGATTTGTGCGCGGACCTGTTCGGCTTCAGCCATGCGCGCCGAAAGTTGCTGACGCAGGTTCGCAAGCGACTGCTGCGAACTGATCAGCATTTGGCGGCGGCGTTCGAATTCTACCTTGCTCACAAAGCCGCGCTCGACGACTTTGGCGATCTGGTCGAATATCTGTTGGTTGGACGCGACGGATTGCTCCTGCAACACGATTTGCTCTTGAAGGCTAATGCTTTGCTGCTCTGCGTTGGCAATCACACTGTGCAGGCGTTGCTGCTCGGACGCGGCACGTCGCCGCGAAAGGCCCAGTTGCTGCTCGGTAAGTTCGCGGCGGCTTTCCAGCGCGCCTAGACTGCGTCCGGCAATGCCGTCGCCAGATGCTGCGCGTCGATCCAGATTTATCAACGCGAGCCGGTCGCCTTTTTTGACAAGCTGGCCTTCCTGGGCCGTTAACGCCGTTACTATGCCGGGTGCAGTTGCCACGATCTTCGCAGAAGGAATATCGGTGACTAATATTCCAGGGACTGTTTCGATCCGCGCATAAGTGCCAAGCGAAACCCATGTGACGGCAATTGCGATAATGGCAAATAGCGCCAGCCCCATTATCCTGGTCGATAATGTCTGGGTCAGGACGACGTCGCCGTAAAGACGCTGTTTACGCGTCTCAAAAACTTCGTCTCGAAAAAGGTCGGTGTCTGCCATTGGCAGCGACGATGGCGGCCTGTATGGGTGCGCGACAAGCAAACCCTTTCGTATACGAGCCGTTCGTATATCAATGCCTGCTCCATTTGGCGGTCAGTCCGGACCGGTGCGGCAGTCAAAAGCAGCTGATTTATGGCGTTAGCCGTTCGGCGATGTCGACGGCGACTTCTAACGCAGCGGGGAGCGCCGGAAGCGAGTGGAGAGAAAAAGCGGTTTTCTCGCAACCCACTCCCTTCGTCATCTAGAATGACGGCATGTTGTGCAATGGATGCGCGGTCGAATGGGAAGAGACTTTGCCATACGGTATGCGGTGACATACGCATCCGCCTCTGCTAGGCGCGCGGCATCATGTTAAACTTAAACGGAATCACCGTGCGCCTTGGCGGCCGCACTATTTTGGACCGCGCGACCGCGACGCTGCCGCCTTATTCGCGCGTTGGCCTTATCGGCCGCAATGGCGCGGGCAAATCCACGCTGATGAAGGTGATGATCGGCGAGCTTGAAGCCGACGAAGGCAGCATGGACATGCCGAAGAATACGCGCATCGGCTATATCGCGCAGGAAGCGCCATCGGGCACGGCAACGCCGTTCGAAACCGTGCTGGCGGGTGATGTCGAGCGCGCGGCGTTGATGGAAGAGGCGGAGCATTGCGCCGACCCCGACCGGCTTGGCGAACTGCACGAACGGTTGATCGCGATTGATGCCTACACCGCCCCTGCGCGGGCCGCGCGCATCTTGGTCGGGCTTGGTTTCGATGAAGAGATGCAGGGTCGGCCGCTCGATAGCTATTCCGGTGGCTGGAAAATGCGCGTTGCCTTGGCCGCGCTTTTGTTTTCCGAGCCCGATTTGCTGCTGCTCGACGAACCTTCAAACCACTTGGACCTTGAAGCGACATTGTGGCTGGAAAACTTCCTCAAATCCTATCCGTCGATGATGGTGGTGATCAGCCACGAACGCGATTTGTTGAACAATGTCGTCGACAATATCCTGCATCTCGAAGGCGGGTCCACCACGCTCTATTCCGGCGGCTATGACTCGTTCGAGCGCCAGCGTGCCGAACGTGCAGCGCAGCTGGCAGCGGCCAAGGCTTCGCAGGACGCACAGCGCGCCAAGCTGCAGGATTATGTTGCGCGCAACTCGGCGCGTGCCTCCACCGCGAAGCAGGCACAGTCCAGAGCCAAGGCGTTGGCGCGCATGCAGCCCATTGCCGCGATGGCCGAAGATCCGACGTTAAGCTTTGACTTTCCAAGTCCGGACGAACTGAAGCCGCCATTGGTCACGCTTGATCTGGCGAGTGTCGGCTACACCGCTGGAAAACCGATACTTCAGCGGTTGAACCTGCGCATCGACCCCGATGACCGGATCGCGTTGCTGGGACGGAACGGCAATGGCAAGACCACGCTCGCGCGGTTGCTTGCGGCGCAATTGACGCCGATGGACGGTGCGATGAGCGCGTCGGGCAAAATGCGCGTTGGCTATTTCACGCAATATCAGGTCGAAGAACTTGACGGCGACGATACCCCGCTGGAGCATATGACCCAGCAGATGAAGGGCGCGACCCCCGGCGCGGTGCGCGCGCAATTGGGCCGCTTCGGCTTTTCAGGGGCAAAGGCAACGACGAAGGTCGGCAAGCTGTCGGGTGGCGAACGCGCGCGGTTGGCGCTGGCGCTCATTACCCGCGATGCGCCGCACATGCTGATCCTTGACGAGCCGACGAACCACTTGGACGTCGATGCGCGTGAGGCGCTGGTGCAGGCGCTGAACGAATATGAAGGCACCGTGGTGCTGGTCAGCCATGACCGCCATATGTTGGAGCTAACGGCCGACCGGCTGGTGCTCGTCGACAATGGGACCGCAACCGAATTTTCGGGCACGATTGAGGATTATACCGACTTCATCCTGGGCAAGGGCCCCGCGAAAGAGAAGGTGTCCAAGGCCGATCGCAAGGAAGACAAAAAAGCGCAAGCCGCAGCCCGTGAAGCGCAAAGCAAGCTTAAGCGTGAAGTCAGTGATGCAGAGGCGGACCTTGCCAAGCTTGAGGTTGTGTTGAGCGCGATTGATCGGGCGATGTTTGATCCGGCGTCTGCCGCGAATGAATATAAGAACCTGACGATGGGCGAACTGTCGCAACGGCGCGGGAAGATTGTCGCCGCGCAAGAGGCCGCTGAAGCACGCTGGGTTGCGGCCAGTGAAGCTTTGGAGAAGGCTTAGGCTGCGATGGCGGCCATTGCCACGGTAAAACGCGCTTCGCCTTCGCCTTGAACCAGCGTGTAGCGGACGCCGCGTCTATCGAGTTCCGCGCGGCATAGGTCGAAAAAGCGTTTGCGCTCGGCTGATTGCGCATAAACGCGCAAACCGTCGTCGACAAAAGGCAGGTCGATATCGAGCAGCAGATAATGGTCGGCAAAACCGGCAAATGCGTCGAAATATCCGTCTGCCGCACCAAACATCATCTGCGCCCACACCGACGTTATCAGCGGGTCTGTGTCGAACAATACATAACCAGCGCCCAGCTCCGCTGCGCGCGCGGCTGCGGCGTGGTTCATCGCGTCCTGCGTCTGCGCAATGTGGACCAGCTCGGCCATGCCGATGTCCGTGCCATGTGCCTCGCAATACGCGCGGCCATATTCGGGCACGACTTCGCATCCCAAATGCGCCGCAAGCCGCGTCCCCAATGTCGATTTGCCCGTGCTTTCGGGACCGTGCAGGCAAATGCGTTTCATGCGCGTTCCGCCTTGCGCCATTCAACAAGGCCCGCAATCGCCAGCACCAGAAACAGCCCGTACAATCCGGCGGTCAGATGCAGGTCTTTGACGATGTACAGCGGAATGGAGATGATATTGACGATGATCCAATAATGCCAGTTTTCGACAAAACGCCGCGTCATCAAAATCTGCCCCGCAATCGACAGCATGGCGACGGACGCATCCCAATAGGGATAGCTGGCATCGGTTTCGGCATGCATGATGGCGCCCCATGCCCAAATGGCGATGATCGAACCTGTAATCCACAAAGCATAGCCCGTTGCCGGAAGCCTGCGGACGGAAATTACGCCGCTATCGTCCTTATTCCGGTTCCAGCTCCACCAGCCATAGAGATTGATGCCCGCGAAAAAGACCTGCAACCCGGCGTCGCTGTACAATTTGGCGTCGCGAAAGATGATGAAATATAACGCGACCATGACAATCGCCACGGGAAAGTTCCAAACCGATCTTCGGATAATCAGGGCGATGTTGGCAATGCCGAGCAGCACGGCGACGATTTCAATCATGCTCATTTTGCGTGCTGTAGCGCCGTGACCGAGGGACGCAAGTGCCGAGGATTATCGCGGCTGCGTAAAGTGGAATTCGCCGAAAACCGAACCTTGTCCGTGGGTTGCACCCGCCGCATGAAACATTTCCGCGTCTTCGATGGATTGGCAGCCGTCAATGATGATCCGTGGGATGCCCATAGCTGCGACCAGATTGACCAGTTTCTGTGCTGGCTGTGGTGCAATGACATTGGCCTTAAGCATGCTGATCAGGCGGGAATCAATGCGCACGACATCAACATGGTACACCAATGGCCATAATGCAGGCACGGCGGCATAGCCAAAGCCGTCAATACCAACGCTGCACCCGACACGGCGCCAATTCTGCATGGCATTGCCGACGCTTTGGTGCGCGGCATCTTCCTGCACGGTCGCCAGCAAGACGGTGACGTGAGTGCCGCGGGACAATAATGACCGGAGCGTGCGTGCGAGCGCATGCGAAAGGTCAATTTCGACGAACAGCTCTACCGGAACCGAAAGGAGGATTTCGGGCAGAGCGACCGTTTGTACGGCATCCAAAATCTTGGCCATGTCAAATGGCGAAAGCTGCATATTGCTATGCGCGAAACCATAATGGTCGCACGACATATATTCAAATGCGGTAACCTGATGGTCGCCAAGATCAACGACGGGGCGAGAGGCTACGACCGATGCGACGCGGGAAGCTTCTTCGTCCTCGTTGAGCAAGGACAGTTGTTCCGGCTGAATGGCCATTGCTAAACCGGAACCGTTGTCCGGCTATGCAGACTGCGCGATGGGTTCGTGCGCTGCGTTCATGGCGTGCACATCAGCCTGCAAGGTATATCCAAAGCCATATAACGCATTCAGGCTGATGCCGCATGCGGGGTCAAGTTTCAGGTTCTTGCGTAACCGGGCCACATGCGTGTCAATCGTCCGCGATTGATAATCGACAACTTTGCCCCATAAGGTTGCTGCTAAATATTGCCGCGAAAGTAAGCGGTTCGGATTTGTGAAAAACAGCATCGCCATTTCAAATTCGCGCTTGGGTAGCACCATCACCTCGTCGCCAAGATAGACCGTGGATGTCGATGGGCGCAGCAAATAGGGACCAAGGATGACGTTTTCCGCAACATTCTTCACTTCGCCCTTGCAGCGACGCAACAGCGATTTGATCCGGAGTGCAAGGATGTCGGCGTCGACAGGCTTGGAGACATAATCGTCAGCGCCGGCCTCTAACCCGCGCATAACGTCGATATTTTGTGATCGTGCGGTCAGCATGATGGCAGGCATCTCGGGGTGAAATTTCCGAACATACTCCAGCACTTCTATCCCCGACAAATCAGGTATCGACCAATCAACGATGAGAAGATCGCATTCCGATTGACGCAATGCCGCCAAAAACTTCTGCGATGAGTCATAGATGGAAACCGTATAACCGGCCGCCCCCAGAAATTCCTCCAGCTCCGCCGCAAAGGCTAAGTCGTCTTCTACGACAGCTACATGAAATTTCTTCATTGCTTTGCCCTACATATTGGACCGGATCGCTGCATATTTTTACACCACAAATGTAACTTTTGTAACAATTATATTGTGAACTAATGTGAACTTTGCGCGTCCTATGGAACAAAATTCATGGATGCACGTCTTGGTCTCTCCAAAATGGAGCGAATATTTATGCAAACGATTATTTCAAGCTGAATTCCCTATACCTTTCGACAGAAGGCACATTTGGGCAGCTATCGCTTTAGGACGTCTTTTCGGCCTTGGGGTGGATTTGGCGGTGATGCCGCACCACGGCGCGCGCCACATTTTGCATGAGGCCGTTTGTGACCTCTCTTCCGGCGCGGGTTTCGGCAATCATGACGGCGACCTGATATCGACAACCATCCGGTGCTTTCATCACCCCGACATCGTTAAGTGCGGTCGAAATCGAACCCAATACTTGCCCCGTCCCCGTTTTATGGGCGAGGCTCCAGCCCGGGGCGAGCCCGGAACGAAGCCGTGATCTTCCGGTATAGGTTCCCGCCATCAGTTTCAAAAGCTTTGCCCCCGGATCATCAGGCGCGCGTTCGCCAAAGCGTTTTAGCACAAGCACGATGGTGCCCGGCGCAGCGCCATCCAAGGGCGAGGCCAGATATTTGTCGAGCGCTGCGCGCCGTTTTTCCATAGGAATGCGCGAACGCTGTTCCTTAAAGCCATTGCCTTTGCGATATTCGGGTCGCCATTCGAGGCCCGCGATCGCGCTTTGCAAAAGCACTTCGCCAGGTCCGAATCGGATCGATTGCACCTTGCGCCGGTCAAGCATCTGGTTGATCGCCTGCGGGCCGCCGGCCACGCGTATCAGGACGCTGTTTGCAAGATTGTCGCTGGCGTTGACGGCATGGGCAAGCAATTCACGCACGGACATTTCAAAGGAATCTTGGGCGTTGAGATATTGTTTGATCGGCTGGCTAAAAACCACGATATCATCGCGACTGACTCGTATTTTCTTGTCGAGCGACAGCTTGCCCGCGGCTTCTTGTTCCAAAATCGTCAGCGCGACCCACATTTTGGAGACGCTTTGCTGCGGGAAACGTTCGGTGTGCCGCCGACCGATAATGTCATCCGAAAATGGCGTGTAAATGGCGATGCCCGCGCGGCCGGGGAATTTCTTCCAAAGTGTGTCGATGTCATTGCGCAGCGTTTCGTCCGCAGTGGACGGCGCGTTGGTCGGTTTGTCTTCGAGGCTGGGGATCGTGAATGTCGACGCGCTTGGTTTTGCGACATTTGGCTTTTTCTGCTCGGTTTTGGTGGCTTTTGGTTTAGCCGGTGTCGTTTTTGCCGCGCTTGGCTTTTCTGCTTGTGGCTTTCCCGTAGTTCGTTTTTCCGCGCTTGGCTTTTCTGCTTTTGGCTTTCCCGCAGTTTGTTTTTCGGCGCTTGGTTCATACGCGTTGGCGGTCACCGTGATGCCCGTGATCGCGGCCGCAAGGCACAGGCCACCAATCAGGCTGCGTGTGACGTGAAAACGCAAAGGTCGCTTAGCGGACATGATATATGTCATTCGTTCATTTCGTAGATGCGCCCTGGGGACTGGACGTCGGGGAAGGGGCTTGCACATCGTTCGATGCCTCAGACGCAGGGATGAAGTGGCTAAGGTCGAGCAGGTTGCTGCCCGTGGTCGTGTGTAGGCTTACAAGAAGGATGACCTGCAAAGTAACGACAATAATGAGCACGAATTTGGCGATTTGGAGCGTTCGGCCGAACGCAACGCTGCGCGCTTCTATTTCGCGCCGCATCACATCGGTCGCCATGCGTATTTCGGACACCGACGATGCATGATTGTGCTGCAGCTCGACCAGCTCTTCTTTCAGCGCCTTCACCGATGCGATGAGTTCGGCATGATGATGGCGTGCGTCGGCTTGCATTTCGTCGATATGGTCGCGGACCATCGCCTCAGCGCCAGCGGGCTTAACGCCTGCAGCCTTCAGCAATTTGCCCAAGCCCTCCAGCTTTTTCATGTCTGCGGTCATCGCGAAAAAATCATTGCGCGGGGTTGGCCAATGACACTGCCCATTGGCGTCGAAAGGCGGCCTGTTGATCGTTCAGCAAAGCAAACTCGGGCAATCATACTGGTGCTCCTTAAGAGGCGCATTAAGATGCGCGGCGGCCGTCCTCCAGTTTAGAAGCGCTTGTTTTCAATTGTTAACAATGCGCGCTCTGTTTGGGCGAAGTCGCTATAGGCGATTTTTGCGCCATTTTCCATGGGGTTGATGCGCGATTGACGAAGTCCGCCGGGCATGTAATTCTTCGTCTTGGAAGAGGAGATGCAGATGGCGACAAAAGCGGGCAGCGGAGCTGGAAAAAAGACCGGAGCAAAGAGCGCGAAAAAGAAAGGCGCACCATTTTCGGGCGTTGCAGGCGCGTTTGACGCCGCCAATGATGCAACGATGGCGCTTGGCCCGTTAGCAGGATTAGCGCGGGAGGATTTCATCGGCGCAATTGGCCTGATGCTCCGCCAGACCGCCGCCAACCCGGATAAGGCGTGGAAGGCAACCAGCAGCTTTTCCGAAGATGTCGTCAAAATCATGACCGGAAAGTCAGACCTTGCGCCGGATCCCAAGGACAAGCGTTTCATGGACCCGGCATGGACGTTTAACCCCTTCTTCAAAGCGGGCGCGCAATATTATCTCGCGGTGCAAAAGGGCGTTAAAAGCTATATTGAGGATTTGGAACTCGATGCGCTTGAACGCGACCGTGCCAATTTCATCTCGCAGATCATCATTGATGCGATGTCACCGACCAACACGCTGATCGGCAATCCGACCGCGCAAAAACGGCTGGTGGACTCCGGCGGGCTCAGCCTCGTGAAGGGCCTTAAAAACGCCTATAATGATATGGTTCACAACGACATGATGGTGAGCCAGGTGAACAAAAAGCCGTTCAAGCTTGGCGAGAATGTCGCAACCGCAAAGGGGGCCGTGGTCTATCGCGACGAACGTTTCGAACTCGTCCAATATGCGCCCACCACCGACAAGGTGTTTGCCACGCCGCAGCTGACCATCCCGCCACAGATCAACAAAATGTATATCAACGATCTGTCCCCGGAAAAATCGATCATCAAATGGCAGACCGACCACGGCATTCAGCCATTCATGATTTCATGGCGTAACCCGACCGACGATATGGGCGTGTGGGGCATGGCCGAATATATCGAAAGCTGCATCAAGGCGC
>JBEDET010000063.1:0-11201 GCA_041175505.1 Pseudomonadota bacterium
ACTTACAAGGTACTGCCATGAGTGAACAAAAGCTATTTGCCGGTCATGCCGTCCGCAGAATCCGTCGTGCAAACGGACTGACGCAAGGGGCAATGGCCGATGCGCTTGCAATATCTGCGTCTTACCTCAACCTGATTGAGCGCAACCAACGTCCGCTCACGGCCACATTGTTGCTGAAGCTCGCGCAGTCCTATGATTTCGATCCACGCACACTGACTGGGACAACCCCCGGCGGCGGCGTTGAGGCCATTCGCCGCCGGTTGAGCGATCCCATGTTTGCCGATCTGTCTGTCGACCGAACACAGGTGGAAGAATGGATCGCCGCCAGCCCTGACGCAGCCGAAGCTTTTGCGCGCGCGTTTGACCGCTTGTCGGGCGGTTCGCATGGCGCAGCGGGCACCTTGCAGGGCGGCGCAAGTATTGAACCTGAATCCATCGCATCGGCGCGGCGCGAGATTGAACGCTGGCGCAACCATTTTGCAGATTTGGACTCGCAAGCTGAAAACCTCGCGGATGAACTGCGCCTCACCAACGCGGACCTGTATGGCGCGATTACCGAACGGCTGCGCGTGAAGCATCAGCTGTCGATACGGATATTGCCGTTCGATGTAATGCCCGACCGATTGCGCCGGTTGGACCTCCATGCCCGGCAATTGCAGCTGTCGGAGCTATTGGACCCAGCAAGCCGCACATTTGCCGCCGCCTTGCAACTTGGTATGTTGGAGGCAAAGGCGGAGATAGAGGCGCTCGTTGCTGGGGCCTCCTTCACCGAACGGGCGGGCGAGCGGCTCTACCGACGCCATCTGCACAGCTATTTCGCCGCAGCCGTCATGATGCCCTACGCCCGTTTCCTGCGCGCCTGTGAGGCGACTGGCTATGATCTCATTTTGTTGCAACGCCGGTTTGGGGCGGGCTTTGAACAAGTCGCGCACCGCTTAACGACGTTGCAGCGGGTTGGGCAACGCGGATTGCCATTTTTCATGCTGCGGATCGATCGAGCCGGGCAGAGCAGTAAGCGTTATGCAGGGGCGAGCGCATCACCGTTGGTGGAAACGGACCGCAGATGTCCCTTGTGGCACGTGCACAACGTCTTTGCACGACCGGGCACGCTGATGCCGCATCTGGTTGAGCTAGAGGATGGCAGCCGCTGGTTCACGCTATCGCGCACGGTGCACCCGCAAACCGCTGTGAGCGGCGGTGTTGAAGCTGAATTCGCTATATGTTTGGGGATTGATGCGAAGCTGGCGGCACCTTTGGCCGCGGCGCGGGGTTGGGATTTAGGCGACGCGGCAGCGGCGCCGATCGGATTGGGCTGTCCTGCGTGCACGCGATCGGACTGCCCGCAACGCAGCGCGCCGCCAGCGGGCAGGGTACTGGTGTTTAATGAGCGCGAACGAGGGTTGTCGCCATTCGTATTCGACCGGACGGTTTAATTGCATCAGCGCAGATCGAATAATGTCAGTCGTTGTCCAAATACCGGACTTTCTGGCCCGTGCCGCGCGGTAAGGTCATGACCTCGTTAATATTGGCATCTTTCTGTTCAATGTGATGCAAAGCATGTCACCGGACGTGACCGCAGACTGTAAAATTAATCGACACTTTACCATTGCCCGTTAGCAAAGCCGGCATGGACGCGGCGCGATGATACGGCTTTTCAAGCATTATATACCCTACGGGGTGCCGTTTCTGGCGCTGGATGATCTCTTGCGGACCAAAACAACAGGCGTGCACGACCGTGATGGCAGCGTGTCTCATCAGGAGGCCGCATAAATGACCGAACATCGGCAAAAGCTGCTCATTGTGGAAGACGACCTTGGTCTTCAGAAGCAGCTCAAATGGTCATATGAAGGTTTCGACGTCTTTTGCGCGTCCAATCGCGAAGAAGCGCTCGCCTTGCTGCGCGAAGTAGAGCCTGATACCAAAATCATTGTCGTGTCGGGAGATGGCGCACATGAAAACGCGCTGCGTGCCATTTCGGCCGGTGAATGGGATTCTCATCATAAGCCCGTGGATATGGACGCGCTTCAACTGCTGGTTCGGCGGGCATTTCATGTGCGTGAACTGGAGGCGCAGAACGCATCATTGCAGCAACCCGATAGCGACGGTGCGTTGTTGCTGGGAACAATACGCACAGCATCGCCGGAGATGGTGAAGGTTGCCCGCACCATAGAGCGCATCGCACCAGCTGATATCTCGGTTTTGCTGTTGGGTGCGAGCGGCACGGGAAAAGAACTGCTGGCGCGGGGTCTGCATAATGCCAGCGGTCGGCGCGATAAGCCATTCGTTGCCATCAACTGCGGCGCTATACCTGAAAATTTGCTCGAATCCGAATTGTTCGGCCATGAAAAAGGTGCGTTTACCGGCGCGGTTAAAACGACCGAGGGCAAGATTGAGCTGGCACATGGCGGCACGCTGTTTTTGGATGAAGTGGGCGACATACCGTTAGCGCTGCAGGTAAAGTTGCTCCGTTTTCTGCAGGAACGCAATATCGAGCGCATTGGCGGCCGCAAAGCCATTGACGTGGATGTGCGCGTGGTCTGCGCCACCCATCGCAACCTAAGCAAGATGATTTCGGAACAAACCTTCCGCGATGATTTATATTACCGATTGGCAGAAGTCACCGTCAACATTCCGCCGCTTGCCGCGCGCAGGGGGGACGCAATTTTGTTGGCCAAGCATTTCGTCAGCAAATTTGCACGCGAGATGAACCCGACGGTTAAAGGCATGTCGATCGGCGCGTTGGCGGCAATTGATGCGTGGAACTGGCCCGGAAATGTCCGCGAACTTGAAAACCGCATTAAGCGCGCTGTCATCATGGCAGAGGGAGCGTTTGTCACGGCGGATGACCTCGACTTGGGCGATGGGAATGCGGACGATCTGCAACTCAACTTGAAGGCCGCGCGCGAGGCAGCTGATCGCAGCGCGATTACGCGGGCTGTTGCGCGGACAGAGGGCAATATCTCCAGTGCAGCGAAGTTATTGGGAATTAGCCGGCCGAGGCTGTACGATCTGATGAAGCAATATGATCTGAATGTGTGATGGGAACTGATTACAGCAAAAGCCGCGTACAAAAAATTAGCTAAGCGCCAGTAATTCGGCCGGATCGATACCGGCACGCTGCATTTGGGCTTTTACGTCAGGCCAAATATTGTTCATGAAATTGTCGCGCTCGAAACTGCGCAGTTTTGAAATAGCGCCAGTTGCAACGAACAAACCGACGCCGCGCTTAACGTCCACGAGCCCGCTGTCTTGAAATAGCTGATAGGCTTTCGCGACCGTCAACGGGTTCGCGCCTTGGTCAGCAGCAAATGCACGAACAGACGGCAACATGTCGCCTTCCTTATACGCACCGTCCAAAATGGCGGCTGCAATCACATCGCGCAATTTCAAATATACGGGTTTAACGTCATTCTTCATCACGTGCTTACTGCCATAATACAGTAGGGCGCGTCAAGGCGGCTATTTTACGGCCATTGCCTGATGATGTTCGACGGATCGGGGCGTGGCCGCTCTTCAAGAAGCAGGGCCGGGGACCCCATGAAGAATAGCCCCGCAATTTGTTCGTCGCCGACGCAAATCGCTTTGCGCACGCTGTCGTCATACGTCGCCCACCCGGTAATCCAGCTTCCTACAAAGCCATGTGCGTGGGCTGCGTGCAGCAAATTCATGCCGACTGCGCCAACGCTGAGTTGCTGTTCCCACAAAGGAATTTTCGCGCTTGGCTGGGGCGCATACAATAAAAGGACAAGCGTTGGGGCCATACGCGATGGTGACACCGCCGCGTCAATTTGTGCAGGGCGGGCGTCGGGATTAGCGGCGGTAAATGCATGTGTGAGGAGTGCGGCAAAGGCGATGCGGTCGGTGATCTCGATAAAACGCCACGGAAATAGCTTTCCATGATCGGGGGTGCGCATAGCGGTCTGCAATATGTGGTTAAGCGTGGCTTGGTCGGGACCGGGCTCCACCATGTCGCGTGGTTTGCCGGACCGGCGGGTTTCGAGATAGCGGGTTACGGAGGAGAGGTCGTTGAACATTCCACTCCCTTCGACGAATTTTGACGGTATCCGCAATTAAATTCTTCACACGCGCAATTTTTTCGGTAGGTTCGCGGGCAATCGTTCCTTTCAATGGAACATCAAACATAACAGAAATGAGGGGTTTCGCTCGATGGCGACATCATATGCGCAAGATGGAGATGCAGCAGGGACATTCCTTGGCCATCCCAAAGGTCTTTTCGTTCTATTCTTTGCCGAAATGTGGGAGCGCTTTTCCTATTATGGAATGCGCGCACTGCTGATTTTTTATCTGACAAAGCATTGGCTGTTTTCGGATGAAAAATCGGGCGTCATTTATGGCGCCTACACGGCTTTGGTATATATCACGCCAGTGCTTGGCGGCTATTTGGCGGACCGATGGCTTGGACAGCGAAAAGCGGTGACATATGGCGCTGTATTGTTGACCTTTGGACATCTCCTGATGGGCTTCGAAGGCACGGGCGGGCAGGATGCTGCATCGTTGAATATCTTCTGGCTCGCGTTGGCGTTCATTATCGTGGGATCTGGCTTTCTGAAGGCCAATATTTCCGTGATTGTTGGGCAGCTCTATCCACGCACTGACGTCCGTCGTGACGGTGCATATACGATTTTCTATATGGGCATTAACTTGGGCGCGGCGCTGGGCGCATTGCTCTGCGGTTATCTCGGTGAGACCTATGGCTGGTCATACGGTTTTGGTGCGGCCGGCGTCGGTATGTTACTTGG
The DNA here is from genome assembly GCA_041175505.1 of Pseudomonadota bacterium. GTDB lineage: Bacteria > Pseudomonadota > Alphaproteobacteria > Sphingomonadales > Sphingomonadaceae > Sphingorhabdus_B. The sequence continues at coordinate 4,761 of JBEDET010000063.1, forward strand.
CCTCATTGTATTTGTCGTATTCAAGCCGTTGTTGCTTGGACGCGGCGAACCCGCTGATCCCGCAGCGCTGAATAAGCCTGTGATGGGGCTTAAGCTGGAGTGGCTTTTGTATTTGGTCGGCTTGGTCGCCGTTGCCGCTTGCTGGTGGCTGGTGCAAAATCAGGCTGTCGTTGGGACGTTGCTTGGCATCGCCGGTGCCATTCTGGTTGCGTATGTTTTGTGGACCGCTGTTCGCAAGCTTGAACCACATGACCGTGACCGCATTTTTGCGGCGATGTTTCTGATCATTGGTTCGATCCTGTTCTGGGCCTTGTTTGAACAGGCTGGATCGTCGCTCAATCTGTTTACAGACCGCCATGTCGATCGTGCGGGTGTTCCCGCATCGGTATTCCAGTCGTTGAACGCCATTTACATCGTCTTGCTTGCGCCTTTGTTTGCGTGGCTTTGGACGGCGCTTGGTCGCAAGGGGCTTGAACCTTCTGCACCGGCGAAGTTTGGCTTGGGTATTGTACAGCTCGGAATCGGTTTCCTCGTTCTGGTCGCAGGTTCTGCAGCCGCGGGCGCGGACAGCATGGTTCCTGTGTTGTTCATTTTCCTCATCTACCTGTTTCACACGACCGGTGAATTGTGCCTGTCACCTGTCGGACTTAGCGCTATGAACCGCCTCGCGCCTGCGCATCTTGCGTCGTTGATTATGGGCACATGGTTCTTTGCATCAGCGACCGGTAACTTCGCAGCTGGCCTCATCGCCTCTGCAACGGGTTCCGAAGCTGCATCGGGTGAAGGTGCTGGCCGCGAAGTCGTCATGGCTGTGTATAGCCAAATCGGCTGGATCGCGATTGGCGTAGGTGTGGCGGTTGTTGTAATCTCGCCGCTCATCAAGAAATTGATGCACCTCGACACCTTGCGTGATGACGGACATCTTGAAGGTTAGGCAGAAGCAGGCGAAGCTGCTGCCGCTGGCATTCGCCCCACAAACTGGAGTTAAGTGATGGCAAAGTTTAATGCATTGCGCAGCGCATATCTTGTGCTGCCGCTGGCTCTTATGGCTTGTTCAAACGCGGAAGGCCCAAAGACGGCTTCTGCGGCACCTGTGGCGGCGCCGGCGGCAAAGGCACCTGCGCCGTTTCCGTCGACATATAAGGCATATCCCGGCGTTGCCACCGCCATCCGTAATGTCACCATTTACGATGGCGAAGGTGGCAAAATCGAAAATGGCGTCGTCTTCATTTCTGGCGGCAAGATTAGCAGCGTCGGTGGGGCGGACACCGTTATACCTTCGGGGACAGCGGTTATTGACGGTGCAGGCAAGTTTGTGACGCCGGGCATCATCGATATCCATTCACATCTCGGCGATTATCCTACGCCATCGGTGGAAGCCCATAGCGACGGGAACGAAGCGACATCGCCGATCACTCCCGAAGTTTGGGCGGAACACAGCGTATGGCCGCAGGATCCAGGTTTTAGCCGGGCACTCGCCAATGGCGGCATAACCGCGCTTCAGGTTCTGCCCGGATCGGCTAACCTGATGGGTGGCCGCTCTGTTGTTCTGAAAAACGTCTATGCGCGCACGGTGCAGGGCATGAAGTTCCCGGGCGCGCCTTACGGCATGAAAATGGCCTGTGGCGAAAACCCGAAGCGCGTTTACGGCAGCAAGGGGCGCATGCCTTCCACCCGCATGGGCAACATCGCCGTGAACCGCCAGACGTGGATTAAAGCGCAAGATTACAAGAAAAGGCGCGACAGCGGTAAGGAATATACCCGCGATCTCGGGCTTGAAACGCTCGCTGGTGTTTTGGATGGTGACATCTCGATCCAGAACCATTGCTATCGCGCGGACGAAATGGCGCTCGTTCTCGATATGGCGAAGGAATTTGGGTACAAGGTATCGACATTCCACCACGCTGTTGAAAGCTACAAAATCGCAGATTTGTTGCGCGACAATGGCGTGTGTTCGGCCGTTTGGGCGGACTGGTGGGGCTTCAAGATGGAGGCCTATGACGCCATCCCTGAAAATGCCGCGATATTGCACAACACGGGTGCTTGCGTGATCATTCACTCCGATGATGAAAACCAGATCCAGCGTCTGAACCAAGAAGCGGCAAAGGCGCAGGCCGATGGTCGCCGGATGGGCATCAATATCAGCGATGCTGAAGTCATTAAATGGCTGACATATAACCCTGCCAAGGCACTTGGCATTTCGGACAAAACCGGCAGCTTGAAGCCCGGTAAAATGGCCGATCTGGTGTTGTGGAATGGCAATCCGCTCAGCGTGTACGCGCGCCCTGATAAGGTTTGGATCGACGGCGCGTTGATGTTTGATGCCGGCAACCCGAAAATACGTCCTGTCAGTGACTTTGAGCTTGGGCAACCCGGTGAAGGAGATGTGAAATGAGGCATTTCCTCTATGCTGCCGCTGCGCTTGCGGCTTTTACCACACCCGTTTCTGCGGAAACCATAGCCATTACCGGCGGCCGCGTCGTCATTGGCGATGGCAGTGCACCTATTGAAGGCGGTACTGTGGTTGTCCGTGATGGTGTTGTCGTTTCTGCTGGTGCCGGTGTTTCGGTTCCGTCGGGCGCACGTCGCATCGACGCGTCAGGCAAATGGGTAACTCCAGGCGTTTTCGCTGGCTTCACCCGTTTGGGCCTCGCTGAAGTAGATGCCGTTAACGGCACGAACGACAAGAGTGGCGGTCGAAGCGGTTTCTCGGCCGCGATCGACGTTGCGCCTGCGATTGATCCGTTTCGGTCGCCATTCGCGGTCAACCGCTCTGCCGGCGTAACCCGCGCAGTCGTTGCTCCTGAAGTCGCCAATTCTATTTTTGCAGGGCAGGGCGCCATAGCGGATCTGGGTGCGGACAGTAATCCCGTTACCAAGGCACGTGCGTTTCAGTTTGCCGAATTCGGTGAAGATGGTGCCGATGCCGCTGGCGGAAGCCGGGCCGGAACGCATCTGCATTTCCGCGCGATGTTGCGTGAAGCGCAGGATTACGCCGCAGGGCGTGGTACCTTTGATGATGATTTGCTGAAAGCAGAAGACGCCAAGGCGCTGTTGTCCGTGCTTCGCGGCGAAACGCGTCTTTTGATCCATGTCGAAGGCGCAAATGATATGCTTCGGCTCATTGAGCTGAAACGCGACTTCCCATCGATCAAAATGGTATTTGTTGGCGTAAGCGAGGGATGGCGGGTCGCACCGCAACTTGCGCAGGCTGGCATTCCGGTTATCGCGTCGGCGTTGAACGACTTGCCAGCATCGTTTGAAATGCTGGGTGCAACGCAAAGCAATATTGGCCGCATGAAAGACGCCGGTGTGCAGGTTGCGATCGGTATGATCAATGACCGCGATTCGCACCAGCTGCGTTACACGACGCAATATGCAGGCAATATCGTTAGCCTCGAGCGCGTGCCCGGTGCGACTGGCCTGACATGGGATGAGGCTTTTGCCGCGATTAGCTCGGTTCCTGCCGATATTATGGGTGTTGGTGACCGTTTGGGTAGTCTCAAGGCCGGCAAAGCCGCTGACGTCGTTGTTTGGGATGGCGATCCGCTTGAGCTCTCTTCTGCACCGACTACAGTGATCATCGACGGCGTCGAACAGCCGCTGGATAACCGGCAAAATCGACTGCGTGACCGCTATGCAAGGCCAACAGAGGGTGATTTGCCAAAGGCATATGACCGTTGAGGCAATGATATACGATTGAGCGAACATATCCGGGGGCGGGAGTGAAGGTTTTGAGCGAATATGTCTTCTTGGCTGCGGCCTCCATATCGTTTGTCGGCAGCCATTTTCTCATGTCGCATCCTTGGCGCGCAGATATGGTCAGGAGATTCGGTGCAAACGGGTTTCTGGGGCTTTATTCGCTCGTCTCTCTCGCGACCTTTGGGTGGATGCTTTTTGAATTTGGGCGTGTGCCAACGGGGGACGCGCTGTGGCCAGCCAGTGACGCCGTGTGGGTAGTTGCAAGCGTGCTGACTTTGGTCGCCGCTGTTCTTTTTTGCGGATCTTTCATTCGCAACCCGTCATTGCCGGGTGTGCCTGACACTATGGCTGGGCAAAAACCCTTTGGCGTTTTCAAGGCAACCCGTCACCCGATGATGTGGGGCTTTGCGCTGTGGGGCATTGCGCATATTTTGGTCGCGCCGCGGATCGACAATTTCATTTTTGCCGGAAGCTTGGTTTTCCTCGCACTTGTTGGTTCCAAGGCGCAGGAAATAAAAAAGCGCAAGCTTATGGGCGCCCAATGGGACGGGTGGCTGCGCAGAACCCAATTCGCTGTCCATCCCGTTGCCTTGTTTCAGGTCGGGATCGGTCCTTGGATTGCGGGCATAATCCTCTGGGCCGCAGCTACCTGGGCGCATCCATATTGGAATGTCGCTGGCGCTGGCCTGTTCCGGTGGTTCAGCTTTTAAAGCCGAACCATCCGCATACCGCGTTCACCGTAACGCGGACCTGCTGTCCCGCCACGCGGAGCCGCTAAATCGAGTTTAGCAAGGTCGTCCGCATCCAGCGTAACGTCAACCGCGCGCGCACTGTCCTCCATTGTCACACGGCGCTTAAAGCCTGGGATCGGAACAATATCGGTGCCTTGGGCCAATATCCAAGCCAGCGCGATTTGCGCGTGTGATGCATTGTGCTTGGCCGCAATTTCACCAACGACGTCGACAATTGCGAGGTTGACGGCAAAGTTATCACCCTGAAACCGTGGGTCCTGGCGCCGCCAATCATTCTCAGGCAGTTCGTCAAGGCTACGGAACGAACCCGTCAGGAAACCGCGACCCAATGGCGAATATGGCACAAAGCCTATGCCAAGTTCGCGGCAGGTTGGCAGGATTTCATCTTCGACATCGCGTTCCCACAGCGAATATTCGCTTTGCAGGGCAGAGATTGGCGCAACTGCCGCTGCACGGCGAAGCGTTTCGGGGCCTGCTTCGGACAGGCCGATATGCTTGATTTTGCCTTCGGTGATTAAATCCGCCATTGCGCCAACGGTCTCTTCGATCGGCACAGCAGGGTCGACGCGGTGCTGGTAATAAAGATCAAGGCAGTCGATGCCCAAGCGCTTCAACGTGCCTTCGACCGCTGATTTTGCATTGGCTGGCGAGCCATCCACGCCGACGATATTTCCGCCGTCGAATTTGAAACCGAATTTGCTGGCGATAACCAGCCCGTCGCGTTTGCCTTTGATTGCTTCGCCGACCAGTTCTTCATTCTGGAACGGACCATAAATTTGGGCCGTATCGAAAAAGGTAATGCCCATGTCGATCGCACGATGGATGGTTTTGACCGCCTCACCTAGATCAGCATCTTGACCATAAGTGATGTTACCACCGTTGATCATCGGCATACAACCGACGCCAATGGCGGAGACTTTCAGGCCGTGGCCAAGTTCACGATATTGCATGGGCGTTTTCCTTTTCGGGGGCTTCAATGGCGGTAGCGAGCGCAACGTCCATTTGCACATTGCCCGTTGTCCGGAAAATATCGGGCAGCGTTTCGACTGCGATTAACAGCGCGAGCGGCTCAACGGGAATACCAAGCGCAATACAGATTGGCGCGATTGAGGTGACAAAGCTGACGGTGCCGGGAAGGCTTACCGCGCCCATTGAGGTCAGTGCGGCAATGAAAATTGCCGCACCATAATCGAACGCGTCAAGCTTTATGCCAAACCAGTTTGCAACATAAAGCGCGACGGCAAGGTTCATTGCAGGGCCCGTGGCACGCAACAATGCCACCGCCATTGGGAGGACCAGTCCTGCAGTGGACTCACGAACGCCCAAAGCTTCCGACTTCTTCAGCATCAACGGAAGGCTGGCCAAGGATGATTGTGTCGAAACGGCAAAGGCTTGAACCGGGGCAATTTGACGGGCAAAATCACGGAAGCGAACTTTGCCGGCAAAAACGGCAATTGGATAAGCAAACGCGCCGACGATGATACCGACGATCGATACCGTGACGATATAATGCGCAACGGCGCCCAATGCGGCCAATCCGGATCGCGCACCAACGACAAATGCCAAAGCAAACACACCGATAGGCGCGAGCTTAAGCACCCATTCGATGACGAGTATCATGGCGTCGGCAAGCGCGCTGAAAAATCCAGCCATGTGCGCCCGTGGCTCTTGCGCAAGGCGCGTGACGGCAAAGGCAAAGACGAGCGTGAAAATCAAAAGTGGCAAGATGGAGTCACTTGCTGCTGCTGAAATTGGATTGGTTGGAACCAACGCAACGACGAAATCTCGCAAACTTGGTTGTTCGGCCACCGCTGGCACCGTTGTCAGTGCCGATCGAAGAGCGTCCGCACTTTCTTGTGGCATGGGCCAAAGTGAAAGCACCATTGGCGTCAACAGCGCGCCCAACGTAGCCGACATGAACATCATCACGACTATCCAGCTGATGGTACGTGCGGCCATCGGCCCGGCCCGCGCGGCTTCCGCGCTT
>JBEDET010000064.1:0-11153 GCA_041175505.1 Pseudomonadota bacterium
TGCGTGGCGCACCATTTTCCGTAAGCCGTGCGCCAAAACGTTCCGTCTGAAGCCGAACATCATTGGGCAACAACCCGTCCAGCGCGGCGGACAATTTCTGCACAACGGGGGCGTATACCGCGGTGGCGGCAATGACGTCGCGGCCTTCATGCGCATTGCGAATGATGTCCGCCATCTGTGCACGAATTTCAACGGCCGCTTGGTTGAATAGCAACAACCGTGTTGCCTCTGGCATGGGTGTTGTATCGATGGCCTGCCACAGCGCTGGCAGATCATAGATGCGCTCGGCAATGGCGAACGCCGCCGCAACATCACCAAGGCCGCAGCCTTCTTCCTCAGCCAGCTCAAACGGGTGCAGCATGCCCAGCCGGTTGATCATGCGGTTTGCCAATTTGGTCGCGATGATTTCCTTACGCAAACGGTGCGACAGGATCGCGCTTTTGTGCGCCTTAACCATCGCCTCTGGAAACGCCGCCAGCAGTTCGCTGTCCATTGAGGCATCTTGTGCCAAAGGCGCGTCCTCAACGCCGTCCTGCGCAGCCAGCTTTGCCGTCGAAAGCAGCACAGCCAATTCAGGCCGGGTCAGACCACGTCCTTCACTTGCGCGCCGGAACAGTTCCTCGTTCGGCGCAAGCCCCTCAACCGCACGGTCGAGCTTGCCAGAGCCTTCAAAGATTTCAATGAGCCGGACATAGGCAGGCAAATCCCCCGCACCGCCGGTTTCGGCAATGGAAAGCGCAAGCGTTTGCAGGCGATTGTCTTCAAGCACCAAATGCGCAACGGCATCGGTCATATCCGCAAGCAGCACGTTGCGCGCAGGCTCCTTCAACTTGCCGGCACGCATTTGCGCATTCAGCGCGATTTTGATGTTCACCTCATTATCCGAACAATCCACGCCGGCGCTGTTGTCGATGAAGTCGGTGTTGATCCGGCCACCGCGCAATGCGTACCCAATACGCCCCGCCTGCGTGACGCCAAGGTTGGCACCTTCGCCGATAACCTTTGCTCGAACGTCCGCACCATTGACGCGGATCGCGTCATTGCCCGGATCGCCGACATCCAAATGGCCTTCGCTTCGGTCCTTAATATAGGTTCCGATCCCGCCGAACCACATCAGCTGCACAGGCGCCTTCAATATCGCAGTCATCAATGCAGATGGTTCAATCTCTTTCGCATCAATGCCCAATAATGCCCTGATTTCAGTGGAAATTTTTATAGATTTTTCGTTACGAGAAAAGACGCCGCCACCCTTTGAAATCAGCTTGCTGTCATAATCGAGCCAGCTCGAACGCGGCAGATTGAACAAACGCTGACGTTCTTTCCAGCTCACCGCCGGGTCGGGATCGGGATCAAAAAAGATGTGGCGGTGGTCGAATGCGGCGACCACTTTCAATGTTTTCGAAAGCAACATTCCGTTGCCAAAAACGTCGCCGGACATGTCACCGACGCCAGCGACCGTGACCGGTTCCTTTTGAACGTCGATACCCATTTCGGCGAAATGCCGCTGGACCGAAAGCCAACCACCCTTGGCGGTGATGCCCATCGCCTTATGGTCATATCCAACTGAACCGCCACTGGCGAAGGCATCGCCCAACCAGAAATTGCGCTCAAGCGCGATGGCGTTTGCTGTGTCGGAAAATGTCGCCGTTCCCTTGTCAGCGGCAACAACGAAATAAGGATCATCCCCGTCATGAATGACTACATTGTCGGGATGCACGATGCGGTCGTTGACGATATTGTCGGTTATCGACAGCAAGGTGCGGATGAATATCTTATAAGCTTCGGTGCCTTCGGCAAACCACGCATCACGGTCGATACGCATGTCGGGCAGCCGCTTGGGGTAAAAGCCGCCCTTGGCACCTGTCGGCACGATCACGGCGTTTTTAACGCGCTGCGCCTTCATCAGGCCGAGGACTTCCGTGCGGAAATCGTCGCGCCGGTCTGACCAGCGCAAACCGCCACGCGCCACGGGGCCAGCGCGCAAGTGAATGCCTTCGACACGCGGCGAATACACAAACACTTCGCGCCATGGCAGCGGCGCAGGAAGGCCGGGGACTTTCGCGCAATCCAGCTTAAACGCCAGCGCCTCTGCCGCAGCCGCCGAAAAGGCGTTGGTGCGGACCGTCGCCAAAACAATCGCCAAGAAGCGGCGCAATATCCGATCTTCGTCGATGGCCGATACTGCCGCCAAGTCAGTGTTGATCGACTTCACATATTTGGTGATCTCTTTTTCGCGGTCACCGGAATGCGCCGGGTTATGCCGGACGTCGAACAGGGCAATGATCGAACGTGTGACATTGGCGTTTTTGGCCAATGCCGACACCACAGTCGGCATGCCGTAGGTCACACCCGTTTGACGCAAATAGCGATACCATGCCCGCAGCCAGATGACCGACTGCGGATCAAGACCGCCGACCGTCACCAGCTGGTTAAAGACATCATTTTCAAAACTGCCGTCCAAAACCTGGCTCAGCGCGCCTTCGATAATGTGCGGACGTTTCATCACCGTTGCCACATCGCCGCCGCGCAGCGACAAGCGGAAATCATGGATATAATTGCCGTCGCCCAATTCGCTGGGCAATTCTTCCAACACGTCGAAACCGAAATTCTCAAGCGCTGGAACAACATCGCTGAGCGGAAGCGCGCCGCCGCCGCTATAAATTTTGAGGCGAAGTTTATCGCCGTCCACGAACAGCCGGGTGACTTTACTGTGGTCGCGCTCCATATTGAGCAGGGCAACCATGTCACGCGCAGCTTCTTCGGTAGAATAGGTGCTGCGATAATTGGCGGGGAAACCGGCGCCGTAACGCACGAGCATCGCGGCCGCGCGCTTTTCGTCGGTCAGCGACGCGAGCGCCGCTTCGACTGCGGGTTCCCATCCGCGCACCATGAGCTCGACTTTGCCATCAAGCGCGGCCTCGTCGACCTTTTGATCGCGATTTGGCAGGTCGAGCGTGTAGCGCAGCAAGGCAACGCCGCCATCCTCCAGACCAATCGTCCAGCCGAGCAAGCCACCGCCTGTGGCATCTATGAGCATATTCTGGATCTGCTTGCGGATGCCTGTCGACACGTCATCGCGCGGCAACCAGACGAAAATGTAGAGATGGCGGCCAAGCGGCGACCGCAGCGCAATCAGCTTCGGCCGTGGGCGATCCGTGAGCGACATCGCGGTCAGTGTGACCCGTTCCAGATCATCCAATTTTAGCGCAACCAAAAGATCGTGGGGCAGCGCCGTCAATGCATGTGCCATCGCCTTGCCCGCGTGTCCCGAAGGGTCAAAGCCAAACCGCTCCATAAGCGCCGCCAGATGCGTTCTCAGCACGGGTATTGCCTCTGGGGCAGTCGCTAGGGCCGCGCTCGTCCAAAGCCCTGCAGTGACCGCTACGCCCGTAATGCGGTCGCCGGTTGTGACTGGAATGACGATTAGATCCAGCTGGACATTACGGTGCACCGTTGAGACCCGGTTGGATTTGAGCACCAGCGGTGCGACGCCGCCGTCTTCAAACCATTTGATCGCAAGGCCAACGCTGTCTTCTGCAAGAACCGGTGCATCGGTGACGCGCGATATACCAAGGCGGTCGGACCGCTTGCCATCGCTGCTGATCCGTTCGTGCGCCAATATCGTCATATTGTTGTCGAGGAACCACCGAATGAGGGCAGTCCCATCGCTGTCAGGCAGGCTGTCAGCGTCATCGGACAACGCCGCGAGCATATCGCGCCAGTCGGTAACCGCGCCGCGCACATCGGCCAGAACGGCGGCGAGGTGCATTTCAAGCTGCCGGCGTTCCCGCGCACCGACCCGTTCGGTCTCAAGGTAAATGAATGACTCGCGGGCCTGACCGTCCACACGCTTCCGGCTGATGTCGGTGAGCGTCAGGGCATCATCGCGGACGACACTCAACACGGGGTGAATGATGCGCTTCACCGATATACCATTTGCGGCAACGGCGGCGGATACCGAATCCACCAAAAACGGCATATCGTCGTTATTCAGCGCAATCCGCATCATCAAACGGCCCTGCGCATCGGTGAAGCTATCGAGCGCGATGGCGGCAGTGCCAGCTTTGCGATGGAGACCCGTTTCAATAGTGAAGCGGGCGGCCTCTTCCGTTGCCTTGGCATCAAAGCCTTCATTTTCGCCGGGCAGCGCCGTTTCAGCGAACGCCGAAATCATTGCCTTCAGCAGGCTTTTGTCCAGTTTTCCGGTAGTTTTAACAATTTTGGCGGCCGCCATGAAATCATCTCCTGAGCCCGCTAGCATTTGGTTAAGTGCCATGTTCAACGACAAAATAGGTTGTAATTTTATTACAAGGCTTATGACGCCGTTCGAATGCTTAAACAAGTCGCGTTTGTAACTTGTTGCGACAGTCATTACTCCTGTGTAGCGTGGTCGAAAGTTGAAAATAGGAGAGGTTCTGCGTGGATAAACGGCTTACATTGTGGATTTTGGTGGGGATGATCCTCGGCGTCGCCGTGGGTTACACGGTCCATGTCAGTTTCGCACAGGACAGTACGCAGTTCGAATATCTCGCAAAGACGTTCAAACTGCTTTCGGATATTTTCCTTAATCTCATCAAGCTTTTGGTCGCGCCGTTGATCCTGTCGACCATCGTCGTCGGCATTGCGCACATGGGTGACAGCAGTGCGCTGGGCAGAATCGGGTTTCGCGCAATCTCGTGGTTCATCGTCGCCAGCTTCATCTCGATTGGCCTTGGACTGTTGATGGTCAACCTGCTCCAGCCAGGCATTGACGCACCGGTCGATACCCTCACCAATGCCGCTGCCACGATTGGCGAGGTCAAGAAACTCGACTTCTGGGATTTCATCCTGTCGATTTTCCCAAAAAATGCGTTCGAAGCGATGGCGACGAACAATATTTTGCAGATTTTGGTGTTCGCATTGTTCGCTGGCATCGCGTTGTCCGCTCTGGGCGAAAAAGGTGCGCCGCTCGTTCGTGGTGCAGAAGCCCTTGCCGAAATGATGCTGCAAATCACACATTATGTGATGCGTTATGCACCTGTTGCGGTGTTTGGCGCGCTTGCCGCCGTGGTTTCCAAGAGCGGCCTAGCGATTTTGTGGACCTATCTTGAGCTCGTGGGTGAATTCTATCTGTCGCTCGCATTGTTGTGGACGATCCTTTTGTCGCTTGGCGCGATTTTCCTCGGCCGACGCATTTGGACGCTCATTCGTTATATCCGCGAACCGATGCTCATCGCATTCTCGACCGCGTCTAGCGAAGCGGCGTTGCCGAAATTGTTTGAACAGCTTGATCGTTTCGGTGTCCCGCGCCGGATCTCGGGCTTCATGCTGCCATTGGGTTACAGCTTCAACCTTGATGGTTCGATGATGTATATGAGCTTCGCGACCATCTTCATCGCGCAAGCTTATGGTATCGATCTGCCCATCGGAACGCAGATCCTGATCCTGCTGACGTTGATGATTTCGTCAAAGGGCGTGGCCGCCGTGCCCCGCGCATCATTGGTGGTCATTACCGGTACGCTGGCGATGTTTGACTTGCCTGTCGAAGGTGTTGCCTTGATCCTCGCGATTGACCAGTTCCTCGACATGGGCCGGACCGCGACCAACGTCGTCGGTAACGCCGTGGCAACGTCCGTGATCACCAAATGGGAAGGCATGCTTGAGGTGGAAGAGCCAGAGTTTGTCGAGCCATTGCATGCGCCTGCGCACACAGCAGCGCACGGCAAAGCCGGTCTGGACCTTGCCGACGACATGGTGACTGACAAGCGAAAAACGAAGCTTTAAGCGGGGTGCTTATATCCCAGCAAGGTGCCTTTGGCGCCTTTGCTGTCGAGCGTGAAGTCCATATTGTGATGCTCTTTGCGCCACCGGCGGGCGACCACACGCTCGCCGGGACGCGCAGCATCATCCAGCAGCACGCGGCCACCGGGCCGCAAATGCGGAAATAGGCTCGCCGCCGCGCCGCGCACATGCGGATGAAGGGCCCATGGCGGCCCGTCGACGATCAGCAGGTCGATTTCTGCCGGCACATCGCTCAGTTGATACCAATGGCCAGGCCAGCCAGCCGGCGGCGGTCCCAAGGGCGCATGGCGGATGTCGACATCCATATCGTTCTCACGGATCCAGTCTTGCGTCGTCGACGCAAAATCCCCGTGCTGGTCAAAGCTGACGATTTTTCCGCCACCAAATAGCTGCAGTGCCCGCGCCGCGACAAAAGTCGATGCCCCGCAACCCAGCTCAACCACCTGTTGCGGACGCATTTCCTCGATTGCAGAAACGATGTGCCACAAAAAATGCGTATCTGCTTTCCAGCTGCCCAAATTGGGCAACGCATCCAGCGGCAAATCGAGATAAGCGAGCAGTTCCGCCTTATCCTTCTTTCGGCCACCATCGAGGCTGCGCAGCAACCATGGCCATTGGATAGCCCCATAAGCCATGACCATGAACCGGTCGCTCAACGACAATGTGAGATCAAGATCGTCGAGTGGCAAGAAAGCCGTGGTTTCACGCGTGGTCATAGTGTCCTCCAATGACGCTGTGCAGCCAACAGTCAATAACGCATTTTTCAGACTGGACGATTTTCCGTACCCTTTGCGATGTTAGAACCATCGATTGTCAAAATCATTATTCCGCGGACGCTTTACAATCGCGAAAATAGTTGAATAACTGCCCGTTGGAGAAGGAGAAACGGAATGCATGATCGAACAGCTGTGCGCAGCGGTGGGTTGGCTATAACCAACCCCAAGTTAATGCTGTTCGCGCTTCTGCTCGTGTACATTCTGAACTTTCTGGACCGCCAGATTGTCAATATTCTGGCCGAGCCTATCAAGGGCGAGCTTGGGCTGAGTGATACACAGCTCGGTTTGCTCGCTGGCCCTGCTTTCGCGGTTTTTTATGCCGTGCTCGGCATACCAATCGCCCGCTATGCGGATAACGCAAAGACCAACCGGGTTTGGCTGATTTCAATATGCCTCGCGGTATGGTCCGGGATGACAGCGATTTGCGGTTTTGCCCAAAACTTCGCGCAACTTGCTCTTGCCCGGATCGGCGTGGGTGTCGGTGAAGCCGGCTGCACGCCCGCTGCACACTCGCTGATCGCAGACAGCGTGCCCGCCGAAAAACGGTCGTCAGCTATCGCCTTTTTTGGGTTGGGCATCCCGATTGGTGGACTGCTGGGCCTCATCATTGGCGGGATCGTCAACGACCAATATGGCTGGCGCATTGCGCTTATGCTGGTTGGTACGCCGGGGATATTGCTGGCGTTTCTACTGCCATTGATCATCCGCGATCCACGGCGATGCGCCGATAGCGCACATTTCAACACCGCAGACTCGCCCGTGAAGGCAAAACTGTCGATTAAAGATGCTGTGCGCGAAGTTTTTGCGTCCAAGGCCTATCTGTATGTCTTTATCGCCGCATCGTTCACCGCCTTCCTCAGCTACGGCAAGGGTCTGTGGACGATCAGCTTCTTCATCCGGTCCCACGGGCTATCAACGACGGAGGCGGGGCTCGCTATGGCGGTCGCACTTGGCATTTCCGGCATCATCGGCACATGGCTTGGCGGGAAAATGGCCGATGTTTTTGGCAAGCGTGACAAGCGGCATATCTTGACGCTGCCTGCCATCGGCATGGCGATTGCCGCACCGATATTGTTTGCCGGATATTGGGCCGAAGATTGGCGGATTGCCGTCGCCCTGCTCATTCTGCCGACCATATTGAATTCGGCCTATTACGGCCCTGCTTATGGATGTGTCCAAGGCCTTGTCCGGCCAGAGGCGCGCGCCATTGCCGCATCGCTTGTCGTCTTTGGACAAAATCTCATCGGGCTTGGCATGGGCCCATTGTTGTTCGGCATGCTATCCGATTGGCTGCAACCGATGGCCGGCGATGAAAGCGTCCGCTGGGTGCTTTATGGCGCAGCCTGGCTTGGACTGATCCCCGCCTTCTTCTTCTGGCGCGCTAGCCTGCGGCTGAACGCAGAACTGAAAAGCGGTTAATCCGCAAACGGGTCGCGCACCAAAATCGTGTCTTCGCGTTGCGGAGATGTCGATACCAAGGCAACGGGCGTTTCGATCAGTTCCTGAACGCGGGTGATATATTTAATCGCCTGCGCCGGAAGGTCGGCCCAGCTACGCGCGCCAGCGGTCGTTTCCTGCCAACCGGGCATTTCTTCGTAAATCGGTTCGACTGCGGCTTGCTCTGCGGCGTGCGCAGGCAGATAATCATATACCTTGCCGTTCAGGCGATAGCCCGTGCAGATTTTGATCGTGTCAAAACCGTCCAAGACATCCAACTTCGTCAGCGCAATTCCCGTGACACCTGACACCGCACAGCTTTGACGCACGATTACCGCATCGAACCAGCCACAACGGCGCTTTCTGCCGGTCACGGTTCCAAATTCATGACCACGTTCGCCCAGCCGCTGGCCCGTTTCATCTTCCAATTCGGTGGGGAAAGGCCCCGAACCAACCCGCGTGGTATATGCCTTCACAATACCAAGGACAAAACCGGCGGCACTTGGTCCAAGACCAGAGCCAGCCGCGGCAGTGCCCGAAACCGTGTTCGACGATGTCACAAATGGATAGGTGCCATGGTCGACATCCAGCAAAACGCCCTGCGCGCCTTCAAACAATATCCGCGCGCCTGCCTTGCGCACTTGGTTCAACCGTTTCCACACTGGCTGCGCATATTCGAGAACGAACGGCGCAATTTCCTTAAGGTCAGCGATCAGGCGGGCTCGGTCTACCGGCGGCTCGCCAAAACCGGCGCGCAGGGCATCATGGTGCGCGCACAAACGGTCCAAGTGCGCATCAAGCGCATCCAAATGCGCAAGATCGCAAACGCGAATGGCGCGGCGGCCGACCTTATCTTCATAAGCGGGGCCGATTCCGCGGCCCGTGGTGCCAATCTTGCCGGAACCGGCGGCGGCTTCGCGCAAGCCATCCAAATCACGATGGATGGGCAATATCAGCGCGCAATTGTCGGCAAGCGCGAAGTTTTCTGTTGTAATCGAAACGCCCTGCCCACGCAGCTTCGTCATTTCGTCGCGCAACGCCCATGGGTCCAGAACAACGCCATTGCCGATGATCGACAGCGTGCCCGTCACGATACCCGACGGCAGAAGCGACAATTTATACACATTTTCGCCGACCACCAAAGTGTGGCCCGCATTATGTCCGCCCTGAAACCGGACCACTGCGTCGGCGCGTTCCGCCAACCAGTCGACAATCTTACCTTTACCCTCGTCGCCCCATTGAGCGCCAATTACGGTTACATTTGCCATCAGATATTCCCTGTCAAAGCCAGATAGCTCTGGGGCCTTTTTCTGCGCAGGAGCTTTTTCCTGCGAAGGGATTCGCCATGTGCTCCGTTATGATTATGATGGCGCTGCGTCCACCCTAAAGCAACGTGATGGACGATTTCAGACGATAACCGCCTGCCCGTTGACCCATTTATGGGTGCAGCCCAGCACGGCGGCGCTGTCATTGTCGTCCAACGCAGCAACCGTAACCCAACCTTCGCCACGCAATTTTGCGCCGGTGGCTGCATCGGTGCCGAGCGGCAGGAAAAGGCGCTGCACATTGCTTTCTTCGGCCAAGTCAATCAACGGGTCTGGATACAACGAAAATCCAGTTGCGGCTTCGGATGGACCGTCCGCGCGGTTGATATAATAAGTGCCACCACGACCGAGCGCCGCGCTATATCCTTTGGCGAAGATCGTGAAACCGAACCAGCTTTGATATTCAAAGCCATGTCGTTCGGTGGGATCAAGCGTCACATTGGCGCGACCCGCGACCGTTGCGGCAATGCTTTCAAGCGCCTGAATTCGCGACGCAAGTGCACCGCCAGCGTCAATGGCCCGCAATTTTTCAACGGCCGCATCAAATGGACCAGTCGCCGCGAGCAATGGCAGATAGGCATCCGCGCCCAACACGCTAAGGCCGCCAGCATCCTTCATATCCAGTTCGGAACGCACGGCATCGATTTTATCGGGAGCCAAAGGCAGCGCCATTTCAGCAAGCCTTTCGACCAAGTCAGGGAGGGTAAAATCGATGGTTATGTCTTTGACGCCCGCTGCCTCCAGCGCATCGATGGCGACGCCGACAATTTCGCACGCCGCGGCAACGCTGTCATTGCCGATCAATTCCGCGCCAAGCTGCGTCAACTCACGCTCTGGTCGCAGCTGCTTTGCCTTCAGGCGCAGAACCTGACCATGATAGCACAAGCGCAGCGGCCGCGGCGATTCTTGCATCCGGGTTGTCGCAATACGCCCGACCTGAACGGTTATATCGCCACGCAAGGCGAGCGTGTGTCCAGAAACAGGGTCGGTAAAACGCAAATGCTGATTCCGCGCCGCGCCGCCACTGCGTTCGGCAAGTGCGCTTTCAAATTCGGCGATGGCTGGCGCCACTCTGGCATAGCCATAGCGTGTCAGCACATCGATCATGGCACGCGACACCCGCGCCGCAACCTCCGCTTGAGGAGGAAGTCGGTCACGGAAGCCTTCAGGCAGCAAGTCGGGCGGAATCTTCATGCGCGTTCTTTACGCGAAAAGTTCTGGCGGGGAAGCCCCGCTTAGAACTTAAGCGCCTTTACTGTCTTTACGCCCGGAAGCGACGCCAACTGCTTAAGAACAGCCTCTGGAATCGCTGCATCCATCGACAACAGCAGAACCGCCTCGCCGCCTGCACTTCGGCGGCCCAAATGGAAGGTGCCGATGTTCAAGCCAGCTTCGCCCAATGTCGTACCGACACGACCAATGAAACCGGGTGCATCTTCATTGACGATATACAGCATGCTGCCTTCGAGCTCTGCCTCAAGGCTGATGCCGAAAATCTCGACAAGCCGCGCTTCGCTATTGGCAAACAATGTGCCTGCAACCGAACGTGGCCCTTGCGCCGTGTTAACGGTGACGCGCACCAATGTGTGATAGGCACCCGCCTTGTCATGGCGGACTTCACGGATATCAAACCCGCGCTCTTTCGCCAAAAACGGTGCGTTGACCATGTTCACCGCGTCCGAGAACCGCCGCATGAAACCGGAAAGAACAGCGGCGGTAATGGGCTTGATATTCAATTCGGCTGCAGCGCCCTCCACCTCAATCGCGATATTATCGAGATTGTCGTGCGCAAGTTGGCCAACCAGCGAGCCCAGCTTTTGCGCCAAGGTCATAT
>JBEDET010000065.1:0-10936 GCA_041175505.1 Pseudomonadota bacterium
CCTTAGGGGAATGCGGAGACGTGGCCGAGTGGTCGAAGGCGCACGCCTGGAAAGTGTGTATAGGGGTGACTCTATCGTGGGTTCGAATCCCACCGTCTCCGCCAGATTTTGATGGCAAAAACATCAGCCCGTTAAATGATGCGCGCGAATCCTGCCGTGCCACGCGCCGAGGGTGAGCTTGCCTCAGGCTTGTTCAGTTGCAGGGCGGTATTCAACATTTGCCCCACATCACCTTCGTCCCCAAGGATGGCTTCCATGCTGCGGACGCATAAGCAGACTTTATCATCCGCTAAATCATACCAGATTGGCTTGGACGCACGGCGCGTTTTGACGAGCTCGTTGCGGCGCAGTTCCGCCAGTTTCTGGCTAAGCGCAGGTTGGCCTATGCCCGTTGCTAAGCGTTCATTTCGGATTTCACCTTTATCGTAACATGAGTTACTCATTTGTTGTGATTGTTCGCCCGCGCGGCAATCCATTCATCGACGCGGCGTTCCAGAATGGACAAAGGTTGCGAACCCGACGCGATCAGAAGGTCGTGGAAACCCTTGATATCGAATTTTGCGCCAAGCGCCGCCTCGGCCTTTTTGCGTTCCGCCATGATCTTGAGCATGCCGATTTTGTAGCCAGTGGCTTGCCCGGGCAGCGTGATATAGCGGCGTACTTCGGAACGTGACCGTTCAATCGGCTGCCGGCCCGTCGTGTTCATATAGGTCACGGCTTGGTCCTCGGTCCAACCCAGTGCGTGGATGCCGGTGTCGGTGACGAGGCGCGCTGCACGGAACAGTTCTGCATCCAGCCGCATGAAATCAGCGGCAATGTCCGGAAACGCATTCATTTCCTTGCACAATGCTTCAGCATACAGCGCCCAGCCTTCGCCAAATGCGACATAGCCAGTGACCGAACGGAATTTGGGCCCGCCTTGCTGCCGCACCTGAATGTCGCCCTGGGTGTTGTGCCCGGGAACGGCCTCATGACACATCAGCGTGTACAGCGCCGCTGGATCGGGGGTTGTGCCCACAAGATGCACATAGGTGCGGGCGGGGCGCTTGCCATCGGGGCTTGGCGCAGACGCGTGCGCGGCACCGCCGGCGACTTCGCTGAACGCCGGTTCGCGCACCACTTCAATGCCGAAAGCTGGCGTCATGCCGAAATAGGCGGGCAGCAGCGTGCGCGTTTTGGCGACAAAGGCATTTGCGGTGGCGAGATATTCGGCACGCGCGGCGTCGTCAAAAGGCTTTGGCGGATACAGCTTGGCGCGCCCGGCGTAAAAAGCGCTGCGGTCTTTGAACCCCGCCTTTTGCGCAAGGGCGTCCTGTTCCGCTTCAATGCGGGCCACTTCCTGAAGACCAATTTTGTGAATTTGGTCCGCGGTATAGTCCGTTGTCGTATTCAGCTTCAGTTCGTTGGCGTAATAGTCCGCACCGCCGGGAAGCGAAATGGCACCAACGCGGCCGCTTGGAGCCGCTGGCAAGCTTGCCTTGCCCCACGCAATCACGCGACCATAAGCAGGCTTCAGGTCGAGAATGGCCGCGCGCGCTTCGGCGAGCATGGCGTCCGCATCACCGCGCGAGATTTTGCCCGCGGTGACCAATGCTTCGGTCTTGGCCTGAACATCTGCCCAAAGCGCGGAGTCTGGTCCGGTCGTAAATGGCGCGCCGCTGGTGAGCTTCTCGCTGCCGGAAATGACGGACTCGACCTGAAATTTGGGTGCGCGAATGCCAGCGCGTTCGCTCGCTTGCGTGCGCTCAATCGCCATGTCCAGCACCGCAGGCATGCCGCGCAACCGGGCGATGTAATTCTTTAGGTCCGTGGCGTCGGCGACCCCATGGGTGTTGACCAAAAAGTCTGCCAGCTGGCTGTGCACCGAATAGAGGCGCGAGTAGAAAGGCGGGCGGTACATCCGGTTCGCTTCGCTTATGACAGCGCGGTCGGCTTCCAATGCCCAGATGTCGAAATTCACCTGTGCTTCGGGCGAAAGGTCGGCGCGGTTGAATGCGGCTTTCATGCGGGCGACGCTTGCCTGACGCCATTTGACCTGTTCTGCTGCCGCTTTGTCGCTGATATCATTCCAGCGGTCGCCGCCGTCTTTCAGGCCAAGGCGCGTTGCCACTTGGGGCTGTTGCTTAAGATATTCGCTGAATTCCGCATCCAGAAATGCGGTTAGCCGCGCATCTTCGCTGGCCATGCCGACGGACGTGGCCGGGGCTTGGGCATATACAGCGGTGGCTGGCAAAATCAGGTTGGCACAGACGGCTGCGACGCCCATCTTAAAAATGCTTTTCATAAACTCTCCATATATTTGGCTTGGACCGTATGCCTGTGCGCCAGCCAAGTGAAGCGATTTTAATGGCACGAACCTATGCCCGCGCTTGGTCGGCGCAGATGAATTCACGTCATTGGCCGTTCGCCCGATGGCGCAATCGAAACCGTCAAGCTTTTGTCGGAAAACCCCGAACGGTATCGCGACGCCGCTATCGACCTGAAAATTTCAGGCCGATCCAAAATATCCGGGGTGTTCCAAGGTCGATGGACGTTCCCACTTTGCGGGTCACAATCTGTTCATTGAGGATATTTTCCACCCGCCCGGTCAATGCGATCTGCCGGGTGAGGGGGATTTGTGCAAAGCCGTCAAAGGTTAGCGCCGATGGCAAAATATTCGCCTCAAGGTCATCTTCGAATTGTGCGCCGACATAACGGGCTGTTGCGGACAATATGGCGTCGGCGCGTGGCGTCCACCGCACGGTCGCATTTGCAGCATGGCGGGGGCTTTGGGCCGGGGTGAGTCCATTGAGGCCGCTGGCGATGCCGGACGCACGCACTTTGCTGTGGCTGAACGCGTAAGATCCGGCAATGCTGACCGCACCAAATTGCGCTTCGCCGCTGAGCTCGGCGCCCTTGGCAATGACAGCATCGACATTGTCGCGTCGGCGCAGATTAGTGCCAATCGTAACGTTGGCGATGGCGTCGTTAAGCCTGTTGTAAAACACTGTCGCGCCAAGCGTCACGCCGGTGGCTGGCCGGACATCAAACCCAGCCTCAACACCGCGCAGCTTTTCCACGTCCAACGCTTCATTGGCGCGCGTTGCTACTGGGAAGACGGTGAACGGTCGGTAGAGTTCATTCAGAGTTGGTAAGCGAAAGCCGGTATAGGCCGCGGCATGGAGCGCAACGCCATCGGTCGGTGCATAGAGTGCGCCAACGCGTGCGCTGGACTGCCAACTTGCGCGATCGGCAAAGACATCATCGCGCACGACGGTTCCGTTGGTGGCGCGCTCTGCAAAAAAGCCATTGTCGATGGTCCAGCGATCTGCGCGGATGCCGCCGGTCAGCGTCAAATTGCCAATCGTCGTATCATTTTCTGCGAAAACACCAAATGTCGCGCTGTTGCCACCGGCGTTGCGCCGTGCCGTGACGAGGCCGGTGACGCCGCTATAGACATCCTCAAACAGCTCGCCTTCGGATAGCCGCGCATCGACGCCCATGCGCAATTGATGATCGCCGCCAACGGGTGGCCTGACCTCAATTTTGCCGCCGACCCCAGTGGATGGCGTGTTTCTTTGGTCGAGCGTTTTGCGGAACGACGTTGCGCTGATCACGATGTTGGTAAAGTTGCGCGCTTGCACATAGGCCAGCGCGTCCACTTGCCAGCGGCCCTGCGACACGATGCGGATGCTTGCGTCTTGTCCTTCGGAGCTGCTGTCTGCGCCTGCAAAGCGCAAGGTGCGATTATCCTGAAACAGCAGCCCGCGCAACTGCAGTTCAACCCCGTCCGCCAAAGGGGCAACGGCGCGCAATCCGGTTGACCAGCTGTCGTAGGCGGCGCGCACATCGGTTGGCTGGCGGGTTGCGCTTGGCGCTGTGTAAAAGCCGTCGCCGCGATCCCACCGACCCGAAACGCTCACAAATCCGGCACCGAGATCAGTCGCGAGGCCAGCGGAAAGCTCGCTGGCGTTGCCGCTGCCGTAAAAGGCCGACAATGCGGCGTCGGGCAGGTCGGTCCGGCCTGCGCTGTTTAGCTCGATGGTCCCTGCGACGGCCCCTGCACCAAAGGCACCATTGCCGCCGCCGCGAGTGACGCGAATGGACGATAAACGTTCGGGGGTGATTGCGCTAAAGGGGATGTAACCGAAAAACGGGTCGGCCTGAGGCACGCCATCAAGCAGCACCAGCGTGCGGCTCGACGCATTGCCGCCAAGCGCGCGCAAGGTGGCACCTTGCGCCGATGGATTGGCTGACCGGCTGTCGGAACGCCGGAACTGTTGAAAGCCAGCGACATCGGCGAGGATATTTTCAATCCGACCAGACGCTTCGCTGCTTAGGCGCGCGCGGTCGATTTCCACCGAGCCATAAGCCGGGTCACCCTTCGTCTGGTCGAGCCCTTTTCCGGTGACAATGATAGTCGGTTCGGCGCTCTCCTGCGCATAAGCGGCAGGCGCACCGATGACGACCGCCAATAGCGAGGTGCGAGCCAATAGCGTGATCATGCAGGTTCCCGAAAAAATGAAGGATAAGGATATTGCGGCGTTCTGAAGCCCATATATGCACCGTCACCAATTTTTGAACCATAATATACCGAGGTTGCATTAATGGTCCGACACGGGCATTGGCGGCGCACGGAATTAGGAGAAGAGCTATGCGTCAAATCGATCATTTCATTAGCGGTGGCACAGGCGCCAGCGCATCGCGTTTTGGCGACATAATGGATCCAAACAATGGCGGCGTTCAGGCCCGCGTTGCATTGGGCGATGCCGCTGTGTTGGAACGCGCGGTGCAGGCAGCATTGGCCGCGCAACCTGCGTGGGCGACGACGAACCCGCAGCGCCGTGCGCGCGTGATGTTCGAATTCAAGCGCTTGGTTGAAGCCAATATGGACGAGCTGGCGCATATGCTTTCGTCCGAACATGGCAAGGTCATTGCCGACAGCAAGGGCGACATTCAGCGCGGGTTGGAAGTCATCGAATTTTGCTGTGGCATTCCGCATGTTATGAAGGGCGAATATAGCCAAGGCGCTGGCCCCGGCATTGACGTATATTCGATGCGTCAGCCAATCGGCGTCGGCGCAGGTATTACGCCGTTCAACTTCCCCGGCATGATCCCCTTGTGGATGTGCGGCCCCGCGATTGCGACGGGCAACGCCTTCATCATCAAGCCAAGCGAGCGCGACCCAAGCGTTCCTGTGCGCTTGGCCGAACTCTTCATCGAAGCTGGCTTGCCCGAAGGCATTTGCCAGGTCGTGCATGGTGACAAGGAAATGGTCGACGCCATTCTTGACCACCCCGCCATCGGCGCGGTTAGCTTTGTCGGTTCCTCCGACATTGCGCATTATGTCTACAATCGCGGCGTTGCCAACGGCAAGCGTGTGCAGGCCATGGGCGGCGCAAAGAACCATGGCATCGTCATGCCCGACGCAGACCTCGACCAAGTCGTCAATGATTTGGCGGGCGCGGCCTTTGGTTCAGCTGGTGAACGCTGCATGGCGCTTCCTGTCGTCGTGCCAGTTGGCGACGATACTGCAGAACGCCTGAAAGCCAAGCTCATTCCCGCGATACAAGCACTACGCGTCGGCGTCTCAACCGATGCCGAAGCGCATTATGGTCCTGTTGTAACCGCGCAGCACAAGGCAAAGGTTGAAGGCTGGATCCAGACCTGCGTTGATGAAGGCGGCGAGCTGATTATCGATGGCCGCGGGTTTAAGCTTCAGGGACATGAAGAAGGTTACTTCATTGGGCCAACCTTGTTCGACCATGTCACCACCGACATGGAAAGCTATAAGGAAGAAATCTTCGGCCCAGTGCTGCAGATCGTCCGCGCGGCCAACTTTGAAGAAGCCTTGGCGCTTCCGTCGAAGCACCAATATGGCAATGGCGTCGCGATCTTCACGCGCAATGGCCACGCCGCCCGTGAATTTGCGGCACGCGTCAATGTCGGCATGGTCGGCATCAACGTGCCGATCCCAGTTCCGGTTGCCTATCACAGCTTTGGCGGCTGGAAACGCTCTGCCTTTGGCGACACCAACCAGCACGGCATGGAAGGCGTGAAGTTCTGGACCAAGGTCAAGACAATCACCCAGCGTTGGCCAGATGGCTCGCCCGATGGTGGCAACGCGTTCGTCATTCCCACAATGGGATAAATCACATGAAAATCGCATTTATCGGTCTGGGCAACATGGGCGGCGGCATGGCCGCCAACCTCGTTAAGGCAGGGCACAGGGTAAATGCGTTTGACCTGTCGGCCGACGCATTGGCACGGGCGCAGGAAAATGGCTGCGCCACATTTACGTCCGTGCGTGATGCGGTCGATGGTGTTGACGCTGTCGTATCGATGCTGCCCAATGGCAACATCGTCGATAGCGTATTTGAAAATGATGTATTGGGCCATGCCCCCAAGGGCGCGATATTGCTCGATTGTTCGACGATTGATGTTGATACCGCGCGCAAGGTGACGGCGGATGCTGTCGCGGCTGGCTATGACATGGTCGATGCGCCCGTCTCCGGTGGCATTGCGGCAGCCAATGGGGGCACGTTGACCTTCATGGTGGGTGGCACCGATACTGCCTTTGCGCGGGCAGAGCCGATCCTGTCGGCGATGGGCAAGGCTGTCATTCATGCTGGCGGATCAGGGGCCGGTCAGGCGGCAAAGATATGCAACAACATGCTGCTGGGTGCATCGATGATTGCGACCTGCGAAACCTTTGCCATGGCTGAAAAGCTTGGGCTCGACCTTCAAACCTTTTACGACATTTCGTCGAAAGCCTCTGGTCAAAACTGGTCGATGACCAGCTATTGCCCCGTTCCCGGCGTCGGACCGACATCGCCTGCGGATAATGATTATCAGGGCGGATTTGCGACCGCACTGATGCTGAAGGACCTTAAACTGGCGATGGAAGCCGCACAGTCGGTCAACGCTGATGTGCCCATGGGCACGCGGGCGGCCGAACTATACGCGCAATTTGATGCAGATGGAAAAGGCGGCCTCGACTTTTCAGCAATAATCAAAACACTAAGCTAAGGCCGACAATGATCCAAAAGATCTTCCGAGGCTGTTCTAGAGCAGAGTTCATGGTGAAGCGATTATCAAAGTGCATCGCGTTCTAAAGTGAATCATTAGATAAGCCTGGCTCGGACAAAGCTGGCTTGGGTTAACCACCTGATCGCAGTCATTCGATCCCTCCCAAAACCGCGATTTTCGATGGACGGGAACCTGTTCAACGTACCGCCCGCCACCTATTGCCCTGTGCAGATATCCTGATGGAGTGGCAGCAGCAGCGACAATTTCTCGGGTTTGCCAAGGGCCGCTTCAAAACAAAAGTGGTGCCACGAAATTGGGCCCTGAAGAACTCCGGGACTTTTTCGTGAGATAGATGCCATATAAAGCATCTGTCACGTGGAACCACCAAAACTACCTGTCATAAGTCACGGAAATAACGCGAGAAATATCGCTTTAAGGCCATTGTCTGTGATTGCTCAAGATATTGAGGAATTCCTGGTGCGCGGTGCAGCCTGGTACGAACTGGTCTCTGGTAAGGCCCTCCCTGATTTATGTTATTTTTCAGGAATTTACGGTAAAAAATTTGATCGGCGCTACTTGCGTGGCATCGCGCTGACGTGTAAACCGAACCCAGTCATCAAAGGATGATTGGTCCCTTTTATAGCGGAGCTTGATTGGGGTTGAGGGCTGAGCCCTCCACTCGGGGATCGCTCCGACGAACACAGGAAGGTTGTGCCTTCCGATGAGAGGCTGAGCCTCGACCGAAGTGTGAGCAATGACAGTCTGGTTCGGCCAGGCGCGTCCTGTGGACGTCATTGCGAAGTTCGGAACTCTCATTCCTCTGTTCGAAAAGGCGATTTGCCATGTCACCATCATTGCGTCCGGCGCACGTGCGTCTTCCTCAAGCTAAACTTTCCTGTATAGAGACCCTGCGTGCAGCGCCTGCACCTGGATGATCTGGCAGGGCATCTTGAGGAGCTCAACGATTGGGTTACACTCCGATTATCGGCAATTGCCGAGGAAGATATGCAGGTCCCTATAGGACCAGACAAGGTGCACGAAGGCAACGCAGGTGACATCCTCCACCCTGCGCGTGAACCGCATCATCATTGATCCAGCAGCTGCGTACGGAGCATCATGGCATCCCCTATCCAACTGCGTTCTTGCCCAGGGATGACAAGATCACCCGTTTGCATGCGCAATCCACCCGCACTGAAGCTGGTCATGTTTGGTTGGCCGAGCGGGCGCCTTCGCTGGAGGATTTTCGGGCCGAGATCGTGAGCTTTCCGCATGGCCGTCACGATGACCAGGTCAACTCTATCAGTCAGTTTCTGTGCTGGCACTTCGATATGGAGTCCCGGGTCGTGCAGTTTGCGAGGATAGGGGGCGTATGACGATTGCGCTTGTTGCAGCTGGATTGAAAACATAGCCCTCTGTTTGCGGGAATAGTACCAAGAGAGGGTACCCTTGCTACTCACGTAAAGTATGAACGCGTTAATCGGACTGTTTACTTATCACAACGCGCCTGCTCAACCGGTCGTAAAAGCAAGGTCCGCTTTGCGCCCAAAAACAGGCATCATCATCAATAACGTTCCCAAACCTTTGAGGGGGGCAGGCGTTTAAAGCGTCGGTCGATAGCCGATCTTTCCATTTCTACGCGTGCTCTGATTAAGAGATTTCGCTTCAGAAAAGTCGCACAAATCTTGCGCTGGGGAGTGTGCGGCATTTCTCAAGGATGGAACTTTAGGCTTTGCCGTGCATTATTGATCCATATGGCCGCCCCGGAGGTTGTGGACCGTCACCCTTTGACGATCGCGACCTCCCGGGCATCTAGGTTTCCATAACGCATACCGGGGTCGCACCGGTGAAGACGAACCTGAACCGGCGATCTATCCGCCCGCGGGCACGTGCCCGCATCTCACGCGATAAGACCCTGACGAGTATAGGAACGATTATGACGGCCAAAAAAGATAACAAGACGGTTCAAACCCTGATGATTGTCGAGGACGAGGTGCTCGTTTCGATACTTCTCCGGGACGAGTTGCAGAAGGCGGGATACAAGGTCCTCGACCTGACGGATAGGCTCGACGCGGCGATGGAAGTCGCCAACGCTGAAAAGCCGGATCTGGCGTTGGTCAACATCCGGCTGGCCAAAGGTGACGATGGCATCGAACTTTCGAAGCATCTAAAGGGTTTGGCGATACCGGTTTTGCTCATCAGCGGACAGGTCAGCCGGGCGAGTTCAGCCAAGACCGTGGCGATCGGATCGATGCCTAAGCCTTATGATCCCGAGGAGATGTTGCTCGCCGTGGCCTACCTCCTCGCGCGCCTGAACGGCGACGACACTTTGCCGAAGCCGCACCAACTCGAAGTGTTTGATGACGAGAGCTTCGATCGCGAACCTGTCGCATAAAGCTGCGTGAATAACTGCGAGATAGGAACGGACATTCCAGCGAGATATATTTTCTCGGATCGTGCTGTTTACGAACGAAAAGGTGCCGAACGTCGTTGATGCGGTGTTCGGCTTGCATTGATCGCCCGTTCATTCGCCGCAGTCGATGACGTTTTCAATAGGGCAATCAAGCTGCCACGAAAATCCCGTGGAAGAAAAATCGGTTGTGATGCGGGCACCAAGGCTCATCCGGACAACTTCACCCGTCACCGTTGATCCAAAGCCCTTTCTTTGCGGGGCAACGACCGACGGGCCATCAAATTCATTCCAATTCATCACGAACCGACCGGACGCTTCACCGGGTTCGTGCTGCCAAGTAATCGCAACACGACCAGTGTCGTTAGATAAAGCGCCATATTTGCTAGCGTTTGTTGTCAATTCGTGAAGCGCCATCCCGATTGTTTGAACCGCGGCCGGTGACAAGTACACCGTGTCACCTCCAAGCGTGATCCGGTTTCCAATCAGGTCCTTAAAATGGTCAAGTTGTGCACGAACCAGATTTTCCAGCGCAACGCTCGTCCAGTTGTTCGCAACAAGTATGTTCTGACTAGCCGATAAAGACTGGATACGCGCGGAAAATTTTCGAACAAACTCTGCATTGGCGCCGCCGCCGGTCTGGTGGGCTACCGACATAACCACGGCGAGCAGGTTCTTCGCGCGATGGTTTATCTCGCCCATGAGAAATTGGACATGACGTTCACGATCCTTCTGCTCCGTGACGTCAAGGTTTGTGCCGACGACCCATTGGGTTTGTCCGTCAAGATCGGCGCGCGCAATTTCCACAGCGCGAATGTGCCGAATTTTGTTATCGCCTTTTCGCCGGATGCGAAATTCGCGGGTGCTCGTTCCACATCGGGCAACTGTGTCCTTTAGGACGGAATCCTGTTCAGCAGCATCATCGGGGTGAACGCTGCCAATGTAGTCACTATATTCCACAATACCGTCTACGGTTGGTGATATTCCATAAATCTCGAACATCGCGCGTTCACAATGGATTCTACCGGACGAGACATGCCACCGCCAAAGTCCAATCCCTGCGGTTTCCGTCGCCAAATGGGTTGTTATCTCGCTCTCTTCTAGGTCAGCAATAGCCTGATTTTTTTCAGCTATTCGTCGTTCCAACTCGACTACTACCTCCGCTTTAGCCTGTGCCAAACCCAAGGAAATTTCACGTTCTTGTATCAATTGTTGGTTGGCTGATTGCATCCCGTGAACGAGCAGCAGATCCGTCGCCACGACGAACACATAGAAAGCGAGCGCAACCTCCACGCCATCGGTACTAAATGTTTCGCTGGGGCCGACGAAATAATACCATGCAATTAGTCCGCACAGTACAGCGGACAGGCTGCCAAGTCTTACCCCAAATAGAAACGATGTTATGATGACTGCCGGGAAAAATGTGATGTAAGGATAGCCCGAAGGAAGCCATGTATGCGCGGCAATTCGAAACAGCCACGCCGTTGCCACAATGGCTAAGGTACAAGCCAATCCAAAAAT
>JBEDET010000066.1:0-10692 GCA_041175505.1 Pseudomonadota bacterium
GGCTTTGCCCTCCAGCTTGGCCTCATCGGCTATATGGCCGAGCAGATGGCGATCAAAGGTGTGGACGGCCACGCGACAAAGTTTGAATATTGGAGCTTGGCGAAAAACAAAGACAAAGACTTTGGTTACATCGCAGTCCCGACGAGCACGCGGACCAACGATAACAAGCCTGCAAGCACCGAGTTTGTAGCCTTTGCCGTCGCACAAGCAGAAGAGGCTATCGCGCAATGGATTTTGGGCGACGCGCCCTTCACCGCAAAGCTGCATCCCGAATTTGCGCATTATGGTGATTATGACCAATTGATGCGGTTGCAGGAATGGAATGGCCGGCAGTCGATTTCGGAGGAACAGGCATGACCTCTAAATCCCCGACGCTGAAACCACTCATTCCGGCGCAACGCAGTGCTGTCATCCCCGGCGATAACATCTGGCTGAGTGCATCTGCAGGAACGGGCAAAACGCAAGTTTTAACCGCGCGTGTGATCCGGTTGCTTTTGGAAAGCGATGTTGAACCTGAAAATCTGTTGTGCATCACCTTCACCAAGGCTGGCGCGTCCGAAATGGCGGACCGGATTAACCAGCTTTTGGCGTCTTGGGTGCAACGCGAAGATGGAGCGCTGTTTCACGACCTTGAAGCGATTGGCGCGAACGCGGGGCCGGAGGCACGGAAACGCGCACGCCAGCTTTTTGCAAAGGTGTTGGACGCGCCCGGCGGTGGCCTACAAATACTGACCATCCATAGTTTCTGTCAGTCGCTGCTGGGTAGTTTTCCCGAGGAAGCCGGGTTGGTTCCGGGATTCAAACCGATTGAAGGACGCGAGCAGCAAGAGTTATTGCGCGAAGCATTGGTCAACCTGGTGCTTGAAGCCGAAACGCGCGGCGACACGAAAATGGTCACGGACCTGCAGGAACTTTCCCTGAATATGGGTGAGGACGGTGCGCTCCGGTTCCTGCACAGGGCAGCCGCATCGCCGGATGTCATGACCATGATTCCCAATGATGCCGGCGCGGTGGTCTGGGCACGGCGACTGGCAGGTGTTCATTTCGACGGCCCTGTTGAGGATATGCTCGAAGAAGCATTTGCCGACGCGCGCATTCCACGCGCGACATTGCAGGCGGTTATTGAGGCGAACCTTTTGTGGGGCAAGAACAAGGCAGATAGCCGCGGCGGCAAGCGTGCCGCAGTTCTTCAGGATTGGCTCTCACGCACACCAACCGAACGCGCGGAGCTCTTGCTTGATCTGCATCGCTGTTGGTCAACGGCCAAGGGGGACCCCCAGATTTCGACGAGCGGGCATACGCCGACAACGGAGGTCTATGCCGAACATGCGCTCGAAATGTTCAACTGGACAGAGCAATTATTGGGCGAAGTGACACGTGCGCAATATGCCGACAGGCTGGCGCGCGCATTGGCCATCGGCAAGGAATTTGCGGCGCAATATAGCCGCGCCAAACATGCCATCGGCGCGGTGGATTTCGACGATATGATCCGGCGCACCGCCGAACTTTTGCAGCATGGCCAAATGGCGCAATGGGTGCGGTTTAAACTCGACAAGCAGATCGACCATATCTTGGTGGATGAGGCGCAGGACACCAACAAAGCGCAATGGGATATCATCAGCGCGCTGAGCGACGATTTTTACAGCGGCATGGGTGCGAACCCCGAAAAGAACCGCACGCTGTTTTCTGTCGGCGATTTTAAACAAGCAATATACGGATTTCAGGGGACCGCGCCCGAACGATATGAGGAAGCGGGCCGCTATTTTGCCGAACGCATTGATGCCGCCGGAAGTGAACTGAAACGGCTTACCTTGTCGCGCAGTTTCCGTTCGACCGCGCCGATACTCGATTTTGTAAACGCCGTGATCGATGGGTCTGGCCCTGCCGATTTTGGTATCAACGATATCATTGACCCGCATTACAGCGAAAAGCCGCATTTTGGCATGGTTGAGCTTTTGCAGCCCATATCCGCAAAGCCCAACGCAGCGGGCGATAGCGACGCGTCGGAAGACGAAGAAGACTGGTTCAGCGACGAAAAACGGGCACTGGCGGAACGACTGGCCGATCATGCGAAGGCGCTCATCGACGAGAGCCCTTGGCTTGAAAGCCAGGGGCGTCATTTGGAGCCGGGCGATATCATGTTCCTGCTGCGCAGCCGCGGTGACATGGCCTCGCTGCTGGTCGCGCAATTGCATGAACGCAACGTCGCGGTCGCAGGCATTGACAGGCTGAAGCTTTTGCAGCCGTTGGTGGTGCAAGACCTGCTGGCGGCCATCAAGTTTGTGCTTCAGCCAAATGACGACCTGAGCCTTGCGTGCTTGCTGGTATCGCCAATTATTGGGTGGACGCAGGAACAGTTGTTGGCGCACGGCTATGTCGGTGATCGCGAAGGCAGCCTGTGGCAGCATATCCGTGCGAAGCCCGAACTTGCCGATGATCTTGCGCCTTTGCGCGATATGCTCGCCGCAGCTGATTTCACGACGGTGTATCATTTCCTCGAACAGATTTTGTCCGGACCAATTGGCGCGCGGCGCAAATTTACCGCGCGTTTGGGACGCGAGGTTTTGGTCCCTATCGAGGAAATGTTGAATTCGGCGCTGCAATTCGAACAACAGCATGGCGGCGGCTTGCAAAAGTTCATGGCGTGGTTCGACCGCGGAGAAATTGAAATCAAACGCGAAAGCGACAGTGGGACCAAAGAGGTCCGTGTCATGACCGTGCATGGTGCCAAGGGATTGCAAGCACCCGTTGTCATTTTGGCGGACATCACTTCTGATCCCACCAAAAAGCCCGATCAGTCGGTTGAGCTGTTAATGGATGAGGGGCAGCGCACGCCATTGCTGCCCATTCGCAAAAGCGAGCAGTCAGGGCGTTTGCAAGACATCGTTACGATGCAGAAGACCCGCGAACTGCAGGAGCATAAGCGACTGTTATATGTGGCCATCACGCGCGCGGAAGAGCGGCTGATTATGGCAGGTTCGTTGGGCATTAGCCGCAAGGGCGAGGCACCTGCCGAAAGCTGGTGCGCCGCGATTGAAAAAGGCATGACGGCGCTTGGCTGCAGTTGGGAAGACGATCCACGCTGGGGCAGGGTGATGCGCCATGTGGGCGCGGAAGGCGCGTCGATGGTGGCGCCGGTAACTTCTGTGGAAAAGCAATCGCCGACGGTACCTCGGCCAGCCAGCCCCGAATGGCTATTTGCGCCTGCGCCGATGGAGCAGCGCCCACCGCGTCCGTTGGTGCCATCGCGGCTTGACGATGACGATTATGGCGATGCCCCTGCAAACGCAGCGATGCGCAAAGCCGCCAACCGCGGGAAGCTGATCCACGCTTTGTTTGAGCGCATCACGGATAGCGAGTCGCTCAAAACTGCGGAGCAATGGCTGGCAGTTCAGGCACGAAATGATGATATCGATCCGGTCCAATTGTTGGCTGAAGTGAGCGCGGTTTTCAGCGATCCGGTCTGTGCGGCGTTATTCGGTCCACAGGCGCGCGCTGAGGTCCCGCTTGTGGCTGTTGTGGGCGAAACAGTGATCAATGGCCGTATTGACCGGCTGCTCGTCGAACCCGGATTGGTGCGCGCGGTCGATTTTAAAACGGGCCGAAGCGTTCCCGGCGATGCACATAGTGTCCCCGTTCCGCATGTGCGCCAAATGGCACATTATCAAGCGGCGCTGCGGACGATTTTCCCCGATTGCAAGATTGAGGTCGCTTTGCTGTTTACCCACGCTCCCCGGTTTATCACGCTTTCGGACGAGATATTGGCGCCTTATTATCCTGCCTCTTGATGGCAGAACAAAAACTATCTGCCTTGGTCCTTGTCAGCATTTGGCTGTGGGCATACATGGGTGGCAACAAAGGAGATAAACATGGCTACCAAATCCGTAGGCGATAATGATTTTGCATCAGAAGTACTGGCATCGGGCAAACCCGTATTGGTCGATTTTTGGGCCGAATGGTGTGGTCCATGCAAAATGATTGGCCCAAGCCTTGAAGAAATCAGCGAAGAGCTCGCTGGGCAGGTCGAGATCGTGAAGCTGAACATCGACGATCACCCCGATACGCCAGCAAAATATGGCGTGCGCGGTATCCCAACGATGATCCTGTTCAAAGGCGGCGAAATTGCGGACACGAAAGTCGGCGCTGCGCCAAAGGCTCAGCTGAAAAGCTGGTTGGAAGCCGCGCTTTAACTCCGATAATCGGCGTTGATGCTGATGTAGCCGTGGGTTAGGTCGCAGGTCCAGACCGTTGCACGCCCGGCCCCGATACCAAGATCAACGCCGATTTGAATTTCATTCTGCTTAAGATGTTGCGCCACCGGCGCTTCATCATATCCGGCGACCGCTAGGCCATTGCGCGCAACTTGCGTTGCCCCGAAACTGATCGATAGGCTGTCGCGGTTTGCAGGCTCTCCCGCTTTGCCAACGGCCATAACGACGCGGCCCCAATTGGCATCTTCACCCGCAATCGCCGTTTTGACCAAGGGTGAATTGGCAATGGCCAAACCGATCCGCCGCGCGCTGTCATCGCTCGCAGCGCCGGACACGTTGATTTCGATAAACTTCTGCGCGCCTTCGCCATCGCGGACAACGAGATGCGCGAGTTGACGGCAGATGTCATTAAGCGCCGCAGCAAACGCGTCCGCGCCAGCATCGCCATAGGACGTCAGCGGCGTATTGCCGGCTTTCCCCGTTGCAAATGCCAACACGGTATCGCTGGTCGATGTGTCGCTATCGACGGTGATACAGCTGAAGCTGGTTTTGTTGGAAGCCGATAACATCTGCTGCAGAAAAGCAGCGTCGACAGCGGCGTCGGTGAAAATATAGCCGAGCATGGTTGCCATGTCGGGCGCAATCATGCCTGAACCCTTGATGATGCCCACGAGCTGGACTTTGCGGCCATCGACCATGGCGCTTGCGGTTGCGCCTTTCGCGAAGGTGTCGGTGGTGCCGATCGTGTGCGTGACGTCTTCCCAACTGCACGGTGCCGCGTCAAAGACTGCGCGCAATCCGGCCTGTGCTTTGTCGATCGGCAGGGGAACGCCAATAACGCCGGTGGACGAGACAAAAATTTCCGAAGCGTCGCAGTTCAGATGACCTGCAACTTGCGCGGTAATTGCATCCACTGCGTCCTTCCCGCGCTGGCCCGTAAAGGCATTGCTGTTTCCGGCATTCACCACCAAAGCGCGCGCGCGGCCATGCGCCAAGTTCGCGCGGCAAAGGTCGACCTCGGCAGAGCAGCATATATTTTGTGTCGTGACGCCAGCGACCGTTGTGCCTTCGTCCAGCGCGATATAGCTTAAGTCGCAGCGACCCCAATCCTTATATCCAGCACGCGCCACACGGGGTGTTGCACCCGCGATTTCGGGCATGATGGGAAATGGTTTTGCGAGCGGTGATTTTACTAACACTTAAGAAACCTTTTGCTAAACCCCCGACAGATCAGGGAGAACAAAGACATGCTTTTTTATTCGGTGATGGCGCTAGCATCAATTGTGGCCGAAACAAACGCCGAAAAACCCGCGCCGCCTCCGCCGGTTATCATGGCCCCCACGGTCCGCACTGTTTCTACGCCCGCACCCGAAAAGGGACGCGAAAGATCGCCAATACCCAAAAACAATCCCGGCACTTGGGCGAACACGGGTGATTATCCGAGCCTCGCGCTGCGCGAATTCCGTGAAGGAATAACTGCATTTAAGGTGGATGTGTCTGTCGATGGACGTGTGACCAATTGTGCGATCACCAGCAGTAGCGGCCATGCTGACCTCGATAAGGTAACCTGCGATAATGTTATGGCGCGCGCGCAATTTTATCCGGGGAAGGATAAAAATGGCGTTGCGACCACCGGCAGCTATTCGAACCGCGTTCGCTGGCAAATACCGGAAGTTTTGACCATTGCATCAATGCCTAGGATCGCCGAAAGTCTTCCGCGTCCGCCAAAGCCTTCAAATACCGCGCAGCTAAGGATACCAGCCGACAAATACCCTGCTGCGGCTTTAGCTGAGGGGAAACAGGGCCAGACAACGTTTATGCTCAATGTCGACAGCGCTGGAAAGATTTTAGGATGCTCGATCACCGTCAGTAGCAATTCTCCCGAACTGGACCAACAGGCATGTGCACTTGCGCGCGAGTGGAGTTTTGAGCCTGCGTTGGATGCCAATGGAGCGCCATCTTCCGGAAAGAGCGCACACACCTTATCTTGGCGCCTTCCGAAACCCGCTGCCGCTGCATCTATGAACCCTCCGCGTCCCCGCTCAAATCCCTTTGAAAAGCCCGGTTCCATTGGCCTAACATTGGAAATTGACGCGACTGGCAAGATTACGCGTTGCGAAGCGCAGAGCGAAGGCGCGCTCTTTGCTCAAATGCCTGATAAGAACTTCTTGAATCTACTCTGCTCAGGTAGTGGAAAGCGTGATGTCGCTCCGTTTCTGGATAGTGAGGGCAAGCCACAGGCCAAACGTATCAAGTTGCGGATGTCATTGGAGCATGAAGACCTAAAGACAGGCGCAGCCAGTAAGTAGGCAGCGCGCCTTGGGTGTGGACTTTGCCGCTGCGGCTAACTATATCCACCAAAGCACCGAACAGGGCCATATATGCGCATATTGATTTACTTACTGGCGATGTTGAGCGGTTTTTCCGCTGCGGAGGCTGCGCGCCCCGTTTCTTCATCGTCCATGTCAGTGGATTCGGCCGCAGTTCAGGCGTACGTCACCGCTTCTGCTCAGGAAGCCGATAAAGCGTTTGAGCAGCCGGTGCATGTGACGCCAACTTCGCGCGTGCATCTTATGCCAGTCGAAGGCAGCATCGCGTTCGTTGCATTGGCGCCCGACACACCCGTTTACCGGCACGATATTATTTTAGGGTAGGGCTTTTGCACCCGCTGCGGTGCACCCTTTCAATACCCTATTTCGCGCCAACTTGCGCGCGTCTCCCACATGATTTTAAAGGAATTAGTTATGCTCGGCGGAATTGCCAAAGCCATTTTCGGTTCGTCCAACGACCGTTACGTCAAATCGATCATGAAGATCGTCGACAAAATCAACGCGCTCGAAGACCAAATTTCGGTCATGGATGACGAGCGGTTGAAGGGGCAGACCCAGATTTTCCGTGACCGCCTGACTGCCGGCGAAACGCTGGACGATATTTTGCCTGAGGCATTTGCGACGGTGCGCGAGGCGTCGAAGCGTGTCATGGGTATGCGCCATTTCGATGTGCAGATGGTCGGCGGTATCGTGCTCCATCGCGGCGAAATTGCCGAAATGCGCACCGGTGAAGGCAAAACACTGACCGAGACTTTGGCGTGCTATTTGAACGCGATTGAAGGCAAGGGTGTTCATGTTGTCACCGTGAACGACTATCTTGCGCGCCGTGACGCCGAATGGATGAGCAAGATTTACGGCTTTCTTGGGCTGACCACGGGTGTGGTTGTTCCGAACATTCCCGAGCATGAGCGCCGTGCCGCTTATGACTGCGACATCACTTACGCGACCAACAATGAACTTGGTTTCGATTATTTGCGCGACAATATGAAATATGAACGCGCTCAAATGGTGCAGCGTCCATTTAACTTTGCGATTGTCGACGAAGTGGACTCTATCCTGGTCGATGAAGCGCGGACACCGCTGATTATCTCGGGCCCAACCGATGATAAATCAGAATTATATATGCAGGTGCATGCGGTTGTCCTTCAACTCGATGACGGCGATTATGAAAAAGACGAAAAGAGCCGCAATGTTACGCTGACCGAAGACGGCACGGAAAAGGCCGAGCGTTTGCTTGAGGGCGCCGGATTGCTGACTGGCAATAACCTGTATGACTATGAAAACACCTTGGTTGTGCATCATCTGGATCAGGCACTTAAAGCCAATGTGATGTTTAAGCGCGACATTGATTACATTGTCAAAGAAGGCAAGGTTATCATCATCGACGAATTCACAGGTCGCATGATGGACGGACGTCGCTGGTCAAACGGCCTGCATCAGGCAGTCGAAGCCAAAGAAGGCGTAGACATTGAGCCAGAGAACCAGACTCTCGCAACAATCACCTTCCAGAACTATTTCCGCATGTATCCCAAATTGTCGGGCATGACCGGAACCGCGGCGACCGAAGCGGGCGAATTCCACGAAATTTACAAGCTGAATGTCGTTGAAATTCCCACCAACTTGCCCGTGCAGCGTATTGATGAAGACGACCAGTTTTACAAAAATACGCAGGACAAATTTGGCGCCATCGCAAAGACCATTCGCGAAGCAAATGAGCGGGGCCAGCCGGTTTTGGTTGGTACTGTTTCCATTGAGAAGTCCGAATTGCTATCCGAGTTTCTGGAAAAGGAAAATGTGAAGCACAGCGTGCTAAACGCCCGTTTCCACGAAAGCGAAGCGCGTATTGTCGCGCAAGCCGGTCGTTTCGGCAGCGTAACCATTGCCACCAACATGGCGGGACGCGGCACGGATATTCAGCTGGGCGGTAACTTTGAATTCCGTTTGGAAGATGAATTGCGTGATGTGCCAGAGGGCCCCGAGCGCGATGCAGCAATTGAATCATTGAAAACCGAAATCGCTGCGGAAAAAGCCAAGGTTGTCGAAGCGGGCGGCTTGTTTGTTCTGGCGACCGAACGGCATGAAAGCCGCCGTATCGATAACCAGCTGCGTGGCCGGTCAGGCCGTCAGGGTGACCCGGGTCTGTCGCGCTTCTATCTCTCGCTCGACGATGATCTTCTGCGCATATTCGGTTCGGAAACATTGTTCTCGCGCATGATGAATTCCAGCCTTGAAGACGGCGAGGCCATCGGCGGCAAGTGGCTTTCAAAAGCTATCGAAACCGCACAGCGCAAGGTTGAAGCGCGGAACTACGATATCCGTAAGCAGTTGGTGGAATATGACGATGTCATGAACGACCAGCGCAAGGTTATTTACGACCAGCGCAGCGAAATTATGGACGCCGAAGCCGTCGACGATATCATTGAGGATATGCTCAACGACACGGTCAACAATCTGGTTGGCGATCACTGCCCAGAAGGCACCTATCCCGAACAATGGGATGTGGATGGACTGAAGCAGCAATGTGCGGAAGTTCTGGGGCTTGCTCCAGACATCGATAGCTGGTTGCAAGAAGACGGCCTTGAGCCCGAAATCATTGAAACCCGAATTGCCGACCTGGCGACCGCCCGGTTTAAGGCAAAGGGCGCTGATCTTGACCAAAGCTTGTGGAGTCAGGTGGAAAAGAGCATTTTGCTGCAAACGCTCGACCATCATTGGAAAGAGCATTTGTCGACTTTGGATGCCCTGCGTCAGGTTATTTACTTGCGCGCTTATGCGCAGAAGAATCCAGTCAACGAATATAAGCAGGAAGCGTTTGGCCTGTTTGAACGCATGCTGGGTGCCATTCGTGAAGGCGTAACTAAGACAATCGCCACCAACGACTTCCGCGCAGAAGAAGAGCTTGTTCCGCCTCAACTGCCTGAATTGCCCGATTTTCTGACGACACATATCGACCCGTTCACCGGTGAAGATGACAGCAATGACATCGACGCAGGTTCACTTGGGTTTGTCACGACGACGATCCCACGCCCAGAGATCGCGTCGGGTGCAAACGATCCGTTTGCGGGCAATCCGGACTTGCGCCGTAACGACCCATGCCCTTGCGGTTCCGGGCAAAAATATAAGCACTGTCACGGCGCGTATTAAAGGCATTGAACGGGGAGGGCGGGGATGATCTGGTTGGCTGGACTCTTCGCTCTCGTCGCTTTTGTGTACGCCTCGGTCGGCTTTGGCGGGGGTTCGACCTATACGGCGCTGCTGGCGCTGTGGGGCATTGATTATCGGCTAATCCCGGTCATCGCCTTGTTATGCAATATCATTGTGGTGACGGGCGGCAGCATGCGCTTCATACGCGCCGGGCTCGTGTCTTGGCCGCAAGTCATGCCATTGTTACTGGTATCCGCGCCTCTCGCGTTTCTGGGCGGGCTTGTGCCGCTGAAGCAATGGATTTTCCTCACGATATTGGGCGGGGCATTACTTGCCTCTGCCATTGCCCTGCTGCTTCAGCCTGAAAAGCTGTCGGCGCGCACGTTGCCCAAGCCATTGCTGTTGGCAATTTCTGGCGGCGTTGGCTTGCTGGCTGGCCTATCCGGGATTGGCGGCGGCATATTCATGGCGCCGATATTGCACCTTATCCGCTGGGCGGAGGCACGGCGTATTGCCGCCTTTGCTTCGCTGTACATATTGATCAATTCGGCCGCAGGGCTGGCTGGGCAGGTCATAAAGGCAGGGGCCCAGTCGCTTGCCGCGCCTGCGATGGAATATGGCCTGTTGCTCGCTGCGGTGTTGGTCGGCGGGCAAATCGGAAGCATATTCGGAATGCGCTATTTGTC
This sequence comes from Pseudomonadota bacterium, assembly GCA_041175505.1. Taxonomy (GTDB): domain Bacteria; phylum Pseudomonadota; class Alphaproteobacteria; order Sphingomonadales; family Sphingomonadaceae; genus Sphingorhabdus_B. Next base: position 10,372 of record JBEDET010000066.1, read on the forward strand.
GCCGCGGCTTCTGCGCACATTTACCGCGATATTGGTCGGCTACGCCGCCCTGCGGCTGCTGTGGCAGGCGCACGGGCTGCCGTAATATTATGAGCCAGAAAAAATGGCTCCCCGGGAGTGACGAGAGGCATTTTAGTTGAAAGCTTTGTTTTAGCTTGATTTTTAGGTATAGAATTTCTCTATTGTACCTCTTAATTGTATCTAACACAATTGTGCGTGCGTTTCTAAATGCTGAACATTGAAATTCGGTACAATTGCTTGGGCATCAATTCACCTCCCATGGAGGGAAGGGACTACTCCATCCAACTCTGCATGCAATTG
>JBEDET010000067.1:0-10655 GCA_041175505.1 Pseudomonadota bacterium
ACATGTCCCTTCATCTAAATATCACAATGTCAAAGAGCCGAACCGGTTTGACCCGGTTACCACCGACAAAAAAGCGGACACCTATGGTTCCCTGATATTTACTACCAGAGGAGTAGGTGACCTATTTGTTGGCGACCGAACCGCGGAAACGCTTGCTTCCCGTCCGGTGAGAGGGCCTCTAAAGCGACTTCGGGATTCGGTCAACAGCCATTTGCAATTTTATTACAAAAAAAATGCAGTCCGCCGGAATTTCGCGGTTTTCCGTGGGTTGAGACGGGATAACGGTTGGGCTGGGCATAGGTTCCGGGAGGTTTAAAGACCGCGGAAAGCGCAGAATCAGGGAAGAATCGGAGAATCAGGAGCTCTTTATGGCCGATTCTCATGCTGTGTTTGGCACCGAACCCAATTGTTACCGCCAGTTTGCCTGCAATGCACCTTCCCGAAAGATGATCACGCAGAGGCGCAGAGAGCGCCGAGACACAGCCCAAACCCTCCGCGTGCTGCGCGGCGGTTCGGTGCCGGTGAATGGCGGGCCCGATATGCGGATATTGCGCAGCGCGCTGCGGAGCGAGGACAGCCGCACGGGTCGGACCCCTTTGCCGTGAAACATCACCGTAGCCCTGAGCAGCAGTCGCATGGCGACTGCGTCCGTCGAAGGGTGCCTCTCGGCTGTGGCGCCACCCCGACAGCCGCCCTTCGACAGGCTCAGGGCTTCGGTGATGGTCCAGCTTAATGCCATCGGATGCTAAATTGACAAACTGGACAGTTACACCCCTGCCTTTGCGTGAATCTTGTCAATATAACGCGGGGCGGTGGCGATCTTTGGCGTCGCCCTTATGCCTTCAGCAAACCAATCTCGATCAGCCGTTCGCGCAGATAATCATCTGCGAGAATCGGGTCGGGATAGCGATTCGGGTTTTCGGCGCTCACGCATTGCGGCAGCGTGGCTATTGGGAAGTCAGACCGCAGATGCAGGAAGAATGGCATGGAATAGCGGCTGAACCGCGAACGATCGCCCGTCGGGTTAACCACACGGTGCGTCGTCGACGGCAGCACATGGTTGGTCAGACGCTGCAACATATCCCCCACATTGACCGCAAGGCCGCCCTGCGGTGGCGACACGTCCATCCAGCTGCCGTCGGGGCGCAAAATCTGCAGCCCGGCCTCCTCAGCACCCAGCAAGAGCGTTATCAAATTGATATCCTCATGCGCGCCGGCGCGGATGCAGCCTTCGGCGTCTCCCGCTATCGGCGGGTAATGCAGCAACCGCAGAATCGAATTGCCATCCTCAATCGTCGGGTCGAACCAGTCCGCGGGCAAATCGAGATAGCGGGCGATCGAGGACAATATCCGCGCACCGACCTTGTCCATTTCGGCAAAGAGCAACTGGAACGTCTCTTTAAACTCGGGAACATCCGGCCAAATGTTCGGCAACATCGACCCCGCCAATGGGCTGTCCGGTGCCACATCGCGCCCGACATGCCAGAATTCCTTCAGATCATGATAGTCCGCGCCCTTGGCAATTTCGGTTTTGAACGGGGTGTAGCCGCGCTGACCCGCAAGTGCGGTATCAAAGCCCTTCATCTTTTCCGGCTCGGACTGTTCGAACAACTGTTTCGTCAGCGCCCAAGCCTTGGCGACCAGATCCGGATCAAGCCCATGATCGACAACGGTCGCAAAGCCATAGGTCTGGAAAGAATTGCCAAGCTGCTGGCCAAGTGCGTCGGCATCGCCGCTGCGCAATGAAATAACGGGCATATGTGTCATGGACAGCGTGTTACTGCCTGCCTTAAAGGCTTTCCAGCGAAAAGGAGCGACAAGTGACAAAACAATTTTGGCTGATGAAGTCCGAACCCGACGTGTATAGCTATGATGATTTGGTGGCGGAAGGCGAAGGCACTTGGGACGGCGTGCGCAACCATAGCGCGGCGATAAACCTGCGGACGATGAAGGTCGGCGACGAAGCTTTTTTCTACCACAGCAATATCGGGCTTGAGATTGTGGCCATCATCACGATCAGCCAAGAGCATTTCATCGACCCGACCGACGAAAAGGCACGCTTTGTTGCGGTCAAGGTCAAGCCGTCACGCAAGCTTGCCCAATCGGTGACGCTGAAGGCTATCAAGGCGAACCCGAATCTAGCCGAAATGGAAATGCTGCGGCAATCGCGTCTGTCGGTAGCGCCCGTGCGCGCGACCGAGTGGAAAGAGATATTGAAAATGGCGGGCGAATGAACGTGCCAAAGATCGCGATTCTAGCCCCTGTCCCCGAATATGAAGAAGACTGGTCGCATATAAAGGCCGATTATACGCGGCTATTGGGCGATCAGGCGACGTTTATAGACTGGACCAAGGCGGACGACTTGAGCGGCTTTGATTTGGTCACGCCATTATTGGCATGGGGATATCCGCGCGATTGCCCGCGCTGGTTTGCCCTGCTTGACCGGTTGGAGGCAGAGGGCATCGCCGTTTCCAATCCCGTCAGCATATTGCGGTGGAATAGCGACAAATCCTATCTGGCAGAATTGGATGCCGCCGGCATTCCGTCCGTACCAACTTTAGTGAGTGACGCGCTTGATGCCGCTGCGCTTGACCATGCCCGCGCCAATTTTGCCGTCGACACGCTCGTGGTCAAACCGCCGATTTCGGGCGGTGCCGACGGGACGTTCCGGCTGGCGCTGGGCGACGACATTCCCGATTCGGTCGCCGGGCAACGCATGATGATCCAGCCCTATCTGCCCACAATCGCCGAGGAAGGCGAATATTCGCTCTTCTACTTTGGCGGCCACTTCAGCCACGCCATCATCAAACGTCCAGCGGCAGGCGATTTCCGCGTGCAGGAACAATATGGCGGTTATGAAACGGCGGTGACACCACCTGCGGCAGCGCAAGACCTGGCACAACGCGCCTTAGCCGCCACAGCATCCATCACCGGCGCTGGCACGCTGGCTTATGCCCGCGTCGACATATTGCGCGATGGCGATGGTGTGTTCCGTTTGATGGAGCTGGAATTGATAGAACCATCGCTCTTCCTGCGCTTTGCACCCGACAAAGGCTCTGCATTCGCTGAAGCGTTGCTGGCAACAGCCTAATGACCGCGACCGCCGGAACCAAAAACGCTTGCGCCGATTTTAACTGATGTACTGGCCTGCAATTCCCGCGAGGCCAGACTACCCAGAAAGGATTTACGCTATGGGCGAAATGACAGACAAGGCCAAAGGCCTGGGCAATGAAATCGCAGGCAACATCAAGCAGGCTGCAGGCAAAGTCACACATAACGAGCACCTGAAAGACGAAGGCATAGCCCAAGAGCACAAGGGCGAAGCCCAAAATCTCAAAGGCACGATCAAGGGCGTTGCCGGCGACAAGGTCTAATTCAAATTAGACAGCTAAATAAGGTCGCCCGCTTCGGGCGGCCTTTTTTAGGCCTGACGGTAATCGGCGATGATCTCGCCGCAGGCCTGCAATTCCGCTTCGTGGCCAGCCTCGCGCCAGCTTTCGGTCAAGGCATCTTTCTCCCACGCGCACATTGCGGGAAGCCCGAGCATATGGTCCACCCATTCTTGCCCGGCATGGCCGACATCAAGACCGTAGGTGCGCACGCGAAACGCAACTGGCGCAAAAAATGCGTCGACGGCGGTGAAATGCGGCCCCGCCAGAAACGGGCCGCCAAAGCTATCAAGACCTTGCGCCCAAAGCTCGGCTATCCGCGCGACATCGCGTTGCAAGGCTGCGGCCATGGGCTTTGGCTTAACCCGCACCCCGACGTTCATCGTGCAATCATTGCGCAGCGCAGAAAAGCCGCCGTGCATTTCGGTCACGGCGCATTGCGCCCATGCGCGTGCAGCCCGATCCTCCGGCCAGACACCTTCATGCCGGTCAGCCAAATATAAAGTGATGCCCAGCGAATCCCAGACAGTCCGTGCGCCGTCCAGCAGCGCAGGCACTTGTCCCGTCGGCGAAAATGCACGGAACGCTTCGTAATTGCTATCGGCAGCGAAAGGCTCGATGCGGTCTTCGAACGGGATGCCCAGCATCGTCATCAACACCCAGGGCCGCAGGCTCCAGCTGGAATAATTGCGGTTCGCGGTAATCAGCGTGTAGGTCATTGGAAACGGCCTTTCCCGTGAAAATGGGCTATTGGGCGCGCCAGCTAATCTTTCAGTTCCAGCCAACGCGATTCTGTACGCTGATGATAGCTGTCGAAAACGGCAAAAGGAATGCGGAAGGGCGTGCCCCAGTTGCTGTTCCACATGGCCACAACGCCCGTGCGTGTCGCGGGTTCGAAAATCAGCGTTGCGCGATATCCATCGACCGCGCCCGAATGGCCGATGAACTGGCGTCCGTCATAAGTGAAGCTGCGCCAGCCAAGTCCGTAATGGGTATCTGAATTCGCCTGCCGCAGCTCTCCGCCATAGATTCGCGCCGTATTAACGCGCGGGGCCTGCGCCAAGCGAAGCGTTGAAGCAGGCAATACATCGGGGCGCTCGCCCATCGTCGCCTGCAACCAGCGGGAAAAATCAACGATATTGCTTTCGACCCCTGCCGCAGCAGGTACCCGCCAATAGCTTTCTTTTAAGGTGCGGACATTTCTGCCACTGTGCGGTCGGGCCCAATCCTTCGCGCCCGTCAGTCCTGCCATGCCGAAATTCGCGCTGGTCATACCCAGCGGCAAAAAGAAACGCTCGCTGACCAGATGGGGATAGGACCGCTTGCCTGCCTTGGCCAATATCTCACTGGCCGCGTCGAATGCCAGGTTCTGATAGGTGTGGCAGGTGCCGGGCGTACATTGCAGCGGCGCTTCTGCCAGACTGGCGCGAATAAAGCGCGGGTCCTGCCCATCCTCCAGCTTTTCATCATATGCGTTTTTGGTAAGCCCGCTCTGCTGCGCCAGCAACTGCGCAAAACTGATCCGCGACTCCGCGCCATCGGGCAAACGCAGAGAACTATGCCAGCTCGACACAGGCTTATTCAAATCAACCGCGCCTTCGCTCGCCATCGATGCCGCCAGCGTGCCGGCAACCGTTTTCGAGACGGAAGCCCAACGGAACACCGTATTATTGGTAACTGGGACGTCGGTGGAACGGTCCACAACGCCATAGCCATGGACAAAGCGCAGCTCGCCGTCTTCAACGATTGCTACCGCGAGCCCAGCCATTTCGGAACGCTGCGTCAGCGCGGCAAATTGCCGGTCGAGTTTGCCATAATCGATCCGACCGCGCCATTCGTCCGGCTGGTCGGGCAAATTCGGGGGTGTCTTTGCCAATTTGCGCAGCACCGCGGCGACCTGGTTCGTCTCCGGCGCCGAGTATAAAAAATACCAGCTGGCCAGCCCCAATGCAGAGGCTGCAATCAAGGATATAATAATACGCCGCATCGTACCGATTAAATCGCGACCTCATAAACTGCAGTCGTTTTGCCTGCGACTTCATCCACGGTAATTCCCGGCGCGACTTCAATCAGCTTGAACGGGGACGATTTGTCAGGGCGTTGGAACACCGCCAAATCAGTGATGATCATATCGACGACATTTTTACCCGTCAGCGGCAATGTGCATGCGGGGATGAACTTTGGCGAACCGTCCTTGGCATTATGCTCCATCACGACGATGATTTTCTTCACGCCAGCGACAAGGTCCATTGCCCCGCCCATGCCCTTGATCATCTTGCCGGGAATCATCCAGTTGGCGATGTCGCCATTCTCCGCGACTTCCATCGCACCCAGCACGGTCAGGTCAATATGCCCGCCGCGGATCATGGCGAAGCTGGCGGCGCTATCGAAATAGGCGGTCTGCGGCAGCTCGCTGATGGTTTGCTTGCCTGCATTAATAAGGTCGGCATCCTCTTCCCCCGCAAAGGGAAACGGGCCGATACCCAACATACCGTTTTCGGACTGCAGCGTCACTTCAACGCCAGCCGGAATATGGTTGGCCACCAGCGTCGGGATGCCAATGCCCAGGTTCACATAATATCCGTCGCGCAATTCCTTTGCAGCGCGGGCGGCCATTTCGTCACGGGTCCAGCTCAATGTATCAATCCATCTTCATCGGTGGTGGGGTGTTCAGTCGGCAAATCGGTTGGGTTGGCACGCTCGGCGTCCACACCCTCCCAAATCCGCGCCAAGGCTTCAGCCTCGGATATTCCAGTGGCGCGGGCCCAGGTTTTGGCGCCGTGGCGAATACAATCGACCAAAGCGATGCCATAGCCCATCGGATCGCCGCCGACGGGAACAGGGTTGATAAAGCAGGTTACCGGCCCGCCCTCCTTCGCCCAGACACGCAAAAATTCGCGGCTGTCACCAAGCATATCGGTATAAGGCACAAGGTCGATGGGGACTGGCTTACCGCTCATGCGCTTTCCCTTTCACGGACGGTACGAAACTCGATCTTTTTGTCATAAGGCGCGCCAATGATCATGCGCTGCACATAGACGCCGGGCAAATGGATGCAGTCGGGGTCAAGGCTGCCAACCGGCACCACTTCCTCTACCTCAACCACGCAGACCTTGCCGCAGGTCGCGGCAGGCAGATTGAAGTTGCGGGCCGTCTTACGGAAGACAAGGTTACCGCTTTCATCGGCCTTCCACGCTTTGATGATCGACAGGTCGGCAAAAATACCGCGTTCGAGGATATATTCCTCACCGCCAAAATCTTTCACTTCCTTGCCCTCGGCCACCAAAGTGCCGACGCCCGTTTTGGTGTAAAAACCGGGAATGCCAGCGCCGCCAGCGCGCATCCGTTCGGCCAGCGTCCCTTGCGGGCAGAATTCCACCTCAAGCTCGCCCGCCAGATACTGCCGTTCAAATTCTTTGTTCTCACCCACATAGGAGGAGATCATTTTCTTCACCTGCTTGGTACGCAGCAGCTTGCCGATGCCTTCATTGTCGATACCGGCATTGTTGGACACAAAGGTCAGGCCAGTCACGCCACTATCGCGAACAGCGTCTAACAACCGTTCGGGCAAGCCGCACAGGCCAAAGCCGCCGCTGGCAATCAATATGTCGTTTTTGAGCAGGCCGTCGAGCGCGGATGCTGCATCCGGGAACAGTTTTTTCGCCATGAAGTGCTCCAATAGTTGGGAGAGACGGAACGGCTCCCGCCTAGACGTCTAAGGGTGTGAAGGTCAACGCCAATAGCGCGCCCAATTCGCCGAGCGCCTGTGCGCCACTGGTGACCTTGATCGCTGCCATGCCCATTGCTGCCGCTGGTTTGCAGTTGATGCCCAAGTCATCAAGGTAGATGCATTGCGATGGAGAAACGGCGAGCGCTTCACACATCATATTATATATGCGCGGGTCAGGTTTGCGGACACCCGCCTTGCTTGATTCAATGATATGGTCGAAGCGGTCCATCACCGCCGCCACCGCAGCCGCTTTTGCGTCGCTCACCGCCATGCCTGCGCCTTTGCCCGACGGCACATTGTTTGTGATGCACCCCAGAGCAAATCCAAGCGATTTAAGCTGATCAAGCGCCGCCACCATGTCTGGACGGATTTCGCCAGCAAGGCAGGCGATAACCGACGCACCGTCCAATGCATGCCCCAGTGCCTGCGCCTCGGCAGCAAACAAAGCGTCAAATTCACTTGCGCTGCATTCGGCGCGTTCGAATTTGGCCCAGGCATTATGGTCCGGATTTACCGAATTGACCCGGCGCACGAAATCCGTGGGCAAGCCGCGTTCGGCCTCCATCCGGTTAAAGGCCTCAAACGGTGACGAAGTGATAACCCCACCGAAGTCAAAAATTACCGTATTAAATGTCATGCAATGCCTCAGGCGATTGTTGTGCCGAACAGCGATCCTATCGCCGCAGTTGCCGCCATTGCAATTGCACCCCAAAAGGTCACCCGAAAAATAGCTTTGCCCATCGGCGCCCCGCCCGCTTTCGCACCGACACCGCCCAGAATGGCAAGGAACAACAGCGCCGCAATCGACACGGTCCAGCTGAGCGTGGCGGCAGGTGACAATGGCACCATTGCCAACGGCAGCGCAGCGCCGATCGCGAATGACCCAGCCGAAGCCAAAGCCGCCTGCACGGGACGCGCCGCGCTATGCGTTGCCATGCCAAGTTCATCGCGCAGATGCGTCGCCAGCGCGTCGTGGGCGGTCAGCTTGTCCGCAACTTGCTCGGCCAGCGCCCGGTCGAGCCCGCGCGCTTCATAAATGCCGACCAGCTCCTCCCGTTCCTTGTCAGGGACCGTGGCAAGCTCTTCTGTCTCACGGGCCCGATCAGCATTTTCGGTGTCGGATTGCGAACTGACCGACACATATTCGCCAGCGGCCATCGACATCGCACCCGCCACGAGGCCCGCAATACCCGTCATCAATATGGTCGCGGGCGACGCTTGCGCCGCCACCACGCCCACAATCAGGCTCGCGGTCGAAACGATGCCATCGTTCGCGCCAAGGACGGACGCACGCAGCCAGCCGATGCGGTCAATAAGATGCGCTTCCTTGTGCCGTGGCATGTGCGATAATCCGATCTCAATATTGCAGCTTAAGCCCCGGCCGCGCCCAACGGGTTTTAACCAGACGCCCACTGCCCGACAGACAGATATACGCGTCCATCATATCGTCTCCGCCCCACGCGATGTTGGTGGTGAAGATATCATCGGTTGCGACAAATTCGACCAGCTCGCCGTCCGGAGAAATCACGCTGATCCCGCACTCCCCAATCGTCGCGACGCAAATATTGCCACATGCTTCAATGCCAAGGCTGTCGAAAAATTTATACCCGGCTGGACGATATACGGGGATCCCCGGCCCACCCGGACCTGCGTCCGGCGCAACCTTGCCTGGCGACGTGATGTTGAACTTCATCAACCGGCAGGTGTAGGTTTCGGCAGCGTATAATGTCTTGCCATCGGGCGACAGGCCAACGCCATTGGGGTTGTTCGACGGAAAGATGACCTCTTCCAAATGGCTGCCATCTGCCTTCGCATAAAAGATGCCAACGACATCATGGCTGCGCTTGGCATAATCAATCTTGCCATGGTCCGTGAACCAGAACCCGCCATGCGCATCAAAAACAATGTCGTTCGGGCCACGCAGGCTGCAGCCAAAGTCACCCGATTTATAAAGTACCTCGACTGCGCCGGTATCGATATCGATGCGTTCAATCCGGCCGCCGGAATAATCCTGCGCAATGCCGTGCGGCGCGAGAAAGCCATTGGCTTCCATATATTCAAAGCCGCCATTGTTGCAGCAGTATAATTTGCCGTCTGGGCCAAGCGCCAAGCCGTTGGGGCCGCCGCCTGTCTTTGCAACGACGGACTTGCTACCGTCAGGCCGCACGCGCGTGATTTGCCCCTCGGCGATTTCGACCAAAATGACGCTGCCGTCGGGCATGACGACTGGGCCTTCCGGGAAACGCAGGCCATCGGCGACCAATTCAAACTCTGCCATCATCTTCTCTCCTTCATCCCGGCTCGCGCGCTGGCGCGGTCCGGTCTCCCTCTCCAAGCTCGACCTGCATGTACACGCTGTCAAGCCAGCGGCCAAATTTCCGACCGACCGACCGCATCCGGCCGGCAAAAGTGAATCCCATTTTGGTGTGTAGCGCCACCGACGCGGGCTCTCCACCGCCGATCACGGCAATCATTTGACGAAAACCACATGCGTGCGCCTCATCAAGCAGCCGGCGCATCAATGCGACACCGATCCCCTGCCCGAGATTTTGCGCGCGCACATAAATCGAATTTTCGCAGGTGAAGCCATAAGCAGGCCGGTCGCGGAATGCCGTTGCGTAGGCATAGCCCAATATCACCCCTTCGCGCTCGGCAACAAGGAACGGCCAGCCATGGGCCAAAATGTCGGCAATCTTCTGTTCGGTTTGCTCCAACGTACGCGGCACGGTGTCGAAACTGGCGGTGCCGTTCACAACATGATGCGCGTAAATGTCGGCTATTGCTGGAGCATCGGTGACGCGCGCGCCCCGCACGATCACATCGTTCTTCGCCTGTACCGCGTCATCCATCCGTCATCGCTGACATAATATATCGGCCTTTGGAAGCATTTTGCGGTGTTTGATATCGATCAAAGACTTCGCGCTGCATCGGCCTAGACTCAATCGCATCAATCTGAGTCGGCCTATTCTGGCGTAAGAAAAGGAAATGATGATGAAATCTATCATGGTACATGCTGGCGCAGACGCAGCCTTTGAAAGCCGGTTGCAGGCCGGGCTTGATCTTGCCCGCCGTTTCAACGGACATATGACGCTTGTCTTGCCGCGACCAACGCAGGACTATGTGGCGTTTGACATGTTCGGCGGCGCGCATTTCATTGCCGAAGCCTTTGATGCAGCCGAAACCGAACGCGGAAAGCTGTGCGCACGCACCGACGCGCATTTAAAAATGGAGGATGTGCCCTGGGATTGGCAGATATTTGACGGAACGACATCCGATGCGTTGATTAATGCCGCGCGACTGGCGGACATATTGGTCATGACGCTGGATGAAGCCGGCACACCCGGCGCCGCGCGCGCATGGGTCAGCGATGTCGTCACCGCGTCGCGTACGCCCGTACTTGCGGTGCCTGCATCAACAAAGCGCATCGCATGGGACCGCGCGATGGTGGCATATGACGGCGGATTTGAAGCGGCCAACGCGTTGCGCGCAGCATTGCCGCTGCTTAAGGCGGCATTGCATGTGCGGATTGCAGAGGT
>JBEDET010000068.1:0-10438 GCA_041175505.1 Pseudomonadota bacterium
TCATGATGCTTTTCGGTGTCACCCAGCAGTTTGGCAACTTCGCTTTCGGCCACCCAGCAGCCGATTTGTTGTGACAACAAGGGCGCACCGCCCTCCAAACTGCCGGTCAGGGCATCCAACATACCGGCGGTGATATGCGGCACGCCAGCCATGATGAAGATGTTGCCGTGGCGAATACCGGGCGCGCCTGACATCTTGTTGGGGATAAGATCCGCGCCGTCGGGCACACGCGCCATGCGCAGGCGTCCCGGGTTAATGCCGCCGCGCGTTTCATAATAGGCATGCAGGACTGCGCTAGCCTCTGGATGAATGACCACTTCGACGCCGAGCGCGGCTGCGATCGCGTCAACCGTAATGTCATCATGCGTCGGGCCAATACCGCCGGTGGTGAACAGATAGTCGTTGCGCGCACGCAAGAGGTTCACGGCCTCTACAATGGCATCCATGTCGTCCGCCACCACACGCACTTCGCGCAAGCGAATGCCTTGAATATTGAGCCAAAGCGCAATCTGGCTAACGTTTTTGTCCTGTGTTCGGCCAGAGAGGATCTCGTCGCCGATGATTACAAGCGCTGCGGTATATATGCGGGAATCTGTCATACGCACGCGATAGCATAATTCACCCCCTCGCAAAGTGCGGATTATTACCTTATATCGCCCGCATGGAACAATATGTAAGCGTTACGCCCGAAGAGGCGATGCAGGCCCGCGACGGGGTCATCAAATTGCACGGAGCCGAAGGCTTTGAAGGCATGCGCAAGGCTGGCCGTCTTGCCGCCGAAATACTCGACGCATTGGTACCGCATGTCGTGCCGGGTGTCAGCACCGAGGAGCTGGACGATATCGTTCGCGAGATGACGATGCGCGGCGGCGCGGTACCAGCGACCTTGGGCTATCGCGGTTACACGCACAGCTGCTGCATTTCGATCAACCATGTCATTTGCCACGGCATCCCTTCGGACAAGAAATTGAAGGACGGCGACATCGTCAACATCGACGTCACGCCGCAATTAAATGGCTGGCATGGCGACACCAGCCGCATGTTCCTCGTCGGCGACGTGCCGGTAAAGGCAAAACGGTTGGTCGATGTGACCTATGAGTGCCTGATGCTGGGTATCGAAGCCGCCAAGCCCGGCAACCGTGTCGGCGACATTGGTCACGCGATCCAGACCCACGCCGAAAAGCACCGCTATGGCGTCGTCCGCGATTTCTGCGGCCATGGCCTTGGCCAATTATTCCACGATGCCCCCGAAATCGTACATGTCGGCCGCCCCGGCACTGGCCCAGAGCTGCGCCCCGGCATGATCTTCACGATTGAACCAATGATCAACATCGGCAAGGCCGCAGGCAAAGTCCTCGACGATGGCTGGACGGCAGTCACGCGCGACCGTTCATTGAGCGCGCAGTTCGAACACAGCATCGGGATCACCGAAGACGGCTGCGAGATATTTACGAGCAGCCCGAAGGGATGGCATCAGCCGCCTTATTGATATGGATGCCAGCGACCAACCTTCGAAACACTTTAATGATCGATTAGTCGCGGCAGCGCGAATGCTCCAAGCGGATCTGGCCCAAATCGATCTATTGAACCGTCGGTGGGATGGGTCCCGAATAGAACTCATTGTTCTTAAATATGAGAACTTAACTATTAGGCTGGACGCCAGTACTAACCATCGACGGCCGCATCTTCATATCGACTACAAGAAAGATCATCATGCGGCTTCCTACGCAATTGATACGGGCGAACGTCTGGCTGGCAAACCCACGCCGTATGACAAAGCAGTCACCAAGTGGATTTTAGCCAACCGGGACGACCTAAAAACCACTTGGTGTGATTTGCGGAAAAGCAGTGCCAACGACGTGATAGTAGCTTCTTTGAACGGTAGCGACTTCGGTTAGAAAGAATTCCAAAAAACCTCGCTTACAACCGCAACCCAATCGTCTCGTCCAATCCGGCCATGATGTTTAGGTTCTGCACGGCAGCACCGCTCGCGCCTTTGCCGAGATTGTCGAGCAATGCCAGCAACCGGACTTGCGCGCCGTCGGGTGAGCCGAGGACATAGAGGTCGAGCTTGTCGGAAGGCGCTTGGTCAGCGCGGATTAGCAGTTCCGCTGGCGGCGCATCTTGGTGCACTTTCACGACGGGTGATTTGGCATAATGCTGCGACAAGGCCGCGCGCATTTGGTCGGGATCATCGCTGCCGGGCATGACCGAGATGGGCAGCGGTATTTCGACCACCATGCCACGGAACGCGCGCACGACGGCGGGTGAGAATATCGGCGCGAGGCCGAGCCCTGCATGTTGCTGCATTTCGGCGACATGCTTGTGGTTCAGATCAAGACCATAAGTGCGAAAGCCGATATCTGCGCCGTCGCCGCCTTCGAACCGTTCAATCAATGCTTTCCCGCCGCCTGAATAGCCCGACACCGCGTTGACGCTGTAGGGCCAGTCTGCGGGGATCAAACCGGCGGCGACCAAGGGTGCGACCAGCCCCAAAAAGCCGGTGGGGTAGCAACCGGGGTTGCTGACAAGTCGCGCATTGGCAATGCGTTCATGCTGGCCAGTGCGATATTCAGGGAAGCCATAGGCCCAGTTCGGGTTCACACGATGCGCGGTCGATGCGTCGATGATGCGCGTGTGGCTCGACGTCGTCATTGCCACAGCCTCTTTTGCAGCATCGTCGGGCAAGCACAGGATCACAAAGTCGGCGTCGTTCAATGCCTCGCGTTTCGCAGCGGGGTCCTTACGTTTGTCATCATCGAGCGTGATAAGCGTGAATTCCGCGCGCCCAGCGAGCCGGTCCGCGATTTCAAGGCCGGTTGTGCCCGATGCGCCGTCGATGAAGATACTCTTTGTCATCTCAAATCACCCGATCAAATAAGACCGAAGCCCTGAGCAGCGGGCGCGCAGCGACCGCGCCCGTCGAAGGGTGTGTATCGGCGGCAGCGCAGACCTTGAAGCACCCTTCGACGGGCGCAATTGCTTCGCAACTGCTGCTCAGGGTTACGGTACGGGCCAAGACCAACGTCATGGTCAACACACCACCCGCTTACGCGCAACAATCGCCGCATCATGGTCGGAAAAGCGTGCCGCCGCCTCTGCCAGCGGTTCAACGCTCACCGCCATCGCGGTGCCATTGGCGTGGATGATGTTCTCGGCATCGGCCATGATGCCAACATGGCCGGGGAAGAAAACCAGATCGCCGCGCTGCAACGCGTCGCCGTCGGCTAGTTCTTCGCCAAATTCGGCCTGCTGCATATCAGCATCGCGTGGGGGCATATGCCCCTTCAGTCCGAACACCAATTGCACAAGGCCCGAGCAATCAATGGCGTCGCCGCTGCGTCCACCCCAGCTGTAGGGCGTACCGATCAACTGTTCTGCCAAATCCGCGGGTGATGCAGCAACGCGTCCGATTTCGGACAAATGGGCCAGCGGTACGAAACCATTTTCGCACGCCAGATACTTACCGCATTCGCTTGGGCTGCCGCAAAGCAACTGCGCACCCATGGGGTAACGCGCCAGTACAGGCGCCTTTGTCGATGGTGCGGAAACCAGCAATGTCGCAGGCGCGCTGACGATATGCGTGGCGTCAAAATCGTCGCCAAGCTCGGCAAAGCGCACATAACCCAGATAATTGTCGTGCAGGCAATAACCCCACGCCCATTCACCCGCGACATCAAGCACGGCAAACTCCTCACCATGCATTAACGCGCTAACGGGCATGGATGTGGCGTGCGCCTCGGCATGAATTTCGGTCACGGGCGCAATTCCGGTGCGCAGCATCGGCACGGCGTAATGCGGCGCGAACAGCTTTCCGGCCAGACTGATGTCGGCAAGGTCCCCGCGAATGGGCGTTGTGCGCTTGTCTCCGACAAGGCTGTGCCCACTCAATGTATAGATGGGCCGCTTCCCCGCCCCCATGTGTCCGTCTGCCAACTACTTACGCCCCCGAAAATGTAACATGTTCTGCACCCTAACGTGCCGGATATTTGTCGGCCAGATAGCCGAAGACGGCGCGCAATCCAAGGGCCTCACCGCCCTTTGGCCTGCCGGGCTTATTGGTTGGTCGCCATGCAAAGGTGTCCAGATGCACCCAAGGCACATCATCAGGAACGAATTTCTGCATAAAGAGCGCCGCCGTTACTGCGCCTGCAAAAGCCCCGCCGCTGTTTGTCATGTCCGCGATATCGCTATCCAAAAGCTCGATATAAGGTGCCCATAATGGCATGCGCCACAGCGGGTCAGCCTGCGCCTTTGACGCTGCGATTAAGGCGTCGGCTGTTTCATCGTCATTGCTGAACATTGCCGGCAAATCAGGACCCAAGGCAACGCGCGCCGCGCCGGTCAGCGTCGCGAAATCGATGATAAGTTCGGGCGCATCCTCAACCGCTTTGGTCAACGCGTCGGCAAGCACGAGGCGCCCTTCCGCATCGGTGTTGTCGATTTCAACCGTAATGCCCTTGCGGCTTTTAACGATGTCGCCCGGCCGCATAGCATTGCCCGATATGCTGTTTTCAGCAGCAGCGACGAGCATATGCAAGCGTACGGGCAAATGCGCAGCCATGATAAGCTCCGCCAGCGCAAGCGCATGGGCCGCGCCGCCCATATCCTTCTTCATCAGCCGCATGCCGCTCGCAGGTTTTATATCCAGACCACCGCTGTCGAACGTTATGCCTTTGCCCACAATTGCGATGCGTGGGTGGCGCGGGTCGCCCCATTCCAGTTCAATCAGCCGCGGCGCATGTTCGCGTGCCGCTGCTTTGCCGACTGCGTGGATCAGCGGATAGCCAGTTTCCAACGCTTCCCCTGCCGTCACTGTCACTTCTGCCTTATGCGCCTTGGCGATGCGCTTTGCCTCAGCCTCAAGCGCGTCGGGACCAAGGTCACCAGCCGGACGGTTAACCAGATCGCGCACCAGCGCCGTGGCGCGTGCCTGAAGGACGATATTATGGATTTTACCGGGTTCACGCACGAGCAGCACGCGCGCGCCGGTTACTTTCGGTTCGCTTAGATATTCATGGTATCGATACTGACCAAGCACCCATCCAAGCATCGCGTCACCCGCGTCGGCATCCAACAAGCGATAGCTCCCCTCGGGCAAAATGTCCGATAGCTTGGCCAGGTTCCAAACGCCAAGCGCGGAAGCATCCGCCACACCGGCGACGACAGCCCATTCCCCGGGCTTGTCGCCAGGAAGTACCGCGCTGTCGTTTACGCTACCTTCAAACTTCTGTGCTTTTACGGCCGTGCGGACAGGGTCGGGTTGGCCAGCAAGCCATGACGCAAAGCCATTTTTATCGACTATGTGGATAGGGGTGGCCGGTTGGCCGTTGTCAGGTTGGATCAGATCGTCATAACGCATACCAGATGCGATAGCGGCAATGGACCGCGAACGGGAGATAATTCAGAAATGTCACGTATTTTTCTTTTGTTCGTTATGTCGATGGCCGCATTGGGCTTATCAGCTTGCAACAGCTCAACCGACGCACGTCCGCCGCTGCCCGAGGAAATTGCCGCGGTCGTTAAGCCTTTTTATGAGGCGGTGCGGCGCGGAGACCAAAAGGCGGCGGAAAAATATGTTGCCCCGGGTTTCATCGACGATAGCCGCGTGCAGTTTGTCGAAATGTCGGGGATTTTGAAGGACGCGCCACGATTGGCTCCGGCCATTCAACAGCGTCAAGAGTCTGGGGCTTATCTGACGTTCGCTGCACAGGACGGCAAAATGTGGGTTACGTCCGAAGTGCGGGTGGTCCGGTACCGTAACAAGCCGATGATCGAATATTGGGATGTCACGACCACCGACAAAGCACCCGAAAGTGTCACGCACACGCAAGATATGAAACGCTACACCAGCTACGCGCTGATGGCGGTTGCCTTTGCTGCACTGGCCGGGCTTGCTTTACTCATTTGGGTCGTTCGCAACCGCACACATATCATCGCGCCAGAGGCAACCATCGAAACCCGTCGCGTTGCCGCGACGGTTCGCAATAGGGAGGGCTGATATAGGCCGAACCTTCGAGTTACTCGGCTGCGATCAGCGTTTTCGCATTCTCGTTATGCGATGCTGCGAAATGCGGTGCCGAAAACACCATGACGCCATCATCCACAGGATCTTGGGTCAGGATTTTCTTTTCAGCCGCGTAATTTTGCAGCACCCGCCATGGATGGCGGTCCCCGTTCTTGGGCAGCGTGTCAAAACTGCGTGCAAAATAGCCTGAGCTAAAGTCCGTCACAAATGGCAGCTTGGGCATATCCGGATCATCAAGATGCGGGGTTGCCACAAGCGCGTTTTTGTCATCCATTTTCCACAACAAGCGGCAGACATAATCGGCAACGATATCGGTCTTCAGTGTCCACGACGCGTTGATATAGCCAAAGACGCTGGCGAAGTTCGGAATGTCGTTGAACATCACGCCCTTGTAATTGAAATGCTCGCCAAAATTGACCGCTTCGCCGTCCACGCTGATCGCTGTCTTGCCCATCGTGACAAGGTTCAGACCGGTCGCAGTGATGACGATATCGGATTCAATATGCTTGCCGGACTTGAGCTGAATGCCCGTTTTGGTGAAATGGTCGATATGGTCCGTCACGACCTCCGCCTTACCCTCGGTGATGGCGGTGAACATGTCGCTATCGGGAATAAGGCACAGGCGCTGTTCCCACGGGCCATATTTGGGGACGAAATGGGTATCGACATCGACTGAGGCCGGCAGCGCTTCGCGCGCCATGTTGACCAGCTTTTCACCGAGCTTCGCGGGATTGCGGCGGGCATACCAATAAGTGAACCGCTGCATGTTGATATTGCGCCAGCGCGTCAGCGCATAAGCCAGCTTTTCCGGCATGATTTTGCGGACAAATTTGGAGAATGGGTCAATTGCAGGACGCGAGACCATATAGGTCGGCGAACGCTGAAGCATCGTGACCTGCGCGCCTTGCTGCGCCATCACGGGCACAATCGTCACCGCGGTGGCGCCTGAACCGATAACCGTTACCTTCTTACCGCTATAGTCGAGCCCCTCGGGCCAATGCTGCGGGTGGACGATCTGACCACCAAAGTCGGCTTCGCCCGGGAAATCGGGCTTATAGCCCTGATCATAGTCATAATAACCTGCACACATGAACAAGAAACGCGCAGCAAAGTGCCGTTCCTCGCCGCCGTCGACAGCCTTTGCTGTGACATGCCAGCGCGCATCGGGGCTGGACCAATTTGCGGAGGTGACCTTGTGCCCAAAGTGGATATGCGGCGCGATGCCATATTCATCAGCCGTTTCGTGGACATATTGATGGATGGATGGGCCGTCAGCGATCGTTTTTTCATGCAGCCATGGTTTGAAGCGGTAGCCCAAGGTATGCATGTCCGAGTCAGACCGGATGCCGGGGTAACGGAAAAGGTCCCAAGTGCCGCCCATGTCAGCGCGTTGCTCGACAATGGCATAGCTTTTATTGGGGCATTGCATGGTCAGATGCGCCGCCGCACCAATGCCGGATAAACCAGCGCCTACAATCAATACATCTACAACCGTTTCAGCCTGCGCCATATCACTCTCCACTCTATCGAGAAAAATCTTACTGACATCGTTGCAAATTGCAACTGGCTTTCGCGCGCGCGCAAATGGCGCTAGGGCGTGACAATATCAAAACGAGGATTGAGTAATGACGGACGGAACTGGCGACGAATATGTTTATGACGAGGCATCTGGTGAATGGATCAGCGCTGCTGAAGCCAATGCCAAATCCGAACAGGACGGCGCAGTTGAGGTCCGCGACGCGGTCGGCAATATTCTGGCGGATGGCGATCAGGTCACGTTGATCAAGGACCTGACCGTAAAGGGCGCAGGCCAGACATTGAAGCGCGGAACGCTTATCAAATCCATCCGCTTGACTGGCGACGCGCAGGAAATCGACTGCCGGTTTGACGGCATCAAGGGCCTCGTGTTGCGCGCGGAGTTTGTCCGGAAACGCTGATGGTTCGGGTTGGCTTTCGGATTCTGCTCGCAATTTTCTATTTGGGTGCAGGCATATTGCACCTTGTCTCGCCGCGCGGATTTCTCGCGATCACGCCCGATTGGGTGCCCTTCCCCCATTTCATGGTCGCCTTCACTGGCGTTGCCGAAATTGCAGGCGCAGTGGGCCTGCTCATTCCACAACTTAGGAAATGGGCGGGGATTGGCCTTGCGCTATATGCGCTGTGCGTTTGGCCTGCAAATTTCAATCACGCGCTCAATGGCATTTCGCTTGGCGGTGACGCATTGGGTTGGTGGTATCATGGCCCCAGGCTGGCTTTTCAGCCCGTGCTCATCTGGCTTGCGCTTTGGGTGGGACAGGTAATCGACTGGCCATTTCCAAGACCGCGGTAACAACTCGCCGTTTCGTCGGTTACACTTCCATTCGATCTTACCTATTTCGTTCGAAGAGGAGTGAGTGCATGCACAAGGATGGCGACAAAATCGATGTAACGGAAGAGGAAGCCAGCGGCGGCGTCAAACACCAGGGCGTGCGCTATGTTCTGGCGATTTCGCTATTTCTGGCCATCATCGTGCTGTCCGCGATGTGGATGACTGGTGCATTGCTGAATTAACAATGATCGCAGCGCACAAAAAAAAGGGCCGCCATTTGGCAGCCCTTTTTTTTTAAACCTTAGCGCTGATTAATCAGCAGCTGAAAGATTTACAGCCGAAGCTTTACCGTTGCGGCCAATTTCGACTTCGAAATTTACGCGCTGCTCTTTGTCGAGCGAGTGCATGCCAGCAGCTTGAACAGCCGAGATGTGTACGAAGCTGTCATCGCCACCACCATCGGGTGCAATAAAGCCATAGCCTTTATCGGCATTGAAGAATTTTACGGTGCCAGTAGGCATAATATGTTCCTTTCACGAAACAGGTGACCACCGGGCAACAGCGCCAAGTGGGTAGCCAAGTCGTGTTGGGAAAAACGTTGCACGCTCCGCTTATTTCATCAGATACGCGCCTCAAATTCCGTCGCGGTCGACGATAGCGTATTGGGGTTATACGCCTAATTTACGGCATTAGCAAATGACAAGGTCGAAGCCCGCTTTTCCCCTGTTTTTCCGCCATTTTCGCAGGTGTTCAGCCGCCCGCTTTAACCCAAAAGCCGTTTGCGGTTCGCGGTCACATGCTTGGCATAATGATCGATACTGCCGCTGACCATGCTTTCGGGGGTAAGCCCGTGCTTTCCGGTCATCAGGTCCGCGCCAAGCGCCAAGTTCGCCGCGACCTTCTCGCTCACCATCCGCTCCGCCTCGCGCACCGCATTTGGCCCGCCGAGCGCCAGACTGCCCAAGCGCGCCGCAATCACCATGTTGGATTCCGCCGCGAGCGCGAAGGCATCCATGGAAATGTCAAACCAGCTGGGATTTTTCGGCTTCGTCATGATGGTTCAACTTTTGTGGGCGATAATAGATTGCGCGCAGCATAACGCTGATCGGCCGTTATGCCAGCCATTCCTTAACCCGCAATCCGCGAAAGCCGCGTGCGGTTGCGGGTGATCCATTCGGCCTTGTCATCATCCTGAAAATCGATCTGCTTTACCGTTTCGATGCTGTCGCCATCGCGCGTGGTCGTCAGGCGCATCTTTGCAGGGCGGTCATCATCCTTCCCCAACGCGTCTTCAACCATCGTCCAATGCGTCACATCAGCCGGCGTGCCGTCAAACCGCACCGCATAGGTAAATATCTCAACGCTGCGTCCCTTGCGAAATGCAGCGGTGGCCACCGTCCCCGCCGCCGGATCCAAAAGCTCGACTGAAGTAATCCGCACATTCCCGACCTTTGGACCATCGTCAAAGTCGGACTTGCGGATCATGGTCACGCCGTCGCCCTGATCCTCAATCTGCGTCTTGACCGGAATGCCGAACCATTTGTTCGCGCCATAATCCAGATATTCCAGCTTCCCCGACCATGTCCCCGTCAATGCGGCGCGCGCGGCGGCGATATCCACGGACGCAGGCTGGGCAAAGGCGGGGGCTGCAGCAGCGGCGAGGATGAGAAGCGAGGCAATGACGCGCATGATATGTGAATCCTTATTTGGTTGATGGACATAATGGCGAACATCTATGCCCTTGGCATGCACAGCCATAGGGCAATATTGCACGCCAAAAGCGACAAAAGCGACCGCATTGCGCATTATTTATGTCTCCCTTGTCGCTTTAACCGCGCGCGCCTGCGCCGAAAGCGCCGCAGACAGGCGCGTTTTGGGCAATAACGCCGCGTTCAAAATGTTACGGTCGGGCGCGTTCACCACCTCAACCGTGCCGCCACGCATCACGCGCACCGTGGTGACGCCGTTAATCGCCTGATCCAGCGCGGTGTGAAATTGCAGGTCCGCGCCGCAGGCAATCGCAATGTCCCACGCCTCGGCAAAGCCAGCCGCCCCTGCCCGTTCGCGCAAGCGATAGGCCGATGCCCGCCCCATGCCCACCG
>JBEDET010000069.1:0-10031 GCA_041175505.1 Pseudomonadota bacterium
CATGGGCCAAAGTGAAAGCACCATTGGCGTCAACAGCGCGCCCAACGTAGCCGACATGAACATCATCACGACTATCCAGCTGATGGTACGTGCGGCCATCGGCCCGGCCCGCGCGGCTTCCGCGCTTGTAACTATTCCAGTGATAACCAATGCGACCACCAACGGAACAACAGTCATGCGAAGGCCGTTGAGCCATAATGTTCCCACAATATCGAGGATCAAATCCAGCTTTTCGCCAGCGGCGGGTGATAGCGCGGTCACGAAAATGCCGAGGGCAAGGCCAATAACAAGGGCGATAAGAATACGGGTAGCGTTTGACATAGGATCGGGTCTTGCCAGCCCATCGCTCCCTATGCAAGGGAGAGGCTTAGCAGCGTGGAAATTCACAACGTGAACCGCAGAACGGCAGGAAGCAAAATGGCGCGCAAATATTTCGGGACGGATGGTATCAGAGGGCGCACCAATACGGGCGCTATGACACCGGAAATGGCGATGAGGGTCGGTCAAGCGGCAGGCACGCATTTCCTGCGCGGTGGGCATAAGCACCGGGTCGTCATCGGGAAAGATACGCGCCTTTCGGGCTATATGATCGAAAATGCGCTCGTGGCCGGATTTACCAGCGTGGGCATGGATGTGGTCCAGTTCGGTCCGATTCCGACCCCCGCCGTTGCGCTTCTGACGCGGTCCATGCGCGCAGACCTTGGCGTGATGATCTCTGCCAGCCATAATCCTTATGAAGACAATGGTATTAAGCTGTTTGGGCCCGATGGATATAAGTTATCGGATGCCGATGAGCTGGCGATTGAGGCGTTGCTGGACGAGAAGCTGACGCTTGCTGACGCCCCGGATATTGGGCGCGCACGCCGTATTGAGGACAGCCGTGGACGGTATATCCATGCCGTGAAGGCGTCGGTGCCAGAGCATATCCGTTTTGATGGATTACATGTCGTGCTCGATTGCGCAAATGGCGCGGCGTATCAGGTTGCGCCAACTGCCATTTGGGAGCTGGGTGCCAAGGTCACCTCAATCGGGGTTGAACCGAATGGCAAGAACATCAACGACAAGGTTGGGTCAACGCATGTTGCCACGCTTCAGGAAACCGTTGTTGCTTCAGGCGCGGATATTGGGATTGCGCTTGACGGCGATGCCGACCGATTGATCGTTGTCGACGAACATGGCCAAGTGGTCGACGGTGACCAGATCATGGCGCTGCTTGGCTGCGCGATGAACCGCGCGGGCAAACTTACGGGCGACGGTATCGTTGCGACCGTGATGTCGAACCTTGGGCTCGAGCGCTATTTGGAGAGCCAGCATTTAAAACTCATCCGTGCAAAGGTGGGTGACCGTTATGTCCTCGAAGAAATGCGCAAGCATGGCATTAACGTCGGTGGCGAACAATCGGGGCATATGATCCTTTTGGATCATGCGACGACAGGCGACGGCACGATTGCTGCGCTTCAAGTATTGGCGCAGCTCGTCGAGAGCGGGAAGCCAGCCAGTGAAGTGCTGCATCTGTTCGATCCGGTGCCACAGCTTTTGAAGAACGTCCGCTTTTCGGGTGGCAAGCCTTTGGAGGACGTGCACGTTCAGCAGGTTATCGCCGATGCTGAAGCCGAATTGGCTGGCACGGGCCGGCTGGTCATCCGCCCGTCGGGCACTGAACCCGTCATCCGCGTGATGGCGGAGGGAGATGACGCGGCACAAGTCGAGCGGATCGTTGACGGCATATGCGACGCTGTGAGGGCGGCTGCGGCCTGATGCCTCACAACGCACCCGCGCGCATACTGATCATCGCTGGGTCCGACAGCGGCGGCGGTGCTGGTATTCAGGCGGATATTAAGACGGTAACCATGCTCGGCGGGCATGCGATGACTGCGATTACGGCAATCACTGCGCAGAACACGCTGGGTGTCGATGCGGTGCATATGGTGCCGACGCAGATGGTCATTGATCAAATCGCGGCCGTTGTCAGCGATATTGGCGTGGATGCTGTAAAAATCGGTATGATTGGAAATGCGGCCACGGCACATGCCGTCGCAGACAGTCTTTCGGAGCTGTCATGTCCCATCATATTCGACCCTGTGATGGTGGCGACCAGTGGCGCTGTGCTCGCGGATGCCGATACCATCTCCGCATTTGAACGGCTTATGCGGCTTGCGACGCTGACGACGCCCAATTTGCCTGAACTGCAGGCGCTCGGCGGGAAGGATAGCTTGCTGGAGCGGCGCATATCGTTGCTTATCAAAGGCGGGCATGCGGATGGCGACCAGATTGTGGATGAACTGCATCTTGCGCCGGGCCAAAGCGAAAGCTGGAGTGACGCGCGGATTGAAACGCGCAGTACCCACGGAACGGGTTGCACGTTAGCAACGGCCATTGCGACGGGGTTGGGGCAGGGAATGGAGCTCATTCCTGCCATTGAACGTGCGCGCGTGTTCGTGCGCTTGGCGCTCCTCGACGCGCCCGGGCTTGGCCAAGGTCACGGGCCCATGGGGCACCAAGCCGTGCGCGAAGATGCAATGGTCGCCGGGCCATCGCTCAATCACGTCACCGTTGGTTGCCGCAATTACAGGGCCTCGGTCGATTTTTACCAAGCGCTCGGTCTTCAACAGATCGTCGACAGCCCGGACAATGGCTACGCGCGGTTTGAAATGCCCAATGGTGTTACTTTTTCGATCCATCAACATGATGACTGCGCAACATCGACTATAGTCTATTTTGAAAGCAAGCGGTTGGATGCATGGGTGACGGAACTCACCAGCCAAGGATATGTTTTCGAACAGATGCCGCAGGACGAAAGCTGGGGCTGGCGCGAGGCGCGGCTGCTTGATCCTGCCGGAAATATGGTGTGCCTGTATCATGCCGGCGAGAACCGGCGATATCCCGCCTGGCGTATATGATTTTCGGGGTTGATGAGGCCGGGCGCGGACCACTTGCTGGGCCAGTGGTGGCGGCCGCGGTATTGCTATGCAAACCGCGCCCGTCTGGATTGGATGACAGCAAGAAACTAAGCGCCGCGCGCCGTGCCGAGTTGGAAGAAACGATAAAGCGCCGGTGCCAGTGGGCGGTAGGCATTGTGGATGTTGATGACATCGACCGGTTGAACATATTCGGCGCGACGATGTTGGCGATGACGCGCGCCGTTGAGGGCTTGTGTGCTAAAATTGGGAGCGATCCGACTGAGGTGCTTGTCGACGGCAATATGACGCCGTCGGGCCGTCGGCCCGAATGGCGTTGGAATGCGCGGGCCATTGTTAGCGGCGATGCCCTTGAGCCCTGCATTTCTGCGGCGTCCATCATCGCGAAAGAACATCGCGACCGTATGATGTGCGAAGCGGCGCAGCAGCATCAACATTATGGTTGGGAACGGAACAAGGGGTACGGAACGCCGGACCATTTGGCCGCCTTGCGTTTGCACGGACCAACGCCGCTGCACCGCAAAAGCTTCGCGCCCGTGTCACAAATGCTTTTGCTGTGAGTTTTTTGTGCCAGTGAGTCATTCGGGCAACACCACTACCGGTTGAGTCGTGTGGGAATCGCCAGACTCCATATCTTGTGCCGGACTCCTTTCGTTCCATCTAAATGACCCTAGATCGTGCGACTCGGCATGAATCCTTATGTTATGAACGTCCTTGACGTTGCCCCCGCGCTGACTCATCGCAGCTTCATTCAGTTTTGAGGAGTGAGCCGTGGGCGTCATCGAGAAAATCAGGCCAGCAGTAACGTCGAAGCCGGTTGAGGTCCATGACCTGCCGCGGAACCAGATTTTGCGCATGGACTGCATCGAAGCCATGCGTTCGTTGCCCGATTGCTCCATCGACATGGTCTTCGCTGACCCGCCCTATAATCTTCAGCTCGGCGGGGATTTGCTGCGTCCCGACAATAGCAAGGTTGATGCCGTAAATGATGAGTGGGACAAGTTTGCCAGCTTTGCGATTTACGACAAGTTCACCCGCGAATGGCTTGCGGAGGCGCGGCGCATTTTGAAACCCGATGGTTCATTGTGGGTGATCGGCAGCTATCACAATATTTTCCGCGTCGGCACCGCTGTGCAAGACGCCGGATATTGGATTTTGAACGATATCGTCTGGCGCAAGTCCAACCCGATGCCCAATTTTAAAGGCACGCGCTTCACCAATGCCCATGAAACATTGATCTGGGCATCGAAAAGCGAGAAGTCGAAATACACATTCAACTATCGTGCAATGAAGACTTTAAACGATGAACTTCAGATGCGTTCTGACTGGTTGATCCCCATTTGCGGCGGACAAGAACGGTTGAAGCGCAATGGTACCAAGGCGCACCCAACGCAAAAGCCAGAGGCTTTGCTGTACCGCATATTGCTCGCCTGCACGAAACCGGGCGACGTCGTGCTTGATCCGTTTTTTGGCACAGGCACAACTGGCGCGGTTGCGCGCCGTTTGGGTCGTGACTGGATCGGTTGTGAACGCGAATCTGTTTATTGCGAAGTTGCTGAAGAGCGCATCGCCGCCGCACTGCCGTTGGACGAAAGCGCCATCAAAACCATGCAGTCGCCAAAGTCTGCACCAAAGGTCGCCTTTGGCCAATTGGTTGAGGCCGGTTATCTGAATCCCGGCACGAAAATCTTTGACCGTAAGCGTAATTTTGAAGCCGTTGTTCGTGCGGATGGTTCGATCCTGTGCGGTGCCGTTGATGGCTCCATCCATAAGGTTGGCTCCACCATTCAAAATGCACCAAGCTGCAATGGATGGACCTATTGGCATTATGCCGCGCCGGACGGCGCGTTGAAGCCGATTGACGACCTCCGCCAGACCTATTTGCTCGCAACGGAACCATGAACAAAATCTATCTTCGTCCCACCGGCTTTGTGGAAAGTCCTCAGCGGCACGAAGGTGAATGCTTGCGGCTCGCAGGCCATATGCTGTGGTTCTCGCAGTTTGAAGTTATCCAGCGAACCGCATCGTCAACGCAGCGGCAGATGGTTTCCGTCAGCCAATGGGACAAGTTTGCGGCCGGACTTCCTGATGCAGAGCAGCAAAAGGCGGCGATATTATTCGAGCGCATCACGGCAGCCCGGCCAGCACTGCACATGGGTGCGCGGACCATCAGGCTGGATCAGCCGCATGTGATGGGCATCATTAACGCCACGCCCGATAGCTTCTCAGACGGTGGGAAGAATGTTGACGTAGAAGTCGCCGCCGAAGCTGCCTTTGCGATGTCGAGCGCGGGGGCTTCGATTATCGACATTGGCGGAGAATCCACACGCCCCGGCGCGCCACTGGTGTGGGAAGGCGATGAACTTGCCCGGGTAGAACCGCTTGTACGTAGATTGTCGGGGGCAGGGACTGCGGTTTCTATCGACACCCGCAAAGCCTCAGTCATGGAGGGCGCTGTCCGCGCTGGCGCGGCGATGATTAATGACATTTCTGCATTGCTCTTTGACGATCGTGCGTTGGAAGTAGCGCGCGCCAGCGATGTTCCCGTTGTTCTGATGCACGCGCCTAGCCAGAGCAGTGACCCGCATAAAAACGCGGTCTATGACGACGTCGTTTTAGACGTTTTTGATTGGCTTGAACAACGCATCGCTGCGGTTGAAGCATCGGGCATTAAGCGCGACAAAATACTGGTCGATCCGGGCATTGGCTTTGGCAAGTCGCTGGCCGAAAATCTTGCGATCATTAACAATCTGTCTGTCTATCACGGACTGGGCTGCGCGATATTGTTTGGCGCGAGCAGGAAGCGGATGATCGGCGCGCTGTCCAATGAAGCGGATGCGCAGCACCGTTTGGGTGGGTCCATTTTTCTGGCGATGAAGGCGGTCGAACAAGGCGCGCACATCATTCGGGTGCATGACGCCGCTGAAACGGTGCAAGCCGTGCAGGTATGGCGCGGAATGCGCGATGCGGCGTTGACCGCGAGCGCCTAAGCTACCGTTATTTGGCTGTCTTGTTGACGCGGGTGCCTTCGCGCAAAAAAGGACCAGATTTAGGGAGGAAACGATATGCTCTTAAAATATATAATAGGTTACATCGCCACGGGGCTTGCGTTCGCGATGATCGACAGCATTTGGCTGCGCAACATGTATACGCGGCTTTACCAGCCAGAGATTGGTGAGCTGCTGATGAAGGGCGGGTTCCGCATGGGGCCGGCCATCATATTCTATACATTATATATATTGGGCATGATGATCTTTGCCGTTGGACCTGCGCTGCATTCGGGCAAATGGCAAACCGCATTGCTGTGGGGCGCGATGCTCGGCTTCTTTTGCTATATGACTTATGATCTGACGAACTTTGCCACATTGAAAGTGTGGAGCACCAAAGTCACCATACTTGACATCATCTGGGGCACGTTTTTGACCGGTTCTGCGTCGCTTGCTGGATTTTGGGTTACGCAGGCGTTGCTCGGCAAAAACGCTTAAGCAGCGTCGCTGATCCCAAGGTCGGCGAGCTTACGGTACAGGGTCGAGCGTCCAATGCCGAGGCGGCGGGCGACTTCGGTCATTCTGCCGCGATAATGGCCTATGGCCAGCCGGATAACGTCCGCTTCGATTTCTTCGAGCGGACGCATATTGCCGTCGTTTTCGTACAGCGTCACGCCGATGCCGTCATTGGTGCCCGCACCGCCCGATCCAACATAGCCCGGCACGCCAACAGCCGCTGATATTTGGGGAAATTCTTCCGGCGTAAGCGCGTCACGTTCGCACAGGACTGCGGCGCGGAACAGCGCGCTTTGCAGCTGCCGGACATTGCCCGGCCAGTTGTAGCCACGTAGCATGGTCAATGCCTCATCGGTGATGCCAAGGCTGCGAAGCCCGGGCTGGCTGGCCATGCGACCGAGAAAATGACGGGCGAGTGCGGGTATGTCGGATGTCCGTTCGCGCAGGGGCGGAATGGTCAGCTGCACCACATTCAATCGATAATATAGGTCTTCGCGAAATTGACCGTCGGCCAATTTGTCTGCCAATGACGCGTTGCTGGCCGACAGAATGCGGACATCAATGCGATAGCTATGCGCAGCACCCAGAGGGGAAATTTCTCCTTGGGTGAGGAGGCGAACCAACCTAATCTGTGTTTCGGGGGGCAGCAAATCCACCTCATCCAGAAACACCGTCCCGCCTTCAGCCTGCTGAAATATGCCAATGCGGCGGTCAAAGGCGCCCGCGAACGCGTCTTTTTCATGCCCGAATAATAAAGAGTCGAGCAGATTGGATGCAATCGCGCCGCAATTGACTTTGAGATAGGGAAGCTTCGCGCGCGGGCTTGCGGCTTGGATGGCGTCGGCCACGACCTCTTTGCCCACCCCATGCTCACCTTCGATAAAGATCGGTGCACGGCTGCGTGCGGCTTTTGCGGCAATGGCCAGCGCTGTGCGAATTGCTGGCGCAGAACCGATGATTTCTTCGAACGCCAATTGCTGGGTTATTTTCTCGGTCAGCGGGTGAAGCTCTCCCAATTCTTTGCTTTTATCCGCAGCCATGCTGAGCGCGGCAATCAGGCGTTCGGGGACGACGGGCTTAATGATATAGTCAGACGCACCGGCGCGCATGGCATCGATGGCCGCTTCGTTCGAGCTGTTTGACGTCATCAACAGGATCGGAAGTGCAGGGCGACGCGATTTGAGTTCCGAAATCAGCGAGGCAGAATCCGTTCCCGGGACCCATTGATCCAAGATGATAGCGTCCAACATCATGCCATCTTGCGTGCCAAGCATCGCGATCGCGGTTTCTGCATCACGTGCAAAAACCGTTCTCCATCCGGCGCGTGATGCGATAGCCGACACCAACCTGCATTGGGCAGGATCATCATCGACAAGCATCAACAATCTGGTTTCTCTTTCCTGCATTCACTGTCCGCCAATGTTCATTGGGGCTAGTGATAAGGCAAATGGGTAAAGACCCGATCAAGCAGCGCATGTATTTTCTTTGTCCATGCCGCTTGAGCATTGGAAAATCACAAGTTAAGGCTGCAACGTAATAAAAGTTTATATGGAGGCTGTTTTGGCACAAGATCACGACCTGGGACCTGCAAAAGACACCTATGCCGGTTTTATCGCATTGTTCAAATGGGGCACTGTCGCCGCCGTTGTTGTCACCGCTTTGGTGGTTCTCATCATCGCTAGCCGCGCGGCTTAAGTGGTAAAGATCGCTGTACTGAAAGAGACCGCTCCAGGCGAAACGCGGGTTTCCGCATCGCCTGAAACGGTGAAAAAATTCATCGCATTGGGGGCATCGGTCTCCGTCGAGAATGACGCCGGGGCCTCGGCCTCTATCGGTAACAGCGATTATGAAAGCGCAGGCGCTTCGGTCGGAAGCCTGTCTTCCGTTCTAAAGGACGCTGACATCATCCTTGGCGTTCAGGGGCCTGACCCCAAGGCCTTGGTTGGTATGAAGGCGGGTGCTTGGCTGGTTGCGGGACTTGATCCATTTGGTCAGCGGTCCCGCGTTGATGCCTATGCGAAGGCTGGCGTGGATGCGCTTGCCATGGAATTCATGCCGCGCATCACGCGCGCGCAGTCGATGGACATATTGTCGTCGCAGTCGAACCTGTCGGGTTACAAGGCTGTGATCGAAGCCGCGTCGGTATATGGCCGCGCCTTTCCAATGATGATGACGGCTGCTGGCACAGTAAGTGCGGCCAAAGCATTCATCATGGGTGTAGGCGTTGCTGGGCTTCAGGCCATTGCAACAGCGCGTCGCTTAGGTGCGCAGGTTTCGGCAACCGACGTCCGTTCCGCGACGAAAGAACAGATCGAATCGCTCGGGGCCAAGGCAATATTCGTTGAGAATGTCGCCGGTATCGAAGGTGAGGGCGCTGGTGGTTATGCGACCGAAATGTCCGACGAATATAAGGCGGCGCAAGCCGAGCTTGTGTCCGCACATATCGCGAAGCAAGATATCGTCATCACGACCGCGTTAATTCCAGGTCGTCCGGCACCTCGCCTTATTTCGGATGCGCAGATTGCGACGATGAAGCCGGGCTCGGTGATATTCGACCTCGCCGTTGCCCAAGGTGGCAATGTCGAAGGGTCAAAACCCGACGAGATCGTCGTTAAGCACGGCGTCAAGATTGTCGGCTACTCAAACACACCAGCGCATTTGGCCGCGGATACATCCGCACTGTTTTCGCGCAATTTGTACAACTTCCTATCCGCGTTTTGGGACAAGGAAGCAGGCAGACCAATATTGCCTGATGACGACGAAATTACCGCAGCCATTCGCCTGACCAAAGATGGCAAGGTCGTGAATGATCGCCTGTTGGCGTAAGGGGGCACCATGGACTTCATTTCAATTTTATCCATCTTCGTGATGGCGTGTTTCGTGGGCTATTATGTCGTTTGGTCGGTTACACCGGCACTGCACACGCCGTTGATGGCGGTTACGAACGCAATTTCTTCGGTTATCATTGTGGGCGCTCTGATCGCGTCGGCAGCGGGTGGTTCGCCGACCGCAAAATGGCTTGGTCTGATTGCGGTTGCGCTGGCAAGCGTGAATATCTTTGGTGGCTTTGCGGTTACCGCGCGCATGCTCGCAATGTACAAGAAAAAGGAGCGTTAAGTTGGAACATGCTGCTCCTCCCGCATGGGTGATGCTCGCTTATTTGATATCGGGCGTCTTTTTCATCCTCGCTTTGCGCGGGCTTTCTTCACCAGCGACATCACAGCAGGGCAACCGTTTTGGCATGGCCGGCATGCTGATTGCCGTGGTCACGACCTTGGTCACGCACGAAGTCGCGTCACTGCCCGAGATTTTGGGCGCAATTGTTATCGGTGGCGGCATCGGATGGGTGACCGCACGCAAGATTGCGATGACGGATATGCCGCAACTGGTGGCCGCGTTTCACAGCCTTGTCGGTATGGCCGCAGTGCTTGTTGCCGCGGCTGCTTTTCTTAACCCGGAAGCATTTGGCATCAACGGCGCGGATGGCTTGATTAACCCTGTTAGCCGCGTTGAAATGGGCCTTGGTATTGCTATTGGTGCGATTACATTCTCCGGATCGGTAATCGCGTTCCTTAAGCTTGCTGGCAAAATGTCTGGTGCGCCAATCATG
>JBEDET010000070.1:0-9970 GCA_041175505.1 Pseudomonadota bacterium
GAGCAATCGGCCGGTGTCGGCTTTGCCTTGCACGACCTGAAACAACCCATCGGGAAGGCCCGCATCACGATAGGTTTTTTCGAGCTCAATCGCGGTCAGGGGGGTCAGCTCGGCTGGCTTGAAGATCATAGCGTTGCCGCAAGCCAGTGCGGGTGCTGATTTCCAGCAAGCAATCTGAATGGGATAGTTCCACGCGCCAATCCCTGCGACAACGCCTAAAGGCTCGCGCCGGGAATAGCCGAACGCGCCGGTGCCAAGATCGTGATGTTCACCTGCGATGGTGCGCGCAAGGCCCGCATAATATTCGATACAGTCCGCGCCGGATAAGACGTCAACAGCAATGGTTTCTTGAATAGGCTTGCCTGTATCTTGCGCTTCAAGTCGCGCGAGCACGTCATTGCGTTCAACAAGCAGGGCGGCGGCGCGGTGAAGGATACGTCCGCGTTCAACGCCCGGCGTTTTGGCCCAAAGCTTTTGCGCCTCAGCTGCGCGGGCCACAGCCTTATCGACCTCTGCCTGTCCATCGATGCGGATTGTTGCGAGCAGCTGCCCTGTCGCTGGATTGATCGTGTCAAAGCTTGTGGCGACATGCGAGGGCAGGGTGTCCTTCAGGTTGCGCGCGATGAAATCAAATATCAGGTCGCGCGCCAACCCGTTCTGCAGCGCCACGCCGCCATTCATCGCGGCGCGCAACCAAACACCGTCGATCATCGCGGCGATGGTGTCCGCCATCGGGGATACGTCCTGTGCGTCGACAATCTGCCGCAGGTCAAACTTCAAATTCGACAACATGCGCTGTTGATGTGCACGCTGTACGCGCGCCAGTTGCGGAACATGCAGCGCCTGTCCCCAGAAAGATAGCCAAACCCGGGCGGTTTCTTCGGAAAAATCATTATGCCCCAAATGGGAGTCCACCAGCGCCTGTATCCGCGCGCGGGGCCCTGCAGCGAGCCGGAGACGCGCCGTCGCCTGATTGTTCAATTGACGCACTACGGAGCGGAAAGCGGCCTCAAGAAGGGCTTCTTTGCTCGCAAAATAATGAACGATCAAAGCTGCCGAGATCCCGGCATGGTGCGCAACTTTGTTGAACGTAAATTCAACTATTCCATTTTCAGCCAAAATACAGATAGCCGAGGCGATAATATGTTGGCGACGATCATTTCGAATCTCTTGCATAAGAGGAGATATCAAACATTGAACGCTTATTCAACCGCATCCACCAAAGGGTGTCATTCACCTCCATTTCGATAAAATATTGCGTGTCCTTGCGCTCCCGATAGTCGGCCGACGCCCTATGGCATGGCGCCAATCTTGGCCGCATACAGGTCGTGAAGCGCTGGGTCGATGCGGTTAGGTATAAATATGCACTGCCTGATCGCGTTGTGGCAAAGTTGCATGAGCGCGCTTATACCGCCCCCATATGGTATTCGCCAAAGGTAGAGATATGCGCATGAATGAGCGGCTTGGCGCCGCATTTAAGGAGCCGTTGGTTCATTTCCTGTTAGCAGGCCTTGCACTCTTTCTGTTTTTTGCGTGGCGCGGCGATGCTGTTGATCCAGAAAGCCGGACGATTACCATTACCGAGGAACAGGTGGGGCGACTGGCGGCAAGCTGGACGCAGAGTTGGCAGCGCCCGCCGTCGCAGTCCGAGCTAGACGCGCTAATCCGGGATTTCGTGAAGGAAGAAATTTATTACCGTGAGGGGCTCCGGCTCGGTCTGGAACAAGATGATCCCATCATCCGCCGCCGCATAAGATCAAAAATGGAATTTCTTGCGACTTCAGAACTTGAGAACGAAGTACCTAGTGATGCGACCTTGCAGGCGCTCCTAGACAAAAGTCCGCAAACTTATGCTCAGGACGCACGATACAGCTTTGACCAGATTTATCTGGGCACGCAGGATGCAGCCGCCGCGCCTAGCCGTGCCAAGCAGATATTGGAGAGCCTAAAAAATGGCGCAGACTGGCAAAATCTGGGGGATGCAATCTCGCTGCCGCGTAGCCCCGACAATGTCGATCGCGCACAGATTGCTTCGGACTTTGGTGATGCGTTCGCCGCTGCTCTGGCGGGCTTGAAGGCTGGCGCTTGGTCTGGCCCGGTCTCGTCGGGCTTCGGGCTGCATCTTGTCCGTATCCGTGCAGTGCAAACGCCCTCCGAGCCCAAGCTTGCGGATGTCCGGCAGCAGCTGGAAAATGACTGGCGCGCACAAACGGTAAAGGACCGCGAAGCCAAGGCCTATCAGACGCTACTCGATGGTTACACTATCAAGATTGCCAAGCCATGATCCGCTGGGTTTGGTTTGCGCTGGCAACGCCTTTCCTGATCGCGCAACCCGCGCGTGCCGATGAATTGCGCCCCGGCTATCTGGAATTCACACAAAAGACCGACATAGACTGGACGCTGATCTGGAAGGCTCCAATGCGCGGCGGGGTAACCCCTGCAACGCAGCCGGTCTTGCCCAAGGGCTGCACCGCCAAGGGCGATCCGCAGCGCGAATTGGGCGAGATGGCGGTGATCTCCACCTTTGCGGTCTCTTGCAAAGGGGCGGTGGCGGGGCATGCGATTGGACTGTCCAACTTCTCCGCCGCGCAAACCGATGTACTGGTGCGCGTTGCGCCGCTAGGCCGTCCGGTGCAAGCCTTGCGGCTAACCGCCGCCGAACCCGCCGTCGAAATCGCAGCAAAGCCCGACGCATGGCAGGTCGCGCGCACCTATTTCGTGATTGGCGTGGAGCATATCCTTTTTGGCTATGACCATTTGCTGTTTGTGATGTCGCTCGTGCTGCTCCTGACTGGGTTTCGCACGATAGCGATGGCGGTGACCGCTTTCACCGTTGCCCACTCCATCACCCTCATCGGCACAACACTCGGCTTTTTGGGCCTGCCACAGCGTCCGGTAGAAGCGATTATCGCGCTCTCCATCGTGTTTCTCGCTGTGGAGATTGTAAAAAAGAAAGAGGGTGCGCCGCGGCTCTCGGAGCGTTTGCCTTGGGCGGTCGCGTTTTTGTTCGGCCTGCTGCACGGTTTTGGATTTGCAGGCGCACTCAAGGAAATCGGTTTACCTGAAAGCGATGTGCCGACAGCGCTGCTTACCTTCAATCTGGGCGTCGAGGCTGGACAATTGTTGATTGTCGCGGCAACCCTTGGGTTGCTCTGGGCTGTGCGCAGGCTCCAGCCGAATTGGACGCGGCCTGCGATCCGCGTCTCAAGCTACGCCATCGGTGCCATCGCCTCGATGTGGTTGCTGGAACGGCTATTGCTCTGATCTTTGGAGCCAAAGCAACCGCTAGCCAACCAGGCGGATAACGCGTGACGCGCAAAAATGCGCAAATCTCTCAGATCGTTGTATTCGATACTAACCGCGCGCCTTCATTTGTCGCCCTGCCGCAGCATCGTAGTGAACCCCTCATGCGGGATAAACACATTCCCTGATCCGCAGATTCGCGACGAACCTATACGAACGGTTCGTATACGAAGCAGCCGACTTGGCACGATATCCCGCACGCATCACACCCGGAAATGGAAACAGGAAAACTGTTTCGTGATGCAATCTTTGAAAACAGAATGCCATGGGTGGTTGATGATGATAAAAGTTACGGGTCTCGCACTTTTCCCAATGACGTTACTCATTCCGGGGCAAGCCTATGCCGAATGGCATGAGGCGAGCAGTGACCATTTTCTGGTGATCGCGGACCAGAATGAAAAGGACACGCGGGAATTCGCCGAACGGCTGGAGCGGTTTCATGCCGCCATGCAATATATTCTCGGGCGCGAAGCCCAAAAGGTCAGTCCCTCGAACCGGGTAACAATCTACGTTGTTCGAAGCTCCCGCCAAGTGCGAAAGCTAGCAGGCGACAAAACCGGTTTCTTACTTGGCTTTTATCAGCCAAGGGCCGGCGGCTCAGTAGCGTTTACCGCAAGGGTGGACAGTGAAGGCGCTGACGTTTCCCAGAGCGAACAAGTGCTCCTTCATGAATATGCCCACCACGTCATGAACAGCACGAACCAATGGTCGACACCCCGTTGGCTAAGTGAGGGCTTCGCAGAATTTTTTTCAACCGCGCGATTTGAAAAAAACGGCGATGTTGGACTGGGGCTGCCAGCACATCACCGCGCCGCCGAGCTGGCGCTGGCCAGGAATGTTCCTATTCAGGCATTGTTAGACGCCAGCGCTTATAAAAGGCCGAGGGATGGCGTTTATGATGAATTTTACGGCCGCAGCTGGCTGTTGTACCATTATTTTCTGTTGAGCGGGAACCGACCGCGTCAGCTCATGAACTACCAGGTAGCGCTTGCCAATGGCGCGACGGAACTGGACGCTGCAAAAACGGCATTTGGCGACCTTAATCAGCTTGAAAAAGAAATAGATGCCTATCTTAAAAGACCGCGCTTGAGATATGTCCCCATTCCGGGCGAGAAGCTGACAGTGGGTGCGATCACAGTACGTAAAATGCGCGACGCCGAAGCGGCGATCATGCCAGTCGTTTTGGCATCAAAGCGCGGGGTTACGGCGGAAACGGCCAAGACGCTTCTGCCGCAGGCACAAAACATTGCGCGCAGCTATCCCAACGATCCATTTGTTTTGGCAGCATTGGCCGAAGCAGAGCATGACGCGGGAAATGATGCAGTTGCGGTGCAAATGGCCGACAAGGCGCTGGCGGCTGACCCCGCTTCTGTAAACGCGCATGTGCAAAAAATATTTGCGCTGTCGCGCCTTGCAGAAAATTCCGATAATCCGGATGCTGCCTGGAAGCGGACGCGCAAGGCCATTACTGCCCTAAACAGGGTCGAGGTCGATCACCCCATTCCGTTGATCTATTATTACCGTAGCCTGAAATCAGCCGGTGATGGTATTACCGACGTTGCAGCGCATGGTCTTGAGCGCGCATTACAACTCGCGCCCTATGACAAAAACGTTCGTTGGGAGCTAACGCAACAACTTATCGCCGAAGAAAAATACGCGATAGCTTATCGGACATTATTGCCGCTGGCCAATGACCCGCATAATCGAAGCGATGATAACCCCGCCATCAAACTGCTTGCGCAGATCAAGCAAGACTGGGAGCAACAGGCGAAGGCAGAATGACCAGTGATCTGGCCTGCTGCCTGTTTGATTGAACCCAATATCTGCAAGTGCATTTGTTGGGTTTCTCGAGCCTTCGGACATCCATTACTTGCTATGTGATTGCTAGCGTTACGCCTTGGCTTTGTTGCCAAGAATCATGCGGCGAAGTCATTGATTTTATGGCGCAGCACGCAGTCCTGCTCGATGTGGTCTCAGGTATGATATTCCTTGTTTAACGGGAATTTGCAGGGAAAATATCCAAAATATTGTGCAGCCTACATTTCGGGTGGCCTGCAAAGCCATGGTTATCCAGATGTTTGATTAGAAAATTCCCTAAGCAACGTAACAGGGAATTAAATCGCCATATCAGGAAATTCAGAACGCGGATCAGGGTGGGGAAGCCAAGTATCAGGAATTTTTTTATCTTCTCACCCTTGCGCACTTAGATTTGTTCCTTTATTGTTCTTTTGTTCATCAAAAATGGATGAGTTGGAAACGGCAGAGCCTGACCCAATTCGCGGTGGAGCCGCAAAACCGGGGTAGAGCCCCAAAACCGAGGCTGAGCCTCAAACATCCCTACGTTCGAGATCGCGCCGTATTGCGTGCACCAAGGGCTGTGCCCGCACGCTATGTGGCCATGGCAGAGCCGATCTCCTTGCTCCATCAACCTGATGAATAAGGTGAATCATCATGCATACTCAATCTGAAATCCCCGCAATAAAGCTTCCCCAACCAAAGCTCATTAGTATCGATAAGCTGCGTCCAGCGGCACGTAATGCAAGGACCCATTCCAAGAAGCAGCTTCGCCTGATTGCCGATAGCATTCGTGCCTTCGGTTTTACCAATCCTGTGCTGGTCGACGGTAGTGGACAGGTTATTGCCGGTCACGGCCGCCTGGCAGCTGCGCAAACACTCGGCCTTACACAAGTGCCAACACTACAGATCGACTGGCTGAGCCCACAACAGCAGCGCGCTTATGTGCTTGCCGACAACCGGCTCGCCGAAAAAGCTGGTTGGGACAAAGAGCTGTTAGCTTTGGAACTTGGCGAGCTTAGTGATTTTGAAATTGATATAACGCTAACAGGCTTCGACCTACGTGAAATTGAACTCATCATGGATGCTGGCGATAGCCCGGTGACCGAGGATGACGTGCCGGTTATCGAAACTGGACCGGCAGTTTGCCGGCCAGGGGACCTATGGCAACTTGGACGGCACAGGCTACTGTGCGGCGATGCGCTCGATCATGCGAGTTACAAACATCTTATGGGGCGCGAGAAAGCGCGGCTGATCGTTACCGACCCGCCTTACAATGTTCCCATCGCAGGCCATGTTTCTGGCCTCGGCAAGGTTCGGCACCGTGAGTTTGTGCAAGGCTGTGGCGAACTCAGCGAAGCGGCGTTCACGCGCTTTCTTGAGCAATCCCTTGCCGCAATGGCCAAAGTCAGCCGCGACGGTTCACTGCATTATGTGTTTATGGATTGGCGGCATCTACCCGAACTTCTGGGTGCGGGCAGGGCAGTCTATGACGACTGGCTCAACCTGTGTGTCTGGGCCAAGAGCAATGCGGGCATGGGATCGCTCTACAGGTCCCAACATGAGTTGGTGGCTGTGTTCAAAAAGGGGAAGCGGCCGCACGTGAACAATGTTGAGCTTGGCAGTAATGGTCGGCACCGTTCCAATGTCTGGAACCATGCAGGTGCAAACAGTTTTTCGAACGCGCGTTCAGAGGAACTGGGCTGGCACCCCACGGTCAAGCCTGCGGAAATGATTAGCGATATCCTGAAAGATGCCAGCGACCGGGATGATATTGTCTTGGATGGTTTTGGCGGATCTGGAACTACGTTGATCGCAGCAGAGCATAGCGGGCGCACGGCGCGGCTTCTTGAGCTTGATCCGCTTTATTGTGACGTGATCCTGCGCCGCTTCTTGAACGCCTTCGGGCAGATGCCTGTGCTTGTTGAAACAGGTGAAGCGTTCACAGCGCGTGAACAGTTGGCCGTCAAGGGAGGTAATCATGACTGATGCTTCCAATGAACAAGGGCGGAGTGATCAGGACGCGGTTGGATATGGTAAGCCGCCCAAGCACAGTCAGTTCAAAAAAGGGCAGTCGGGCAATCCCAAAGGTCGCCCTCGGGGTAAGCGCAACATGGCGAGCCTTGTTGCCGAAGTGCTGGCACAGAAGGTAACCATTACGGCCAATGGAAAACGCAAACGCGTAAGTTCTGAAACCGCATTGCTTTTGCGGTTACGTGAAAAGGCGCTTGGCGGAGATCTGAGGGCCCTTCAGATACTGCTGTCGCTGAGGGCTGCACATATCCCCGATGCAGAAAGCACTGCAGATCATGGGCTGATGGCAGCAGAAGACATCGCGATCCTGGCCAGCGCAGGGCTTATTGACCTTCCGGAGACCAGCAATGATAGGGCATGATCCGCGGCTGCTACAGGCGTTGCTGCGTCAGGACCTTTACCGGTTCGTCATGAAGGCGTTTGCCACGGTCAGTCCAGGCGAGCCGTTCTTGCCTAACTGGCATCTTATGGCAATCTGCCATCATCTGGAACTGGTCCGGCAGGGCAAGATCAAACGGCTACGGATTGAAGTGCCGCCGCGTTCGCTGAAGTCCGTATGCGCGTCCGTTGCCTTCCCTGCATTTTTTCTGGGGCATGATCCTACCGCCAAGATTATCACGGCGAGCTATTCTGCTGACCTTGCCGCCAAGCATGCGGGGGACTGCCGCGCTGTAATGCAGGCGCAATGGTACCGTGAGCTGTTCCCGAACACTCGGATAAGCCCTGCCAAGAACCAGGAAGCAAACTACGAAACCACCAAGCGTGGTTACCGCTATGCGACCTCCGTCGGCGGAACGCTCACGGGTCGCGGCGGTAACCTCATTATCATTGATGATCCGCTGAAGCCTGAAGATGCGATGTCGCAGACAAAGCGCGAGGCTGTGAATGGTTGGTATAGCCGAACCCTCCTGTCCCGGCTTAACAACAAGGCGAACGACGCAATCATTCTTGTACAGCAGCGCCTGCACATGGATGATCTGGCAGGGCATGTTGAGGAGCTCGATGATTGGGTTACACTGAGATTGCCAGCTATTGCCGAGGAGGATGCGCAGGTCCCTAT
The DNA here is from genome assembly GCA_041175505.1 of Pseudomonadota bacterium. Taxonomy (GTDB): domain Bacteria; phylum Pseudomonadota; class Alphaproteobacteria; order Sphingomonadales; family Sphingomonadaceae; genus Sphingorhabdus_B. The sequence continues at coordinate 8,192 of JBEDET010000070.1, forward strand.
AGGACGAGGCAAGGTGCACGAACGCAAGGCAGGTGACATCCTCCACCCCGCGCGTGAAACGCTGGCGGTTCTCGAAGGGCTTAAGCTGGCACTAGGCTCGACGATCTTCTCGGCGCAGTACCAACAGTGCCCGGTTCCGCCCGATGGTGAAGTTGTGAAGTGGGCCTGGTTCCGGCGCTACGCGGTTCCGCCACCGCGACATGCGATGTCCATCTGCCAGTCATGGGATACAGCCTCAAAGGCAGACGAACAGCATGACTTTAGCGTATGCACAACATGGGGTGTGACAGGGGGTGACCTTTATCTTCTCGACGTCGATCGGGCGCGGCGAGATTTTCCATCGCTAAAGCGGCGTATTGTTGAACTGGCGACCCAATGGAACGCCCGCAATATCATCATTGAAGATAAAGGGTCAGGCACATCCCTCATCCAGCAGCTGCGCACCGAGCATCATGGCACGCCTTATCCCACCGCGTTCCTGCCAAGGGATGACAAAATAACCCGTTTGCATGCGCAATCAGCCCGTATCGAAGCTGGCCATGTGTGGTTGCCGGAGCGGGCGCCTTGGCTTGAGGATCTTCGGGCTGAGATCGCGAGCTTTCCGCACGGTCGTCACGATGACCAGGTCGACTCTATCAGTCAGTTTCTAAGCTGGCATTTCGATATGCGGTCGCGGTGCGTGCAGTTTGCGAGGATAGGGGGAGTGTGATGCCGGTGCTCAACAGGTCGTTCGCTTATACCAAAAAGAAGGACCGCTGTGCGCCCAATTGCAGACATTCCAGCGCGCTTGCTGAAAGCGCGAAAGCAGACGCAATTTTAGAAAAGACCGGATTACCCAAAATGGATGGGAAGCGGACACGCGGCTTTAAGGACATCGAGGTCAATAGCAGCCGCTCCCAAAGTTTGGGTGACCGCTGCTTTGCAACGACTAGTAGCTGTTAGTGTCGTATTAGTACCTACCGAAAGTGTTTCAAATTTGCTGTTAAGTATATAAAAAACGTTGGAATTATATGGCGCCGCGACATAAGGGCATCGCCTCGTTGACCACTTTGTGAGCATCTTCCCACTTCAACCCCAATGAACAAAGAGCGTGAACGACAAGCTCCGCAACTCGAAATTCTGCCTCCTCCGATGGCTGCTCGATAATGTGCCGGATCCCCGCCGAAACAATACCTAGTATGATAATGAGGGAGGCTTCGATTGAAGTCAGCCTAAAGCGGCTACTTTCTATACCATTTTGTAATGTAAAACGAACAGGTGCATTCATAGGCGAGTTCACATCAGTCGGGTTGTTCATCAATGTGACTAGGATTTGCGCTCTGTTTGGTTGTTCAGTAGCCAAAAGAAGGAATAAGCACATCGCAACGGCCAAGTGGCTTGCTGGATCGGCACTTAACGACTTAATTCCTGCGATCCTTGACCGCATGTCTTGGCGAATTTCGAAGGCGATCTGATTGGCCACATCGGCCTTATCGATAAAGTGATTGTAGAATGTACCTTTTGCCACGCCTGCCCGAGCGGTCACTTCGTCGACTGACACAGCAGCATAGCCATGCCGGCCAAACAATTCCTCGGCTGCATCCATGATTGCACGGCGATTAGCGGTGCGGCGTAATCCGCGATATTTTTGAGATCGAGGCATTGCCCAATCGTTCTGTCTCTAATTGACTGGATAGTCAATTAGTAAGCGCATACGTACATTCTGGTTCTTCAAGGAATTAAACCATGCCACGTATGTCATTCAATACAGCTCTCCTTCTCGCGCCACTTGCATATGCA
>JBEDET010000071.1:0-9824 GCA_041175505.1 Pseudomonadota bacterium
TCTTTTTAACCATATTCCCCAGCGCGGGTTGGCGGCCTGCCACTGGCTCTGTTAGGATGCATGCAACAAACAGGAGTTCTCCCGATGGAAAGAGCAGCACAAATTCGGCAAACCGGTGGGCCGGACGTTATTGCGTGGACGGACGTTGAACTGGCAGCACCCGGTCCGGGTGAGGTCCGCATGCGCAATCTGGCCGTGGGCCTGAACTTCATTGACACCTATCATCGTGGCGGCCTGTATCCGATGGCACTACCCTCTGGCCTTGGCATGGAGGCAGCGGGCATCATTGAGGCCGTGGGAGACGGCGTGACGGATTGGCGCGTGGGCGACCGGGTCGCGACTTTCGGCCCAAGCATCGGTGCCTATGCGACCGCGCGCAATATTGCCGCCCATGGCCTGTTCTTGGTACCAGACGACATCAGCGACGAAATTGCAGCCGCCGGCTTGCTGAAGGGCTGCACCACCGAGTTTCTTGTCGAACGCTGTGCCAAGGTTCAACCCAAATGGGACATATTGGTGCACGCAGCGGCAGGCGGCGTCGGGCTGTTGCTTGTGCAGTGGCTGAAGCATGTTGGCGCCCGCGTCATCGGGACAGTCAGCACCGATGAAAAAGCAGCGCTGGCACGCGCAGCGGGGGCCGACCATGTCATTCTATATGGGAAAGAGGATGTCGCAGCGCAGGTCCGCGAACTGACGGGCGGCAAAGGCGTCGAAGTCACATTCGACGGTGTCGGCCTCGACACATGGGAAACATCGTTGAACGCAACCGCGCGGCGCGGCCTCATCGTCAGCTATGGCAATGCCAGCGGTCCGGTGACGGGTGTCAATCTTGGCACTTTGGCACAAAAAGGTTCGCTCTACGTCTCGCGCCCCACCTTGTTCGATTATTATCACAATGCAGCGGAGCGGGCAGCGGGCGCAGAATATGTGTTCGACATGTTCCGCCAAGGCATCATCGATATCACAATCGGCCACCGCTACGCGTTGGAAGACGCCGCACAGGCACATCGCGATCTTGAAGGGCGGAAAACAGTTGGTTCTTCGATACTGATTCCCTGACAATGCAGGGCAAGAGTGATTCAAGGCAATATTGAGGGGGGAATTATGGAAGTTAAAGGCAAGACCGCATTGGTCACAGGTGGGACCGACGGCATCGGTTTGGAAATAGCACGCCAATTGATGGCGCGGGGCGCCGCCGTCATCGTCTGCGGTCGCCGCGACGACGCGCTTGCCTCTGCACGGCAAGAGGGATTGGAAGCGATAAAGGCCGATCTTTCCACCGCGTCGGGTTGCGCAGAGCTTGCTGCCGCGCTCGCAGGGCGCGAATTGGACATACTGATCAACAACGCTGGGATGAGCGGTAATTTCGGACCCGGCGAACCACTTGATTTGGCGCTCACCGATCAGGCGATCTTCCTGAACCTCAACGCGCCGTTGCACCTGATTGGGCACCTGTTGCCCGGCTTGCTTCAGCGGCCCGAGGCGTCGATTGTGAATGTCACCTCAGGCCTTGCCATTGCCCCGCGCGCCGGCGGTCCAGTCTATTGCGCGACCAAAGCGGGCCTCAGAAGCTTTACCCAATCGTTGCGGCACAATCTGCGTGATACCAACGTTCATGTTATCGAGGCATTGCCGCCGGTCGTCGACACCGCGATGACGCGCGGCCGCGTAAATGGCAAAAAGATGTCGGCAAAGGGATGTGCCGCAGAAATCGTCCATGCCATTGCGACGAATGCGCCTGAGGCGAACGTCGGCATGGTGAAGCTGCTTCGGCTTGTATATTCGATGTCGCCCGCACTTGCGCAGCGGATCATGATCAGATTCTGATCGTCAGCATTCGACGACATTGACGGCAAGCCCGCCAAGGCTGGTTTCTTTATATTTGGAGCGCATATCCTCGCCAGTCTGGCGCATCGTTTCAATGACGGCGTCCAGGCTGACGACATGCGCGCCATCGCCTTGAAGCGCGAGATAGGCAGCGTTGATCGCCTTGATCGCACCCATGGTGTTGCGTTCGATGCATGGAATTTGCACAAGACCGCCAATGGGATCGCAGGTCAGGCCCAAATTATGCTCCATGCCGATTTCGGCTGCATTTTCCACCTGCGCATTGCTGCCGCCCAACGCTGCTGCAAGCCCGGCGGCCGCCATCGAACAGGCAACGCCAACTTCACCCTGACAGCCCATTTCTGCCGCGGATATGGACGCGTTTGTCTTGTACAGGAAACCAATCGCACTTGCCGTGGTCAGAAATAGCCGGCTGCCTTCGGACGTCGGGTTAGCCGTGAATATTTCATAATATTTCAGGACCGCGGGAATAACGCCAGCCGCGCCATTGGTGGGTGCCGTCACCACACGGCCCCCTGCTGCATTTTCTTCATTCACAGCCAGCGCCCATAGGCTGACCCATTCGAACACCGTCGAAGGATCGCTGCGTGGACCTCGTTCGACGAGCCGCTCGTGCAAAGATTTCGCGCGCCGCTTTACATTTAAGCCGCCCGGCAAGATCCCGTCTTTTGCTATGCCGCGCTTGATGCAATCGAACATAGCGACGCGGACATCGTCAATAAACGCATGGGTTTCTTCGTCGCTGCGCCACGCCGATTCGTTGGCCTGCACGATAGCGCCAAAAGTGAGCCCGGTCCGTTCGCCCACCGCCAACAATTCGGCACCCGACGCAAAAGGATAAGGCAGTTCGAAATTCAACCGCGGCGCAGCGACCCCGTCCCGGATGATGGCCCCACCACCGATGGAAAAATAGGTTTCACTATATTCCGAGCTGTCGCTGTAGGTTGCAGTGAAGCGCATGGTATTGGCATGACCGGCGAGAAAAGTGCCTTTGCAAAACAGCACATGCTGACTTTCGACAAAGCTGACCTGCACTTTGCCAGCAAGATGCAAACGGTCCGCTTCCCGAATGGCGCTAACCACAGCAGCGATCTCGTCGGGGTCAGTGCCCTCAGGTGTGTAACCCGACAACCCAAGCAATATGGCCGTGTCGGTTGCGTGGCCATGTCCTGTGAGAGCAAGCGACCCAAATAACTCGCACGTAATTTTGCCAATATCTGGCCGGATCAGCGACCGCTCGGCAAAGTCGCGCGCGGCACGCATCGGCCCAACGGTATGCGAGCTGGACGGCCCGATACCAATGGTAAACAAATCCATGATGCTGAAAGGCTGATACATTTGAGGCCAGGGCATTAACACCGCAACGGGTTTACACAACCATTTTAGCTGCAGCTGAAACTAATCGCCCGACGAGCTGAACTCGCCGAAGAACGTAACTCATAAAGTCTCGGAATTGTGGTGGTGCCCCAGGCCCGACTCGAACGGGCACTCCTTTCGGAACAGGATTTTGAATCCAGCGCGTCTACCATTCCACCACTGGGGCACATCTTCGTCGGGGCGAACCCGTTGAAGCGGAGGCTCCTCTAACCGAGCCTCCGCCCCGATGCAAGCGCATCCTTATTTCTTAAGTTCCTTAGTGAGTGTCTTCAGCGTAGCCTTGCCATAAGGCGCCTTGAATCCGCCAATCCCGGCAACATCGACGCCGGTCTGACGATAGACCGCACGCATATGGCTGAAGGTTTTGAATCCGTCCGCGCCATGATAATTGCCCATGCCCGACGGCCCGACTCCACCAAAGGGCAGGTCTTCCATCGCATTGTGGAAGACGACGTCGTTGACCGTTACGCCGCCAGAGACGGTACGCGATAACACGCGTTCTTCCTCGGCCTTGTCCGTTCCGAAATAATATAGGCCAAGCGGACGATCATGTGCATTCACATAATCAATCGCTTCATCCATCGACGAATAGGTCATGACGGGCAGAATCGGTCCGAAGATTTCTTCCTGCATCACCTTCATGTCGTCGGTGACATTGCGGACAATCGTCAGCGGCATTTTGTTTCCGTTTGATCCGACAAAATCTTCGTCCGCAGGGTTGATTTCGATGAGTTCAGCGCCCTTTTCACGCGCATCGTCCAGATAGCCCTGAAGCCGCTCATAATTTCGGCCGTTCACAACCGATGTATAATCGTCATTGTGCAGCAAAGTGGGATATTGCGCGATTGCGCCAGCCTTCACCGCCGCGATGACATCATGCTCTTGGTCGTCGGGCACCATCAAATAATCGGGCGCGAGGCAGATTTGACCCGCATTCATCATCTTGCCCAGGGCAATACGCTCGCCCGCCTTTTTCGTGTCCGCACTTCGGCCAATGATGGTCGGTGATTTGCCGCCAAGCTCAAGCGTCACGGGCACGAGATTGTCCGCTGCGGCGCGCATGATATGCTTGCCCACGCCTGTTGCGCCGGTGAATATCATATGGTCGAACGCCAGCTTTGAAAACGCCATGCCGACTTCAGCGCCGCCTGTGAAAACGGCCATTTCCTCTTCAGCGAAATATTTTGGCACGAGCTCTTCGAACAATGCCGACACGCGCTCGGTGAATTCGGAAGGCTTGATCATCGCGCGGTTACCGGCGGCGAGGATACCCGCCATCGGGACCATCACCATCCCAACGGGGAAGTTCCATGGCGCAACAACGCCGACAACGCCCTTTGGCTGGTACACGACTTCAGCCTTGGCGCCGAGCAAACCAAGCGGGAAAGTTGGCTTGCGCTTTTCACCTTTAGCCCAGCTTTCAAAATGCTTCTTGGCATGCTTCATCGCGCTCACAGAAGGCATGATGTCGGTCAGCAACGTTTGTTCGCGGCTGCGATGGCCGAAATCAGCAGAAACAGCCTTTGCAAAATCCTCCGCATGATCGATCAACATCGCAATCGCGCGGTCGATACGGTCACGGCGTACCGACATCGATTCTGGCATCGCTGCGGTAAATGCTGCGCGCTGCTTTTCGAGCACAGTCTGCATATTTGCGGTCATTTTCTCTCTCCATTAAACCAGTTGATGAATTGCTAGCGTGAAGCGTTGCAAATGAAAACCATTTTGGCGTATCCACATGTTCAACATGCAAAAAGCATGACGCGTATATTGGAGAGAACATGATCGAGCCCGGTAAAAAGTGGACACCACCTGCGGGTTGGCCCGTCATGACGCGAGATCAGGTAAAGGCTGCATTATGTGCACCTGGCATGCCGTTCGAAATGGAAACGGCCGAGATTGAAGGTGTGCCAACGCGCGTCTGGAAAAACGCACTACCCAATCTCGCGGTACTGGCCGCGCACGCCAATGCATCATTCGGTGACCGCGAATTTGTGGTGTATGAGGATGAGCGCGTCACCTACGGCGCTTGGCACCGCGCGGTTGCGACTCTCGCCCATGCGCTGCAAGAACGTGGCGTAAAAAAGGGCGACCGCGTTGCCCTCGCCATGCGCAATCTGCCTGAATGGCCGGTCGCCTTTTTTGCCGCCGCAGTGACAGGCGCGATTGTCGTGCCGTTAAACGCATGGTGGACGGGCGAAGAGCTTGCCTTTGGTTTGGCCGATTCGGGTGCAGCGGTTCTGATCTGCGACGCAGAACGTTGGGACCGCATATCGCCCTACAAAGCGGAGATGCCTGCGCTCGCGCATGTCATGGTCGCGCGCGCGGGTGCAGCAGCAATGGCCGAGCCCGCGATCACGCTCGAAAGCATCATTGGCAGTCCAAAAAATTACGCTGATTTGGCTAACCTGCCATTGCCTGAGGTCGCGATTGCGCCAGATGACGCGGCGACCATTTTCTACACCAGCGGGACGACCGGAAAGCCTAAGGGCGCTTTGGGTTCGCACCGCAACCTGCTGACCAATGGCTTTTCCAGCGCCTATTCCGGCGCTGCGACTGTGTTGCGCCGGGGTGATCCTTTGCCCGAACCAACCATTCGGGCGAGCCTGCTTGTCATTCCGATGTTCCATGTCACCGCTTGTTCGGCGTCCATGATTCCGACGATTCAAGCCGGGCACAAGATCGTGCTCCTCCACAAATGGGATACCGTGAAAGCATTCGAGATTATCGAGCGCGAAAAGATCAACGCCACCGGCGGCGTGCCGTTCATCGCTTGGCAGTTAATCGAGCACCCCGACCGCGAGGAATATGACCTCAGCTCAATCGACGCGATAAGCTATGGCGGTGCACCATCCGCGCCAGAGCTTGTCAGCAAGATCTACGAAATATTCGGCGCATTCCCGGGCAATGGCTGGGGCATGACCGAAACCATGGCGACGGTTACCTCGCATGTTGCCGAAGATTATCTGAATCGTCCCGACAGCTGTGGTCCGGCTGTTGCAGTCTCGGACGTGAAAATCATGTCAGAAGATGGCCAGGTTGAATTGCGTGTTGGCGAAGTCGGTGAATTGTGGGCACGCGGCCCCCAAATCGTCAAAGGCTATTGGAACCGTCCGGACGCTACCGCAGAGACATTTGTTGATGGCTGGGTGCGCACAGGCGACCTTGCCCGCGTCGATGATGAAGGCTTCTGCTTCATCGTTGATCGCGCCAAGGACATGATCATTCGCGGCGGTGAGAATATCTATTCGTCTGAAGTCGAAAATATCTTGTACGAACATCCCGCGGTTACGGATGCCGCACTGATTGGCATTCCGCACCAGACACTCGGCGAAGAACCAGCAGCCGTGGTCCATCTGGCGCCCGGCATGACCGCAAGCGAGGATGAACTGCGCGAATATGTCAGCGCACGATTGGCAAAATTCAAAGTGCCCGTGAAGATCATCTTCACGCAGGATACCCTGCCGCGCAATGCGAATGGCAAAATCCTGAAACGCGATTTGAAGGCCTTGTTCTAACGCAGCAAACTGGGCGGATTCACATTTGTTTTTGATGCTGCGCCGCACTATAAGGCGGCAAATCAAAATCAAAGGAATCTCCCATGCGCAACGCCGATCCTGTCGTCATCCTGTCCTACGCCCGCACCCCAATGGGGGCCATGCAAGGCGCGTTGGCTGACGTTTCTGCGACCGACCTTGGCGCGACTGCGGTGAAGGCAGCCGTTGAACGCGCTGGCGTCGATGGCGCGGCGATTGAACGCATCTACATGGGTTGTGTGTTGCCCGCAGGCCTTGGCCAAGCACCTGCCCGTCAGGCCGCGATTAAAGCGGGACTGCCCAAATCTGTGCAAGCAACGACGGTGAACAAGGTTTGCGGTTCGGGCATGCAGACCGTTATCATGGGCAGCGAGGCACTCGCCGCTGGCTCAGTCGATTATGTCATCGCCGGCGGCATGGAAAGCATGACCAACGCGCCTTATTTGCTCAAAAAGCATCGCAGTGGCGCACGCATCGGGCACGACACCGCTTATGACCATATGTTCCTCGATGGCCTTGAAGACGCATATGAAGCGGGCCGCGCCATGGGCACGTTCGCGCAAGACACAGCGAATGATTATCAGCTGACGCGCGAAGCACAGGACGCTTACGCCCTTGAATCGTTACGCCGCGCACAAAGCGCAATTGCAGATGGCGCGTTCAAAGCGGAAATCGTTCCGGTGACCGTTGCCACACGCAAGGGCGACGTCATCGTCGACACCGACGAGCAACCCGGCAAAGGCATGCCGGACAAGATTCCAACGCTCAAACCAGCCTTTGCGAAGGACGGCACGATCACGGCCGCCACCAGCTCGTCGATTTCAGATGGTGCCGCTGCACTGGTGCTATCGCGCCAATCGGTCGCCGACGCCAATGGGCAAAAGCCGATTGCGCGTATCGTCGCGCATGCGGCGCACGCGCAGGAGCCATCGGCATTCACCACCGCTCCGGTCGGCGCTATCAACAAATGTTTGACCAAGGCTGGCTGGACCATCGCCGACGTTGATCTGTTCGAAGTGAATGAAGCATTTGCCTGCGTCGCGATGTTTGCGATGCACGATCTGGGCATAGCGCATGACAAGATTAACGTTCATGGCGGCGCCACGGCATTGGGTCATCCCATTGGTGCATCGGGTGCGCGGATCATCACAACCTTGGTCGCCGCGCTTCAGCGCCATGGCAAGAAACGCGGCCTCGCATCGCTGTGCATTGGCGGCGGCGAAGCGACCGCGTTGGCAATCGAGCTTATCTGATCGATACAATTTGCGACCTTTGGGCCGTCGGAGACATCCGGCGGCCCTTTGTTTTTTGCCGCGTGCAGGTTAAGCATGCGGCATGCATATCGTCTTCGTCCTCTTCGACAATGTCACCCAACTCGACTTTACGGGGCCGGTGCAATTCCTCTCGCGATTGCCGGGCGCGGATGTTCATGTCGTCAGCAAAACGGGCGCGGCGGTGACCACCGATAGCGGCTTTTCTATTCTCCCCAGATCCAGCTTCGCAGACTGCCCGCAGGCGGACATAATCTGCGTGCCGGGCGGCCATGGTGTCCGCGACGCGATTGCTGACGCGCAGATCGTCGATTTCGTCCGCACGCAAGCGCGCGGGGCGCAATATATCACCAGCGTGTGCACCGGTGCCTTCATATTGGGCGCTGCCAATTTGCTGCGCGACAAAGACGCGACATGCCATTGGGCTTACACACATTTGTTGCCGATGTTTGGCGCAACGCATCGCCCCGCGCGCGTTGTTCGCGATGGGAATTTGGTGACCGCAGGCGGCGTCACGTCGGGCATCGATTTCGCGCTTGAACTGATTTCAGACATTGCAGGCGAAGATATTGCACGCACCATCCAGCTCGCGCTCGAATATGATCCAGCACCGCCGTTTAGCGGTGGAACGCCGGCGAATGCACCTGATGCAATTCTCTCAAGCCTTCGCGCGCGCGTCTATGAAAAGGCCGCGACCGAGATGGAAAACGCCATAAAAAAGATAATTTAACCCGTCAGTTAAATTCCCACTGGACGAAGCCTATTCGAGGGCATAGCCTTTCCGTCGAGGGGGAGAAGAATATGACGAATAAGCTTTGGTTCGCAGCCGCATTTGCTGGCGCGACATTATTATTGGGTTCTTGCCAAAAGGTAGCGGGGCCGACCGATGTGCCTGCATTCGCCAAGATTAACGGCGAGTATTTGAAAACCGGTGGTGATGGCTCAAACTGGGCGATGACGGGCTTCAATTATAATGAGCAACGACACAGCCCGCTTACCCTGATTAACGACAGCAATGTGCAGGATCTGGGCGTTGCCTGGTTCGCTGACTTGCCAGATGCGCGCGGCCAGGAAGCAACGCCAGTGGTTGTTGACGGCAAAATGTTCATCTCGACCGCCTGGTCCAAAGTATTTTCTTATGACGCCAAAACCGGCAAACCATTGTGGAGCTTCGATCCCGAAGTCGACAAAGCGCGCGGCGTCAAAGCCTGCTGCGACGTGGTCAACCGCGGCGTTGCTTTCTGGAAAGGCAGCGTTTTTGTCGGAACCATCGACGGACGTTTGATTTCCTTGGACGCCACCACGGGCAAGCAATTGTGGAGTGTCCAAACGCTTGACCTCAAATCCAACGGCACCATCACGGGCGTGCCACGGGTCGTAAAGGACAAGGTCGTTATTGGCTTTGGCGGCGCAGAGTTCGGCGCGCGCGGCTATGTGACCGCATATGACGCCGCGACCGGCAAACAGGCATGGCGTTTTTACACCACGCCCAATCCCAAGGGCGAGCCCGACAATGCCGCGAGCGACAAGATCTTAAAAACAGCGGCAAACAAAACATGGAGTGCCAAACCCAAAAAGGGTGACTGGCGCGAAAGTGGCGGCGGCGGTACCGTGTGGGACGCAATCGTCTATGATGCCGAACTCGATCAATTGTACCTTGGCGTCGGCAACGGAAATCCGTGGAACCATGGTATTCGTTCCAATGGCGAAGGCGACAATCTGTTCCTGTCGTCCATCGTCGCGCTTAAACCCGACACGGGCGAATATGTCTGGCATTATCAGGAGACGCCAG
>JBEDET010000072.1:0-9497 GCA_041175505.1 Pseudomonadota bacterium
GGGGGTGGGTTTTGGGGTGGGTGGGAGCCGCAGGCGATCTATCTGATCTAGCCGTTGCAGGCCCACCCCCAGCCCCTCCCGCTTGCGGGAGGGGAGCGATAGGGCAGCGCCCGAATTCAATTCAGGGAGAAAAGCCTATCCGTGCTTGATAGCGGTTAAAACGGGTCACAGTTGTGTTCACAGATTACCTCTTAACGCCTTTCCCAAAAGGTGGAAATAGGTTTGCGAATCTGTGTCATTTTCCGTGCCCCATTCGGGGTGCCATTGGACCGCAAGCAACGGCGCGCCATTGGGTCGGGCGCTATAGGCCTCGATAAGTCCATCAGGTGCGCGTGCTTCAACCATCAGCCCATCCGCGAGCGTGCCGATGCCTTGGAAATGCACCGAGTTTACGTCCAAAGCGCCTTTGGCATAGGCAGTGGACAACATACCACCGTCCGCAAGTTCAACAGGGTGGCGGTGGTCAAACATGGCGTCGAAATCAACATCATCGGGTGCATGGTGGCGGATGAGTGTATCGTTGGCGCTCGTATCGCGGCGCAAGGTGCCGCCTAAGGCGACATTGATTTCCTGAAAACCGCGGCAAATGCCAAAGACTGGCTTGCGCGCGTCAATCATGCGGTCGACCATGGACATTGCAATCTCATCGCGGCCGTCGTCAAAGGGACCATCGCCGCCTTCCTCACCATAATGCCGCGTTGCGACATTTGACGGGCTGCCGGTCAGCAATATGCCGTCTATGCGTGGCGCGACTTCAGCGGCGGTCATTAGGTCGGGCAGCGAGGGGATGATTAACGCCGCCACATCGGCATAGATCATGGCCGCACGGATATAGCGGTTCATCACAGCTTGGGCGACTTCGCTGCCGACCATGCGGTTACACGCGATGACACCCAATACCGGACGGCTCATTCTGCTTACTCCTGCGCTATTTCTTGCTCACGCCGCTCCGATCAGCTCCCGGCCAATCAACATCCGGCGGATTTCATTTGTTCCCGCACCAATGTCGAGCAATTTGGCATCGCGCCAATAACGCTCGACCGGCCAATCCTTGGTATAGCCAGCGCCGCCCAATGCCTGAATGGCTTCGCCCGCAACCTTCACTGCGTTTTCGCTGGCTAACAAGATTGCGCCTGCTGCGTCAAAGCGGGTGGTCTGCCCGGCGTCGCATGCCCGTGCGACATTATAGACATAGCTGCGCGCAGAATTGAGCGCGACATACATGTCGGCAATCTTCGCCTGCATCAGTTGGAAACTGCCGATGGGTTTGCCGAACTGCTTGCGTTCGCGCACATAAGGCAAAACGACGTCGAGGCAGGCCTGCATCACACCAAGCTGAAGCCCGGCGAGGACGACACGTTCATAATCGAGGCCCGACATCAATACGCCCACGCCGCCATGCAACGGGCCCATCATCTGTTCTTCGGATACGAAACAGTCGTTGAACACCAGTTCTGCCGTGGGCGATCCGCGCATCCCGACCTTGTCGATTTTCTGGCCGATCGAAAAGCCCTCCATGCCTTTCTCAATCAGAAAGGCGGTGATGCCGCGCGATGCAGCCTCAGGCGCAGTCTTGGCATAAACAACCAAAGTGTCTGCATAAGGCGCGTTGGTGATCCAGAATTTCGTGCCGTTCAATATGTAACCGCCCTGAACCGCTTCGGCCTTCAGCTTCATGGACACAACGTCTGAACCTGCACCGGTTTCGGACATGGCCAAACTGCCGACATGTTCGCCCGAAATCAGCTTGGGCAGATATTTTGCCTTTTGCTCGGGTGAGGCCCAACGCGCGATCTGGTTGACGCACAGATTGGAGTGCGCGCCATAAGACAGCCCGATGGATGCAGACGCCCGGCTGACTTCCTCAACGGCGACAACATGTTCCAAATAGCCAAGGCCAAGGCCGCCATCTTCTTGCGCAACCGTCAGGCCGTGAAGCCCAAGCGCACCCATGGCTGGCCATAATTCTTCACGCGGAAACCAGTCATCAGCATCGATTTTGGTGGCCAAGGGCGCGATTTTATCCGTCGCAAAGCGCTTGGTTGTATCGCGGATCATGTCGGCATTTTCGCCGAGAGCAAAGTCTAAAGTCATCGCCATCCTCTGCCATTTATTTGATAGTGCCGCAAGCATGGGACTAGCCAGTTGCTGACCTTTTGCTTACCGCACTTTTGATATTTTTCTAACGAGCGAATCTTTAACGATGCATTATGACATTCTCATCGTCGGTGGCGGCCATGGCGGTGCGCAAGCGGCCATCGCATTGCGGCAGGCAAAATTCGAAGGCAGCATCGCTATCGTCAATGCCGAGCCTGAATATCCTTATGAGCGGCCACCATTATCAAAGGACTATTTCGCGGGCGACAAGGCGTTTGAACGCATCATGATCCGGCCTGCTGCGTTTTGGGAAGAACGTTCGGTGGATATGCTGCTTGGCCAGCGGGTGGAGACGGTTGATGCTGCCGCGCATTCCGTCACGACGTCTGACGGCACAGTCATCACCTATGGCCATATGATCTGGGCCACAGGCGGCGATCCGCGGCAATTGCCGGTCACGGGGGGCGACCTGCGCGGTGTGCATGTTGTCAGGACCCGGGCTGATGTGGATCACATGGTCGAAGGCTTGGATGATGTCGCGGACGTTGTGATTGTCGGTGGCGGCTATATCGGGCTTGAGGCCGCAGCGGTGCTGCGCAAAATGGGTAAGAAAGTGACTGTGCTGGAGGCGATGGATCGCGTGCTGGCGCGGGTTGCTGGCGAACCGCTGTCACGCTTTTATGAATCCGAACATCGCAGCCATGGCGTCGATCTGCGTCTGAACGTCGGCATTACCGCGATTGAAGGCGATGATGTCGCCACCGGCGTGCGTTTGGCCGATGACGAAGTTATCCCCGCGCAAATGGTCATCGTTGGCATTGGCATCATCCCGTCGGTTGCGCCTTTGTTGACGGCGGGTGCCGCTGGCGGCGCTGGTGTTGACGTTGACGCTTATTGCCGGACGTCCTTGCCAGATATCTTTGCCATTGGTGACTGCGCTGCCCATGCCAACAGCTTTGCCGGCGGCAATATCATGCGCGTGGAATCGGTGCAGAATGCCAATGACATGGCCAATGCTGTGGCGAAAAGCTTAATGGGTGCGCTGACCGAATATCATGCGGTACCGTGGTTCTGGTCAAACCAATATGACTTAAGGCTGCAAACCGTTGGCATCAGCGCGGGCTATGACACAACGGTGCTGCGCGGTGATTTGGACGCACGCAGCTTTTCGCTCATCTATTTGAAATCGGGCCGTGTCATTGCCCTCGATTGTGTGAACGCCACCAAGGATTATGTGCAGGGCCGCGCCTTTGTTACAGAGGGCTTGTCGCCTTCCGCTGAACAATTGGCAAACACCGAAGTTCCCTTGAAAGAACTCGCCGCAGAATTGACAGCCACCTAAACTTTTGCCTCCAGTCCGTTCAGCCCTCACGGCCATTTTAGGTCCAACGAACACCGGCAAGACCCATCTCGCTGTGGAGCGGATGTGTGCGCATTCGAGCGGGATGATCGGCTTTCCTTTGCGGTTGCTGGCGCGGGAAATCTATGACCGGCTGGTGGCGATCAAAGGCGCGCAAAATGTCGCGCTGATTACGGGCGAAGAGCGGATCGAGCCGCCGCAAGCCCGCTGGTATTGCTGCACCGTTGAAAGCATGCCTATCCACCGGGAATTTGCCTTCGTCGCGATTGACGAAGCGCAACTGGGGGCGGACCCCGAACGCGGGCATATTTTCACCGACCGCATCTTGCATGCACGCGGGCGTGAGGAGACGATGATCTTGGGTTCGGAAAGTCTGCGCCCGATCATCCGGTCGCTGCTGCCCGATGCGGAGATTATCTCGCGTCCGCGCTTTTCCACGTTAAGCTATGCCGGCGCGAAGAAGCTGTCCCGGCTGCCCAAACGCTCTGCCATCGTCGCGTTTTCGATTGAGCAGGTGTATGCGGTCGCCGAAACATTGCGCCGAATGCGCGGCGGCGCGGCGGTTGTCATGGGCGCTTTGTCGCCGCGCACCCGCAATGCGCAGGTGGCGATGTTCCAGTCGGGTGAGGTTGATTATCTCGTGGCCACCGATGCGATTGGCATGGGGCTGAACCTTGATGTCGCCCATGTCGCCTTTGTCAGCCTGTCGAAATTCGATGGGTCGCGCCGGCGCAGGTTGACCGTCGCCGAAATGGCGCAAATTGCGGGCCGGGCCGGACGACACCAACGGGACGGAAGCTTTGGTACGCTCGCGGGCGAAGGCAGCGAATTTACCCCCGAAGAAGTGCTGGCGATTGAAGGACACAGCTTCCCGCGGTTGGACTGGCTATTCTGGCGTGAAGCCAAGCCAAGATTTAACGACATCGCGACGCTGATCGCGGATCTTGAGAAAAAACCGGGCCGTCCGGGCCTGTTACCTGCGCCCAAGGTCATCGACCTGTTGGTGCTCAAGCGCTTGGCCGAAATGCCCGACGTGAAATCGCTGATCCGGCATCCTGTTGATGTCGCCCGGTTGTGGGAAGTGGCCTGCTTGCCCGATTTCCGGCAAATGGGTGAAGAACATCACAGCCGCTTTGTCGCGTCCTTGTGGCAATATCTGGGGCAGGGCGAGCGCGTCATCCCGCACGGCATTTACGCAAATGAGCTGGCACGGCTGGATAATATCCAAGGCGACGTCGACACGCTGTCCGCCCGAATCGCAGCGGTGCGGACCTGGACCTATATCGCGCACCGGAACGATTGGCTGGCCAATCCCCCGGCGATGGCCGAACGCGCGCGGGCGTTGGAAGAAAAATTATCGGACGCGTTGCACGATGCGCTGCGTCAGCGGTTTGTCGACAAACGGACATCGATGTTGCTGCGCAAAGGTGCTGGTGATGTCGGGCTGTTACCCGTTGAAATCCAGCAGGATAATCGCGTTCTTGTCGATGGCGAGGACATTGGGACTTTACAAGGATTTGCCTTTCGGGTTGACCCGGCGGCAAAAGCGGGTGACCGTAAATTATTATTGGCTGCCGCAGAACGACATCTGGCAGCGCATTTGAGACAAAAGGCAAAGGACGTATTTATGGCAGAGGATAGCGATTTCTCGCTCGCAGCCGATGGGGAGGGGAAACCTTCGATTTTCTGGAAGGACGACCTTCTGGGCACATTGACCAAAGGCCGCACGCTGCTTCAACCTGCATTTACGCCAATGAAGGCCGTCGCCGGACTTGAGGGCGATGCCCTGCGCGAGATTGTCACGCGCGCTGAAAGCTGGATTGAAAGCCAGCTGGCAAAGGCGATGGGCGGGATTGTCGGATTGCTCGACCTCGCTCAACAGGCTGATGTCGACGGCAACGTTCGTGCGCTTGCCGTGCGTCTTGCCGATGAAGGCGGGATTGCCGGTCGGCATTATCTTGCCGACGCCATCGCCGCGCTGCCCAAGGAAGCCCGCGGCGCTGCCCGCAAGGGCGGGATCGTTTTCGGCGCGCTCGATATTTATCACCACGCCGCGTTGAAACCCGCTGCCGCCAAATGGCGCGCAGCCTTGTTTGCCGCACGCGACAGCCGTGCCATGCCCGTGCTTCCACCCGAAAGCGCGGTGCACTTGAAGACATGGAATTTTGCCAACCCGTCGGAGGCCAGAAACGCGGGCTATCGGCGGATTGGTGATGAATATGTGCGTATCGATTTGGCCGAACGCGTTATCAAAAAAGCGCATGAAGCGCGCGGGCAGAACAATGTTTTTGGCATGGACATGGCTTTTGCAACCTCGCTGGGTATTAGCGAGGCCGGTTTGAAATCGCTGATGCGCGACGCCGGTTTCCGGCCCGCTGAGGCAGTGGCTGTACCTGAGGCGGTGGCTGACGAAACGCCCATGGTCGAAGAAAACACGCCAGTCGAAGCAATACCAGCGCCTGAGGCTGAAGCCGCAGTTGAAGCGACTGCCGCCGATGCCGCCGCCGTTGTACCCGAGCAAACTGCGCCAAAAGAAACCGCGCCCGTCGTCCTGACGCATTGGCGTTGGGTGGGCTTGCCCAAGCCGCGTCCGCCCGAACAGCGCAGGCCGCATGCTGCTGCAGAACGAAAGCCGCATGCGTCGGCAAAGCCGAAGGCTAAGCCTGATCGCGCACCGCCAGCACCAAAGCCAAGTGCACCGCCGTCGGCATTGGCCTTGCAATTGGCTGCGCTCAAAGGCCTCAAGCTCTAAAAGGTCGGGCAAATCTTGCGGATCGACAAGCTGCTGTTCTTTCTGCGATTGGCTAAAAGCCGTTCGCTTGCGTTGAGTTGGGCGGAGGCTGGCCATATAAGGTTGAATGGCCGCCGGATCGAAAAGGGCAGCGCCGCGGTGCGCATTGGCGATATCATCACCATGCCATTGGGCGATGCTGTTTTGACTTTAAAGCTGCTCTCTATCCCCGTTCGGCGTGGTCCGGCATCAGAGGCGCAGCTTTTCTATCAACGTATCGATTAAAAAATTGGCGACTCGTTGCAATCCGGCGTTGACTTCCCCCTGCGCCACGCAATAGGCAGAAGAAATGAAACGGCTAATCCGCCGTTCTGTATGGGAGAGTTCCGCCAATGACTTATGTCGTTACCGATGCCTGCATCCGCTGCAAATATATGGACTGCGTTGAAGTATGTCCGGTGGATTGCTTCTATGAAGGCGACAATATGCTCGTCATCAACCCAAATGAGTGCATCGATTGCGGCGTATGCGAACCCGAATGCCCTGCAGAAGCGATTTTGCCAGACACCGAAAGCGGTTTGGAACAGTGGCTTGAGCTGAACGCAACTTATAGCGCAGAATGGCCGAACATTACTTCAAGCCGCGAGCCGCCTGCAGACGCAGACGAGCACAAGGGCGAAGAAGGCAAATTCGACAAATATTTCAGCGCGGAGCCCGGCGAAGGCGATTAAGCCTTCGCGGCACGCCGCTCTTTAAGCCAGCTTCTTTGATAGGATTCTACTTCACGTAGGGCCTCGAAGACCGTGACGGTCGGCTTCGTCCGGCCGGTGCGCCCCAGTGCGTATATCTGGCTATAAAACCAATATTGGGTCGCAAAGCCTTCAATCCCGCGCACGGCCTTTATTTTGCGTAGGCTGGATAGCCATTCGGGCAACAGCTTAAGCTGGTTTTCAACCTTGGGCAGCATGGCCAAGCCACCGAGCAGGCGCTTTGGCGCTTCGGGCATAACGCATAATGGCCGCGCCAATCCGATAACGTCCGCAGCCTTGTTGCGAAGTGCCTGTTCCATGGCCGATGCGCTGCGGAAACCGCCAGTGACCATCAATGGAATGGTCAGCTCGCTCTTCATCGCTTTGGCGAAATCAACGAAATAGGCTTCGCGGGCGAGTGTGGTTTCCGCGACGGTTTGCGTCTCTTCGGCTTCCATCCCCTCGATACCCAATAGCTTAGGCTGCTCATAGGTGCCGCCCGATATCTCGATCAAATCCACGCCAGCATCCTGAAGCCAGCGTGCCACCTGAAGGCTGTCTTCAAAAGCAAAGCCGCCGCGCTGGAAATCCGCGCTGTTTAGCTTGACCGAAATCGGGAACGCAGGGCCAACCAAAGTCCGGACGGTGTTGACGGTGAACATCAGGAAGCGGGCGCGGTTGACGAGGCTGCCACCCCAGCGATCGTTGCGCTGGTTTGATTTTGGGCTGAGGAATTGTGAGATTAGATAGCCGTGCGCTGCGTGGATTTGAACGCCCGTGAAGCCGGCATTTTGGCAATGCAGTGCCGCTTGGCCGAAACGGCCAATCAGATTTAGAATTTCATCCTCGGTCAATGCAACCGGCATTCCAAATTGTCCACCGGGCAGGCCCAGCTTCACAGCTGACGGCGCCTTTGGGCGTGGATTGATGCCCCGCATGGTCTGGCGGCCCGCATGGCTGATCTGCGCCCAAAAATGGTTGCCATTGCGGGTCGCGGCCTTGGTCCATGATTTGAGCGCGTCCATCATCGCTTCGTCCGGCTGGCCGCTGAAAAAGACGTTTCCAGCCCGTTCCAGATGGTCGGCGTCAATATGGATGTTGCCCGAAATCTGGAGGCCAGCGCCTCCGTCAGACCAGATACCGTACAGGCGCTGCAACTCGGGCGTCGGCACACCTTGCGTGTCCGCCAACCCTTCGGTCATCGCGGCTTTTGCTATTCGGTTGTTGAGTACGGCCCCACAGGGCAGTTGTATGGCGCTACTTAAGATCACTTTGGCTCGCTTGGCTCTTCAATTTTTGGTTCATCTGAACCATCGGTTTTGGGTTCGTCGCTTTCTTCCGGCGTTGCTTTTGCAGCATCGGTATCGGCACGCACGGGCATCGCTTCAACAGGTGCCTCATCGGTGGATTCGTCGGTGTTAATCATGTCGTCACTGATCGTGCCTTTAAGGCTTTCGAGATTGTCCATCCGCGTTTCGGTGACCTGATTGTCTTCTTTGCCGCCGCCACAGGCCGACAATGCCAGTAAGGCTGCAAAGGCAGGTGCTATGATATTGAAACGCATATCGTCCTCAGTTCTCTATTGCGGCGCGACCGTACAATTTCCGCTCGCTTTGGCAAGGTTAATGAGAAAGTCGGGGAAGGTGGCGCGCAAGGCTGCGTCGAAGTCCTGCATTGATGCGTGGATGCCCAGGTCGGCGAGGCTTGTAACCGGATATTCGGATATCCCGCATGGGACGATTCCGCCGAAATGATTCAAATCAGGCGCAATATTCACCGCAAAGCCATGCATCGTCACCCATCTGCGGATGCGCACGCCGATTGCGCCTATTTTTGCTTCCTGACCATTTTTGGTGTCGCACCATATGCCAACACGGCCCTCGGCGCGGCGTGCCTCCACCCCGAACCGGCCAAGCGCGGCGATCACCCAACCCTCAAGCGCATGCACATAACAGCGGACATCTTTGCAATGCTTGGCAAGGTCGAGCATGACATAGCCCACACGCTGCCCCGGCCCATGATAAGTGTACCGTCCGCCGCGTCCGGTGTCGTACACGGGAAATGCGGTGCTCAGCAACTCTGCCGGGTCTGCGCTCGTTCCGCCCGTGTATAATGGCGGGTGTTCCAGCAGCCAGATAAGTTCCCGTGCGTTTTCGTCGCGTATGGCGGCCTGCAACGTCTCCATTCGGGCAACGGCCTCGGGATAGGGGGTTAGCCCTTCGGAAACGTCCCAATCAATATTGCAATCGATCTTCATCCGCGGTTCTTAGCATGGTGCAAGCCGCTTGCCACCGGATATGTCAGCCTCTACCCCGCGATGTGCAAGGGTCAGGACCTATTAAATGCGCCTTCGCGGTTTGAGGCCATATTGTTCAGTGCGGGGCGGTAAGCGCCGGACTTAGTGGTTCTAAGTCCAAGCTTGCCAACGCAGCAATGGACAATATGGGTCAAATCCGAAGGACGCCAAAATGGCTTCGATCTCAAAGCAAAATGCCCTTGCAGGCAGAATAACTGCCTGCGGCGGACATTTTACTTCGATATCTTTGCCATTTTGACGCCG
>JBEDET010000073.1:0-9309 GCA_041175505.1 Pseudomonadota bacterium
GGGGTAGGGGTGGGCCCTCCCCCATAGCGCGCGAGCACGCCGCCCCGCCCAAGCCAAACGCTGCGCCAATGTTTCTCGCACAAAGCCACAAAGGCACGAAGGCACGAAGAAGGGCCGCCCGACTAGTCATCCTGAACCACATCGAACGCGGCATTTTTAAAGTAATATTAACGCCTTCATCTATAATTTTACGTCCGCTTAAACCACGATCACGCGCACGGCGCAGAAATGAGCCATCGTGGACGTATCAGTTATCGGGGGCGTCGGGTGGTAATGCAGGACATTTCTGGAAATCATGCGCCAATGCGGATGGCGGCCAATGACAATCAACCGGACGCAGGATTGGAACGGGCATTCCGCTATGGTGATTTGGCCCCATATGATCTTAACGATACTAGCGAGAAAGTGCAGGATTTTGCTGCATGAGTGGACAATCACGAACTACTCTGAGTCTGTTGTTCGCTTTGCCAGCGCTTTTCCTTTCTGGATGCAATCGCCCTCATGGCGTTAGCATTGATCAATGCTCCAATCCAAAACTGCTTCGCGCCAAAGTATCTGACACTGTCTTTGATTTTCCAAATAGCGTAGGCTTTTTGAGCGGGTGGCTATATTCAAATGAAGATGAACTGGAAAAAATCGGGATAGTAGACATTCGGTACCCTGAATATGAAAAAAATCCAGAATACCGATCAGATTGTAACCATAAGTCCATGCCCGTTGGGGACTTCAAAACCGATGTTCAATTTATCTTCAAAGGCGATGGTACTGAGCCGGAAGAATATCGCATGGGTAATGAAATGAGTTCGATAACCGCGATCCGCAAATATGAACCCGATAGCAAATCCATTTTCCATAGCAAGTATCTTGCAGATGTTGACGATATCGAAAAAGTGGTCTTTTTAGGGGTAAAGGACATCCCGCCTGTTAAAAATGTGTTCGGTCGCTGGAGCATTTTTGAATTTGGTTTCAAAGATCGGCGGATGTCTATGGAGTGTGCATGGACTAGCGCGAAGGCTCCGTATGGTGAGTATAAAGCTATCCCGCCTTTTCCTCATATATGCCGCGACATGACGTTTCGCTCGGGGGATTTGCTCATCTCTGTAGGGCAGGAGAGCATTCGTGGTTTACCCAGCGAAGACCAGCAACTTATTCCACCGGAAGAATGGCCCAAGCAATGGGCCTATACGATCAGAAAAATATTAAGCTATCGCGTTGATGTGGGAGATTACGGTGACAGGAAATTACGGTGACAACTCGTCATCCCCAACAAACGCCCCCATCACCGCGCTGAACAAACTCCCCCCCCTCGCCATCCTGAACTTGTTTCAGGATGACATGCGACGTTGATGCGTTATCCTGAAACAAGTTCAGGATGACGACAGGGTCATGACGAAAGGACGTTTGAATAAAATGGCAAGACGGGCTTGCCCTCACCCCATCGGGTACAGTATTTCTTTCGTCACCTTGTGAATGGCGGTCATCACGTCGTCGCTGAGTTTTAGGTCAATCGCCGCGAAAATATCGTCCAGTTGATCTTCCGTGCTGACGCCCACAATCGTCGATGCGACAAAGTCATGTTGCTTTGACCATGCGGTCGCCAGCGTCACCGGTGACATGCCGGCTTCTTTGGCAATCTCCACGATCCGCATTGTGCTTTCCAGCGCCCGTGGCCCGGCGAAGCGTTGCGCCATTTCGGCCTGACGCGCGCCCGTCATTTCCAGATAGCGGGAGAAACGTGCGCCTTCGGGTCGTGCGCCGTCCAGATATTTGCCCGACAAGACGCCGCCGCCCAATGGCGAATAGGGGAGCAACGAAACACCTTCCTGACGGCAGACTTGTTTCAGTTCATCTTCGAACCGGCGGTTATTGATGGAAAAGTTGTTCTGGATGCTGTGATAACGCGCAGTGCCCAAGCGCTCCGATGTCGCAAGCGACTTCATGAGGCCGTAGCTTGTTTCGTTCGAACAACCCAAAACACGGACTTTTCCGGCGCGGACCAGATCGTCGAGGGCTTCCATCGTTTCATCATAGGCGGTGCCATGGTCTGGCCAATGCGTCTGGTACAAATCGATATAATCGGTCTGCAGACGGCGTAGGCTCTCCTCAACCGCCGTGACGATATTGTGCCGATCAAGCGCGGTCATCCCGCCGCGCTTTGGCGATTTGAACCATGTATGGCTTGGGCCCGAAACCTTCGTTGCCATGATGATGGCGTCGCGGTTTTTACCCTTCATCCAGCGGCCAACAATGTCCTCTGTCCGGCCGACCCATTTGACGTCCGGCGGCACAGGATAGCCTTCGGCGGTGTCGAAAAAGTTGATGCCGGCGTCCAGACAGCGGTCGAGTATGCGGTGCGCCTGCGCTTCATCGGTTTGCGACCCGAATGTCATCGTCCCCATGCAGATGTCTGAGACGTAAACGGCACTTTTGCCAATGCGACGATGTTCCATATTCTTTTCCCCCTAATATTGTCCGGCCGCACCAACGACCAAAAATGCGAGCGCCGCGAGTAAACCCGTCATGCGGTTCGATCTGAAATGGCCAAGGGCATTGCTGCCATCGGCCTGTAATGACACCACTTGCATGACCAGATGAAAGGCGGCGGGAACGAGCGCGACCAATGCCTGCTGCTCCGGCCGAACGCTCCATATGGCCATGCCCCAGCCGGAAAGCGCAAGGAGATAGAATGTGGCCACCCCTGCCCGCACGCTGCCGCCCAAACGTAATGCACTCGACTTAATCCCCACCAGCGCGTCGTCTTCGCGGTCCTGCATGGCATAGATCGTGTCATAGCCCACAACCCAGAATATCGTTCCGGCGTACAGCCAGAACATCGCTACATCGGCCTGCCCCGCAATCGCGACCCAGCCGACCAAAGCGCCCCAGCTGAACACCAGCCCAAGCCAAAGCTGCGGCCACCATGTGATGCGTTTCATAAATGGATATGCCGCGACCAGCAGTAGGCTTCCCAACGCCAAAAGCTGGGCATTCAGGTTCAGCTGCAGCAGAACCGCCAGTCCGACCAGCGCCAGCATCAACAGCCACGCCCATGCCGCTTTGCGTGAAATCAACCCGCTGGCGAGCGGGCGATTGGCCGTGCGGGCAACCTGCGCATCCAAATCACGATCAATGATATCATTATAGACACAGCCCGCGCCGCGCATCGCAATTGCGCCAAGCAACATCCACAACGCCAAATCCCAACGCGCAATCAGCCCGCCCGATAGCGCCAGACCGAACACACATGGCCAGAATAACAGCCACCAGCCGATCGGCCGGTCAAAACGTGCCAGCAAGGCAAAGCCCCGCAGCTTTGCCGGGAGCAATTTCATAATGCCGGTATATTCGCTGTCGGGCACAAGTTGTGTGGTCATAGCCATGCCCTGCCAAAATTTATCCTGTTCGTCATCTGGAAGTTGGCAGATGACGGCGCGGCGTTTTGTGTTTATGCACGCATTATGCCCGCAACACCCGCCTGGCCCCCAAAATCAACACCGCGGCTGTTTGTCGAGCAGCCGTTGGCCGAGGGCGCGACTTTAAACATCAGCGGCAACAGCGCCCATTATCTAATCGGCGTGATGCGTTTGAAAGAGGGCGCACCTGTTAAATTGTTCGATGATGTTTCGGGCGAATATCTGGCGACCGTCACCGAAACGCACAAACGCGACCTTGTCCTGACCGTGGACGCCAAATTGCGCGACCGCGAATTCACCCCCGACCTTTGGATTTGTCAGGCGCTCATCAAAAAGGACCGGTTTGACTGGATCGCCGAAAAAGCCTGCGAGCTTGGCGTTGCCCGATTTGTGCCCGTGCTGACGGCACGCTGTGTTGTCGACAAGCTGAAAGAAGACCGGCTTCGGGCGCATATGATTGAGGCCGCCGAACAATGTGAGCGGACCGCCTTGCCCGTGATTGACCCGCTTGCGCGCATCGACGCGCTGCTGGGCAAATGGCCGGCAGACCGAACGCTATATTTCTGCGATGAACGGGGTGGTGAGCCTTTTTCCGACGCGATCCGCCCAGGCCCCGGCGCTGTCCTAATTGGACCTGAGGGCGGATTTACCGATAGTGAAAATGCCGCAATTCGCGCGCATCCATGTGCGCGGCCAGTGTCACTGGGCCCGCGCATCTTGCGCGCCGATACCGCCGCTGTTGCCGCGATTTCTGTGTGGATGTCCAAAAATGGCGATTGGACGGCTTAGTCCCCTGTGATGCTGCATGCGCACGGCATTGCGCCGGCGCCGCGTTCGCTTTTGCTATCATATTCAATGTGACGCAGAACTAACCAACGGAATTTTCTGGCAATATAGCCGCGACATTTCTAAACCGCGGGCATGAGCACAAAAACTGTTTCGGACCGCCACGATCCCGTCATTGAAACGCGCGATCAACTCATCGCCGCGATTGCCAAGGGCGAAAAGCCCAAGGACCGCTGGCGCATTGGCACCGAGCATGAAAAATTCGTCTATAACCGCACGGACCATCATGCGCCGTCTTATGACGAGCCAGGCGGCATCCGCGATCTGTTGATGGCCATGACCGAATTTGGCTGGGAACCCGTATACGAAAACGGCAAGGTTATCGCCATGACCGGCACCGATGGCGCCGTCAGCCTTGAACCCGCAGGGCAGCTGGAACTGTCGGGCGCCCCGCTTGAAAACCTGCATCAGACATGCGCGGAAACCGGGCGGCATTTGAAGCAAGTGAAAGCCATTGGTGACAAGACCAACACCAGCTTTTTGGGTCTTGGGCTGTGGCCAGACAAGACGCGGGCTGAATTGCCGATCATGCCCAAGGGCCGCTATGACATCATGCTGCGCCATATGCCGCGCGTGGGCAGCATGGGCCTCGACATGATGCTGCGCACGTGCACGATTCAGGTCAATCTTGATTATTCAAGCGAAGCCGACATGGCCCACAAGTTCCGCACCTCGCTCGCGCTTCAGCCGCTGGCGACCGCGTTGTTCGCAAACTCGCCATTCTTGGAAGGCAAGCCAAACGGCTTTCTTTCTTACCGCAGCCACATCTGGTCCGACACCGATCCGCAGCGCACGGGCATGCTGCCGTTCGTATTCGATGAGAACTTCGGATATGAACAATATGTCGACTATATGCTGAAAGTGCCGATGTATTTCGTGTACCGCGACGGCAAATATATCGACGCATCGGGGTTGGATTTCCGCGACTTTTTGAAGGGCGAACTTTCGGTACTGCCGGGCGAAAAGCCGACGGTTTCCGATTGGGAAGACCATATGTCGACCGCTTTCCCCGAAGTGCGCTTGAAAAGCTTCCTGGAAATGCGCGGCGCGGACGGTGGCCCTTGGAACCGCATCTGTGCGCTGCCCGCATTCTGGGTCGGCTTGCTGTACGATCAAGGCGCGCTTGATGCTGCCTGGGACGAAGTAAAGCATTGGACAATGGAAGAACGCGAAACGCTGCGCAGTGCCGTGCCAGCACAGGGCCTGAACGCAGCGATACCCGGTGGCGGCAAGTTGCTGGATCTTGCCGGACGCATTCTCGATATCTCATCGTCAGGGCTTGCTGCACGCAATTGCCTGAATGCCAGTGGTGATAATGAAACGGGCTTTCTGGACCCGTTGCGCGAGATTGTTGCCGGCGGCAAGACCGTGGCCGAACAATTGCTCGACAAATATCACGGCGAATGGGCCGGTGACATCTCACGCGTGTATGATGAGATGAGCTTCTAAATTTCCGACAATATCATGCAAGAACGGGGCGGGTGTGCGAAAGCAGGCTTGCCCCGTTCGCATATCGGCGTTAAGGGCGCTTCTCTTCGCTGAAAAGCGGAGTGCAGGAGTTTAGCTCAGTTGGTAGAGCATCGGTCTCCAAAACCGAGGGTCGTGGGTTCGAGTCCCCCAACTCCTGCCATTTTATTGGTATCACCTATAATTTGGCCTCTTCGCGGATCTTCATCCGCCAGCCCCAGATACTCAAAATAAACATCGCGGCATTCGATCCGAAATCTAATGCCATCCAGCGGTTCAAAATCGGCAATTCATATACAAAATAATAGTTGAAGCCAAAAAAGGGCAGCAGCGCGACGGCGTAAGTTAGAAACGATGCGCGCGTAAATCGGCTAAACCAAATGAACACACCGCCCAAAACCGCTTGAGCGCCGAAACACCCAATAAACAGCGCACTGGTCGCGCTCAAATGTTGATACTCCGGATTGATTGTCATCCGTTCGACCATATGGGGTGCAAACAAGCACCAGCCGCCCAAACCAAAATAGGGCAAAGCGATAAGGCGCTGGATATGGATAGACTGCATACACTTCCTCCGTGTCATCATCCGTAAAGCAACAGGTTATGGCCACCGCGCGATGGACAGCGCATCGGCTGCCTTCAATGCGCTTTGCGCTTGGGGATCATGTGATGGGCCAAGACAATCACGGCGCCAATGGCGAGCCCGACGACACCGCATAATGCGGCATCCGCAATCCAGGCCAACGCGCCTTCATGCAGGCCGAAAAACTCGGCCGGGTGCACGCCAAAGCCGTGGACGATGATTTGTCCGCCGACCCACAGCATAGCGGCAGTGCCGATGGTTGACAGTGCTGCGAGCAACTTTGGCATCCCCTTCACCAGACCGCGACCAATGGCCTGCGAGCCTCCATTTTCATGCTGCGCCATGTGCAGACCGATATCGTCCATTTTCACAATCACGCCGACGACGCCGTAGACCGCAATAGTGATGGCAATCGCGACGAAGGCCAGAACGCCAGCCTCAAGCCAGATTGACGTTGCGGCAAGGCTTTTCACTTCGTTCAAGGCAATCGCCATGATTTCTGCCGATAGGATGAAATCCGTGCGTACCGCGCCCTTCACCATATTTTGTTCATGTTCGGTGCTGGTCAATTCAGCGAGTTCTTCGACCAAACTCTCTTCCTCATGCGGAACCAGCTTTTCCCAAACCTTTTCGGCGCCTTCGAAACACAGATACGCGCCACCTAACATGAGGATGGGCGTAATCGCCCATGGCAGGAACAGGCTCAGCAACAACGCAACCGGCATAATGATCACCAGCTTGTTGAAGAATGACCCCTTCGCAATGCGCCAGATGATTGGCAATTCGCGGTCGGGCGTAAATCCAGTGACATATTGCGGCGTCACCGCCGTGTCGTCGATAACCACACCTGCGGCCTTGCTGCCTGCTTTACCGGCGGCGGCGGCGACATCGTCTACAGATGCAGCCGCAACTTTGGCGATTGTCGCAATGTCGTCGAGTAAGGCAGCAAGACCGGATGGCATGTGGACAAATCCCTTGATGTGATGAAGCGTTGAGGGATAGCCAAAAACCTTAACAGTTCAAGGCCGTTTGATATCCTATGCCCGACGCCTTCGCTTTCCTAAACGGACTTGCCTCGCACCGAATCCATCGCTAAAGGCCTAGTCTTTCCGAAATCGGAACCTATATCGCTCTCGACCCGCCGGTCGGAGCGCTGGCGGCTATCCTCGGGATCGAACAGGAAGAAACGATATGGCAAAGACAAGCCCCGGTGAATTCATCCGTCAGGTACGGACCGAAATCGGCAAGGTAGTATGGCCGTCGAGGCAGGAAACCGTGCAGACCGCAATCA
The DNA here is from genome assembly GCA_041175505.1 of Pseudomonadota bacterium. Lineage (GTDB taxonomy): Bacteria > Pseudomonadota > Alphaproteobacteria > Sphingomonadales > Sphingomonadaceae > Sphingorhabdus_B. Next base: position 7,601 of record JBEDET010000073.1, read on the forward strand.
TGGTATTGATCATGACGATTATCTTGGCCGTCTTCTTTTTGGGCGTCGACGCGGTATTCGCCGCAATCGTAAAGGGATTACTCGCGCTAGCCGAAGGCTAAGCTGCGGTCACTCGAAAGAGTTTTGAGGAAAAGAAGAGATATTATGGCACGCTGGTACATCATTCACGCTTATTCGGGTTTTGAAAACAAGGTCCGCGACCAGATTCTTGCTGAAGCCGAGCGTATTGGCCTCTCGCAGCTCGTAGAAGCTGTCGAGGTTCCGACCGAGCAAGTTACTGAAGTGCGCCGTGGCAAGAAGATTAAGGCCGAACGTAAGTTCTTCCCAGGCTATGTCCTTGCCAAGCTGAACATGAACGACGACGTTTATCACTTGGTCAAGAACACCGCCAAGGTAACGGGCTTTCTGGGCGCGGGTAACAAGCCGCAGCCAATCAGCGAAGCCGAAGCAGCGCGCATTTTGAACACGAAGCAGGAAATGGAAGCTGCGCCGAAGAAGCGCGTTTCGGTCGACTACGAAATCGGCGATCAGGTCAAGGTACTTGGCGGTCCATTCGCAAGCTTCAACGGTGCGGTCGAAGAACTCGACTTCGACAAGAACCGCGTGAAGGTATCGGTCAGCATCTTTGGCCGCGCGACACCGGTCGAACTGGATTTCGAAGAAGTCGAATTGATGAAGTGATGGCCTTCGCTGGCTATCTTTCTTTCTTATGACGTCCGCACTCTCGCCTGAACAGATACAGGCGCGCATCGAAAAGGCGAACGCGGCACATAGCGCGATACCCGCTGACAAGCTGGTTCGTGGCATTGTCCGCCTGTTCGATTTTGACGCTGCTGACGAACCCGACGAATTCACCTTTCCGGCATTCTCTCGTGCATCGCGCGATCGCATTTTCGGCGGACAGATTATCGCGCAAGCCATGATGGCGGCGGCGCGCACCGTTGATCCAGACAAACAAGTCCATTCGCTGCATGCCTATTTCTTGCGCGGTGGTAGCGAAGCCCTGCCACTGCATTTTCGCGTCCACCGGGATTTTGACGGCCGCGCATTTTCGAACCGTCGGGTCGTCGTCCGGCAGGAAGGCAAGGTTATTTTCAACCTGACCGCGTCTTTCCAAAAGCCTGAAGCAGGCTTTTCACATCAAGTACCGATGCCGGACATACTGCCACCCGAAAAATGCTGGGATTATTCGGACGCCATGGCGCGCAATCCCGACATACCGGACAATATGCTTGAACGCATGGCGCATCCGCGACCATTTGAGCTTCGCAGCTTTCGCCCGGCCGCCGATGCCAAGGCCACCAGCCATTATCAATGGTTCCGTTTGCGCGCGCCGATTGAGGGCGACCAGTTGATGCACCGCGCACTGCTATCATTTGCGTCGGATATGGGGCTGCTGTCATCCGCGATGCTCCCGCATGGACTGCATTGGGTGACGCCCGGCCTGTTTTCCACCAGCCTTGACCATGCCATGTGGTTCCATAACGATGTTCAGGTCGACCAGTGGTTCGTTTATGTCATGAACAGCGATTGGACCGGGGGCAGCCGCGGTATCAATCATGGCTGGATTTATAGCGAGGACGGCACGTTGGTCGCATCCGTCGTTCAGGAAGGTCTGCTGCGGCTCACACCGCCGGCATAACCGCGCAAAGGCTTGCATTATGCCCCCATTGCGGATAGTGGCACCGCTTCCCGGCGCAATAGCGACG
>JBEDET010000074.1:0-9235 GCA_041175505.1 Pseudomonadota bacterium
GCGCATTTTGGGCAGGCCAATATAAGGCGGCCTCACCGGCAACCTCGAATGACTGACCCCCAAATTCAAAAGCATGCGACATCGCCTTTGCCTATGCGGATTGTCCATCAATGGCGCAAGCCGCTTCGGCCTCGCTGGCGGATCTTACGGCGTCATCGCAATACCGGCGAGGCTTTCGGCCTCCATCAGCAGCGCGTCATCAACCGACCCCTGCGCCACACTCTCGCGGCCAATCATAACGAGCAACGGCACGGCGAGCGTGCTAACGCGTTCAAGGTCGACATGCAGCATCGTATCGGCGGCACGGTCCAGCAAATCACCAAGCCGACCCACGTCGGTCAGCCGCGCGCGCGCATCGGCCCATGCCGCCTCAAGCAGCAGATGGTCGGGTTCATATTTGCGCAGCACATCATAAATAAGGTCAGTCGAAAAAGTGACCTGCTTGCCCGTTTTGCGCTTGCCGGGATGTTGGCGTTCCACCAGCCCACTGATCACCGCGACCTCACGAAAGGCGCGTTTCAATAAATAGCTCGATTCCACCCACTCGGTGAATTCATCCGCCAAAATGTCGGCGGAGAAAAGCGGACGTGGGTCCGTGATGGGCTTGAGGCTCCAGACCCCCAACGCATAATCGCTGGCGACAAAGCCCATCGGCATCAGGCCGCGGCTTTCCATGCGGCGGGTGATCAGCATGCCGAGCGACTGGTGCGCGTTCCAACCTTCAAACGGATAGGTCACCATATAATGACGTTTGTCGTGCGGGAAGGTTTCGACAAGAAGCTGGCCGGGCTTTGGCATCTGGCTGCGATAGGCCTGCATCTCCAGCCACTCGCGCACTTCGTCGGGAAAGCGCGCCCAGCCTGCGCGATCGGTCAACATCTGCCGCACCCTGTCCGCAAGATGCGTGGTGAGCGGCAGGCGCGCACCCATATAGCTTGGGATGTTGGTTGCAGGCTTCGTCGCCGCGCGGACAATGAGGTCGAGGTCCTTTATGGATTCGACTTCAAGCGCCATGCCGGCGAAGGTAAACGTGTTACCGGGGCTCAGCGTCGAGGCGAAGGATTCTTCCACCTTGCCCAATTTGCGGCCATTGCGAAAACGGATTTCGAGCATCGGCGCATCAACAATGATACCTGCATTAAACCGGTGCTGCGCGGCAAATTGCGGGTGCGACAGCCGCCATCTGCCGCCGGGATCTTTAACCAGTTTCTTGAACCGGTCATAGGCCCGCAATGAATAGCCACCCGTCGCGACAAATGCGATGACGCGGGCAAAGGTTGCGGCATCGATCGCGGAATAGGGCAGGGCAGATTGCACCTCCGCCAGCAACTGTTCCTCGTCAAACGGACCCGCGCAGGCAATGCCCATGACATGCTGCGCCAAGACGTCATAGCTTCCCGGGCGGAAGGTCTCGCCATCGCGCACGCCCTCGGCCACCGCGTCATAGGCGGCCTGTGCCTCCAGATATTCAAAGCGGTTGCCGGGCACGAGGATGGCCTTGGATGGCTCGTCCATCCGGTGGTTCGACCGGCCAATACGTTGCAGCAGCCGTGACGATCCCTTGGGCGCACCCATTTGAATGACGCAATCGACATCGCCCCAGTCGACACCCAGATCGAGCGAGGCCGTGCACACCAATGCGCGCAGCTTGCCGTCGGCCATTGCGCCTTCGACCTTGCGCCGCGCTTCAATCGATAGCGAGCCGTGGTGGATGCCGATGGCATATTTGGGCTCATTCGCGTCCCATAATTTCTGGAAAATGAACTCGGCGAGGAAGCGTGTGTTGCAAAATATCAGCGTGATTTTGTTGCGGCCGATTTCCTCGATCAGCTGCGGTATCGCATGCTGACCGCTGTGCCCCGCCCATGGCACGCGGCCTTCGGGGAGGAGGATGTTGAGGTCTGGCTCTGCCGCCGCCTCGCCTTCGACCAAGCGCACTTGGTCGATGTCGCCATGTGGCGCGAGCCACGCGCGATAGTCATCGGGATCGGCGACGGTGGCGGAGAGGGCAACGCGGTGCAGATTGGGGGCGAGGGTTTGCAGACGGGCAAGCGACAGGCTGAGCAAGTCGCCGCGCTTGCCATTGGCGAATGCATGCACTTCATCGATGATCACGCGCTTGAGCGTCGAGAACATATGCACGCTGTCTTCGTGGCTGAGCAGCAGCGACAATGATTCGGGCGTAGTCAGCAATATATGCGGTGGTTTCACCCGCTGCCGCGCCTTGCGGTCGGACGGCGTATCGCCCGTGCGTGCTTCGACGCGGATGGGTAGGCCCATTTCTTCGATTGGCATTAACAGATTGCGCCGGACGTCGACCGCAAGCGCCTTGAGCGGGGAGATATAGAGCGTGTGCAGGCCGCTCGCGTGCGTTAATGTGTTTCCCAGTGCAGGCTGGGATCCAGTGCCCAACGCAGCGTTGTTTGATGACGTCTGGTCCCCGGCCTGCGCCGGGGAACGCATGTCTTCAATCAATTCGGTCAATGTCGGCAAAAATCCCGCCAGCGTCTTGCCCGCACCGGTCGCGGCCACGAGCAACGCATGCCGCCCATCATGTGCCGCCTCCAGCATCTCCAGCTGATGCCGCCGCGGCGTCCAATCGCGTGCAGCGAACCAGTCGAGGATGATGGAAGGTAATGTCGCGGGCAAAGTCACAAGGGGCTTAATGCCCAACAGTTTCCCCGCGTTCCAGTCCCGATGCCGCCAATTGCGCATCAATCTGCGCCATCAGTCGGTCGAGGCCCTCTTCGCTTGATGCCTCGGCACGCGCGACCAATACATCCTGCGTGTTGGATGCACGCAACAACCACCAGCCATCGGGCGTGTTCACGCGCGCGCCGTCGGTGTTGTTGACGTCTGCGCCGTCTGCCAAAAGCCGCGTGAGAACTTCGTCGATCACCGCGAACTTGCGCGTCTCATCCACCTGAAAACGCATTTCGGGGGTGTTGATCATGACCGGCATATCGCCGCGCAATTCAGTGACGCTTTTGCCGAGCTTGGCCGACGCCGCCATTAAACGCACCGCCGCGTAAATCGCGTCATCAAAGCCATAATATTCATGCTTGAAGAAGATGTGCCCGCTCATTTCGCCCGCCAGTGGCGATCCCGTTTCCTTCATTTTGGACTTAATCAGGCTGTGGCCGGTTTTCCACATCAGTGGCTGGCCGCCAAGTTGCTCCACGCGGTCAAACAGCGCCTGCGACGCCTTCACATCAGCGATAATCGTAGCGCCCGGGACATCGCCCAGCACGTCTTCTGCGTAGATTTGCAGCAATTGGTCGCCCCAGATAACGCGCCCCTCGCCGTCAATGGCGCCAATGCGGTCGCCATCGCCATCAAAAGCCACTCCGAAATCGAGCTGCTTTTCCGCGACAAGCCTTTGCAGATCGACCAGATTTACAGGGTCGGTAGGATCGGGGTGATGATTGGGAAACTGGCCATCCACATCCACAAACAAAAGATGGTGCTCACCGGGTAACATCTTGACCAGCTTTTCAATTGCCGGTCCCGCCGCCCCGTTGCCTGCGTCCCACCCGATGCGAAATGCCTTTTGCGGCGCCGCTTCGGCAACGCGGGCGACATATTGGTCAAGGATATCCAAATGCTCGGAAGTACCCTCTCCGGCGGTCCAATCCCCTGCCGCCGCCATGCTGCCCAGCTTTTGGATATCCGCGCCAAAAAACGGTTTCCCCATGAGGACCATTTTGAAGCCATTATAATTGGCTGGATTATGGCTGCCGGTTATTTCAATGCCGCCGTCTACGTCGTCCAGAACGGCTTCGGCATAATATAGCATGGGCGTTGGCCCCATGCCGATACGCACAACGTCCACACCGCTGTCGTTCAATCCCTTCACCAGCGCTTCCTCGAGCATAGGTGAGCTGACGCGGCCGTCATAACCCACAGCAGCCTTTTTGCCGCCGGCCCGGACCAGGCACGTGCCAAAACCACGACCGATGGCATAAGCATCATCCGCGCCAAGCGTTTCACCAATGATCCCGCGAATGTCATATTCACGCAGCGAAGTGGGGTGGAAATTATGTGTCATTGGGTGCCTATTTTTGGGAGATAATCTTATAATTACAGTATAGTTTAGTAATTACAGTCTTTTCTTGTTCAAGTCATCTAATAAAAGATCACGCGCCTTGTTCAACGCGGCGGCCTGTGCATCGCTGCCGCCTGCGTCGGGATGGTTTTGCGAAATCAAGGCGCGATGCCGATCGCGAATGCGGTCGGCAGTATCGAAACGGGAAACGCCAAGCAGAACACGGGCCGCATCAAGGGCTGCTGCGTCATTGTCTTTTCCGCCTTTGCCCAGCCGCCGCGACGTCATCCCGCGATACCACGCTGCGGCAATCGCAATTGCGCCGAGCCCAAGCAGAAGGCTCCCGCGCGCGGCTAAAAAGGCGCCGCCAATCCCAAGCAATATTGGCAGAAGCTGTTGCGATTGCAGCTTTTTTGTCCACACCGCCCATACCAGCGCGGCGATAATCAGGAGCCCGAGAAAGGCCATTAAACGAGCATGGAACCCTGCAGATCGGGAAGTGCGAGGCCTGTGACAAGTTCGCGCAGTTCCTGACGCGCCGCAATATGCGCAGTCGCAAGCTGTCCCAAATGGCCCTTGTCGATCAGTGTCAGTCCCGACGGGAAAAGCTCACGATAAATAACGCGTTCGTTCAAGCCCGGCACGGACCGGAAACCCACACGCTTTGACAATTCGGCAATGGCATTGGTCATGCGCTGCTGGTTGCGCGCCTCCATATTGTGCAGCCGGTTGCGCACGACGATCCAGTCGATCGTGACACCATCGGTCTTGGCCCGCTCCTTGCGCGCCTCCCAGATGAGCTCGGCATAGAAGCTCAATTTGCGCACCTTAAAGTTTTCCGCATCGACTTGGCCGATGAGGTCAAAGTCTACAAAGCTGTCATTGATTGGGGTCACAAGCGTATTTGCCCGCGTGGCGACGAGGCGGGCATATTTGTCATCGCGGCCGGGCGTGTCAAAGATCAGGAAATCATTCTCGGCGCCCAGTCGTTCGACTTGCCGGTCAAGTGTCGCCTGCGAATCATGCTCAAACACTTCAAACACGGGCATGGGCAGGCTGATGCGACGCCGCGCAATCGTGTCGCGCCGGTTCTCAAGATAGCGAAACAATGTCCGCTGGCGTGAATCAAGGTCAATACATGCCACCCGCGCACCGCGCGATGCCAGGGCAATGGCGACATGCACCGCCGTCGTCGACTTACCCGTTCCGCCCTTTTCATTAGCGAAAACAATGTTATGTGCCTTGGCCATATTCCCCCGGATCTGCCCTAAATATCTTGCGCCCGACATTTGCCTTGAAATGTCGCCACCCCGTCCCGCATAGGCGGGTTCACTTAAAGCCATTAAACAAGGCCGCCGACACGTGCAAACCATCAATCAACTTGCTTCATTACGGCACAATGTTTCCAACCTGCGAAAAGAGGGCGCGCGCATTGCGCTTGTCCCGACGATGGGGGCATTACATGACGGTCATATGGCACTGGTCGACAATGCGCGGCGCCATGCCGACGCGGTTGTCGTGTCTATATTTGTGAACCCGACCCAATTCGGCCCGAATGAAGATCTCGACGCCTATCCGCGTACGTTTGAACGCGACTCAGAATTGTTGCGTTCGGCGGGTGTCGACATCTTGTGGGCGCCCACTGCGGCGACAGTCTATCCGCAGGGTTTTGCGACCAAAGTGCATGTCGATGGCCCAAGCCGCGGATATTGCGGCGGCGCTCGCCCCGGGCATTTTGACGGTGTCGCGCTTGTTGTCGCCAAATTGTTCAATCAGGTTCAACCCGATATCGCGCTGTTTGGCGAAAAGGATTTCCAGCAACTCGCGGTCATTCGCCAAATGGCGCGCGATCTCGATTTCGATCTCGAGATATTGGGTGTCCCGATCGTGCGTGACGCAGACGGCCTCGCATTGTCCTCACGCAATGCCTATCTGACGCCCGAACAAAGAGCTGCGGCATTGGCTTTGCCAAGGGCATTGGAAGACGCCGCGCGCGATGTTCGTGATGGCAAAGCCGTGGCCGCAACGCTTGCAGCCGCGACTGCAAAAATATTGGCGGGCGGCTTTGATGCGGTGGACTATTTCGCGCTCGCCGACGCAGTGACGCTTGAGGAACTACGCGCCGTTGACGGCCGAGAGGCGCGGTTGTTGGTGGCGGCCAAGATCGGCAAGACGCGCCTGCTGGATAACTGCCCGCTATAGGCGCACATTTTGCTTCCCAATCTGGGCACGGTTTTCGCGTTTTGCGTTAACCATTTGTTATCCATGTTTGGCGAGATTGATCTCACACAGTGGATGTGGAGACAGTAATCATGGGTAGCAGTTTCAAAAGCACGAATTTCTTGATGGAAAGCCGGTTGGCCGATGCGGCACGCGGCGACGCGGACGCATTATATGACTTGGGCATGGCCTATTCCAGCGGAAGCGGCGGGGTCGAAGTGGACCTGATTGAGGCGCACAAATGGTTCAATCTCGCGGCCCTGAATGGCAGCGAAGCGGCGACGATGTGCCGCGCAGATATCTCGGACGAGATGACCGCACGCGAAATCGCAGAGGCACAGCGCCAGGCACGTGCATGGCTACAGGCAACGGATCAACGCCGCGCCGCCTGACTTGCGCAACCTACAAAAGCCATACTTCAAACTAATATTTTCTAAGCGACATCGTTGACATCACCAATGTTGCGTCAGCACCGTTCGGTGTTAAGGCGTTCGGCGTGGGGCGAAAAGCTAGGTGTTTTTTATGCCCGCGCATTTGCGTTGATGCATAAGGACGTTTTTTGACATGCCGGCACCGATACTCGTAACAGGCGCAGCCGGTTTCATTGGCCACGCCGTGGCACATCGGTTGTTGGCGCGCGGTGAGCGTGTCATTGGTGTCGACATCGTCAATGACTATTACGACCCCGCACTGAAAGAGGCGCGCTTGGCGACGTTTGCCGGGATCAACAGCTTCGCATTTGAACGCATCGACATTGCCGACGCCGCGAAAATGGCTGCGCTCATCCACGACAACAACATCGTGCGCGTGGTCCATTTGGCGGCGCAGGCGGGCGTGCGTTACAGTATTGAAAATCCCTTCGCCTACGAACGTTCGAATCTGGCGGGCCATCTGTCGGTGATGGAGGCGTGCCGCCATGCGGAGGGTTTCGAACATCTGGTCTATGCCTCATCCAGTTCAGTCTATGGCGACAAGCCGATGGGCGGCGAGGGCTTCAAGGAAGATGAGCCCGCCAACGATCCCGTGTCACTATATGCGGCGACCAAACGCGCGTGTGAGCTGATGAGCCAGTCTTACGCCAATTTATACGGCTTCCCGCAAACGGGCCTGCGCTTCTTTACGGTCTATGGCCCTTGGGGACGCCCCGACATGGCCTATTTCAGTTTCACGCAGAAAATCCTCAAAGGAGAGGCCATCGAAGTCTATGGCGACGGGAAAATGGCGCGCGATTTCACCTATATTGATGACATCGTCGACGGGATCATGGGCGCGCTTGATAACCCGCCCGCACGCGGCGCGCACCGCGTGCTCAACATCGGCGACAGCCATCCGGTTGGCCTGATGGACATGATCGAGACGCTCGAGAAAGCCATCGGGCATGAGGCCGTTAAGGTCATGCGGCCCATGCAGCCCGGCGATGTCACGGCGACCTATGCCGATGTGTCCAAGCTGCACGCATTGACGGGCTATAAACCCAAGGTGATGCTGGCCGAAGGTCTCGAAAAATTTGCCGCATGGTACCGCGAATATTATCGCGTCGCGCCTTAGCCCTTAATCTGGGACTGCCATTCATCGAATGAAGCCGCCAACTTGCGGCCGGCAATTTGCCGTCCCGTTTCGCGCGGCAGGCCGAGCGAGGCCGACATCGGGCCGCCCAATAATGCGTCGCCCAGTGCCATCAACACCATCTCAAGCGTGAGTTCATGCAGCGAGGTGTCGTCCTGTCCGTCTTCGCTGATTTCATCGACCAGTCTATGGATCGCCTCGATAATCGGGTCGAGCGCATCTTCATTGCCCGACAGCAGCATCCACGACGCCAGCGCACCCGCACCCTCGCGATCGAACTGGTCAAAAATCAGGTCAGCCAGCTCGTGCGGGGTCACAACGCCGCCACGCATTTGCACAACCGCTGCGCCTATCTTGCTGCATATTCTGTCGCCCATATAGGCGGCCAGTTCGCGCTGAAGCCCAGAGGCTGAGCCGAAATGATGCAGCAAATTGGCATGCGTGCGGCCAATGCGTCCCGCGACTGCCTTAAGGGTAACGGCCTGCGGACCCGATTCAAGCAATAGGTCGCGCGCGGCCTCAAGCGCCGCCAAGCGGCTCGCCTCGGGGCTTAACCGGCGCGGCATGGCGGGATCATTCAGTTGTACGATTTTTGAAGCGTGTGTGGTCATGAGTGCCTGTGCGTAATTATCATTTTACACGTTAGGCCAATTGCACTGCTTGTCCAATAGCGTTGAATGCCTCGACGCCTCCATCGCGCGTGCATTGTAGTACAACCGGCGAATGACCGCGTCTGCCGCATTAAGCACGGTGCCATGCGCCCCTGGGCATTCTTCTTCCGCCATCCAAGGCACGCCGACTGTGCGAAGCAGGGCAGGTTCCGGCCGTCAGTCCTTTGCGAAATCCCTAACCTTTTGGCTTGTCCCGCGTGGCAGGATGATTATTTCACTGCCATTTGCGATGACGAGCAAATCGTCAACGCCGTGCACCGAAACGCGAATGCCGTTGGCGTGGATGAGGTTCCCACGGCCGGCGTCTATGCGAACGGCACCCGATGATACATTTCCGTCTGCATCTTTGTTGCCGATTTCATACAATGCATCCCAGCTGCCGACGTCTGACCAACCCATATCGACCGGGGCGACCGCGACCTTGGGCGCCTTTTCCATAATGGCATAATCGATGCTGTCCGCCGGACAGGTGGCAAAGCTCTCATGGTCGGGGCGCAGTTCATTACCGCTTCGTTCAGCCTTGGACATCGCAAGGCGCGCGGCTACTCCCATCGCGGGTGCATATTCTGCAACGGCGCCCAAATAGGTGTCGGCACGAAACAGAAATATGCCGCCATTCCAAACATGGTCGCCGCCGTCGATCATGGCCGCAGCGCTTGCGGCATCCGGCTTTTCGACAAAGCGTTTCACTTCATGGACGCCACTTTCAATCTTGGATGCCATTTGGATATAG
>JBEDET010000075.1:0-9197 GCA_041175505.1 Pseudomonadota bacterium
GTGGAGAGAAGTAAGATGTTGGAACCAAAGGCTTGCAAATGCCGATACGATCACGCGGCACGATTACTATTGGAACTCTGACTGCCGAGCTTTGGGGCAAGGAACGTCAAACTCGGTCACTCACGTTTAAATGCGAACGATCATTTTGAAAATCCCGCTCGCACGAGCAATAAGGGTATCGTTGGAGAGGATTTCTGCCCCGGCAAAAGCTATTGTGCGACCAACTTTGCTGGGTTCAGCACGAACTTCAAGCCATTCCCCTTGCATTCCAGTCGACAGGAAATCCGTCGATAGGTTGATGGTGAGCGCCGACATATTCTCTGCTTGCAGCACGCATGAAATTCCGAGTGCGTTATCGGCCAGCGCCGAAATAACCCCACCATGCAGCATCCCTCGCGCGTTGCAATGCGACTTTGCGATGCGCAGCCCGAGGCAGAATATGTCGCCATCGCGGCGCGAATAGAGCGGCTCCCACGGATCGGTGACGGGGCTTTTGCGGAAATGGCGCTCAAAACCGGGGGGAATGTTTTCTGTCATTTGCTGACAAATTCAGCAATGGCTTCGAACACGCGATGCGGGTCTTCAAGCTCTGGCGTATGCCCGAGATCATCAAAAGTTACGCAGGTTACATCATCATAGACCATGGCGAGCGAATGCACGTTCTCGCTGGGATGTGAGCGGTCTGCGCCACCCCAGACCGACAAGATTGGTTGCGTGGGCGCTGGAAGCACGCCCTTATAGTTCATGTATATCTGATACGCACTGGCCAACGACCACATCGCGCCATTGCCAAAGGATTGTTTTGCACAGTCACAAAAATGGTCAATCAATTCCCCCCTGCCGACTGACAGTCGGTACCATTGCGGCATCCGTGCGGGTGCCATACGCTTCATTATCAGCTGGCCGAGCACCGGGCGCGCCAATATGCCTTTGGGGTCGCGACCTGTTTTCCACCGGTGAAACGCTTCAGGGTCACCACCCTGAATGAAGCAGAGATGTGAAGCCAGCTCTGGCATGCGGGCGGCAATATCCAGTCCGCTCAAACTGGCGGCGCAGGAAAAGGCAAAAATATTGTCTTTGCCACACACATTGCGGATGAAAAGCGCGAGATCATCACCGGTTTCCGTGAACCCAAAGCCGAACCCCGGCCGCGTCGCCGAAAAGCCCATGGCGGGCAATTCAACAACGATCACACGAAATCGCTTGGAAAAGCATGCGACTAGGGCGTCATAAACCTCAAGCGTCATGGGCGGATCAGCTGTGAAAATTATTGTCTGACCAGCACCCGCTTCCAGATAGCGATATTGGACATCTGCCGTCCGATAGAATTTGATGCCTTGTCTAGTAGTTGCTGGCCAGCCTTTGCTAAACCGCGCCATCTTAGCTCGACCGCCCCATGTATCGACCCATGTGCCGAGCCGCGTCAGAAATTCGCTCATTGGTCCATCCTGTATTTAGAACACACATTGTTATCGCAAGTCAGCATAACAGCCGTACTGTATCGACCGGCCATGCCGCCAAGATACTGGCCGACAATGCCGCCTGCGCCTGTCATGCGGGCCAACTTACGCATCCCATGCGCAGAAGATTATTGAATTATGAAACATATAGATGATATAAATTCATCCATGATTCCGCCCATCGATTTTCCGCCTTGGTCCAGCCTCGTCGCATTTCGTGCAGCCGCACATCGGCAGAGTTTTAAGGAGGCCGCATTGGAACTGCGGCAGACGCCTTCAGCCATTAGCCACCAAATCAAGCGGCTTGAAAATTGGGTCGGGGGGCCATTGTTTGATCGACGTGTGCGACAGGTTCGGCTGACGCCGCTGGGACAAAAGCTCGCCGAGGGACTTGATAGGGGCTTTGGCGAAGTCTCGTCAGCACTCGGTCGTGCGCGTGCGGGCACAGAGACGAGGATGCTGCGCATTGCGGCCTTGCCACTCTTTGCCAATGGCTGGCTTACGCATCGCTTGCCAGCATTTGAAAAACGCCACCCAAGTCTCTCAATTGCCATTGATACCTCGGCAAGCATTGCAGACCTTCTGCTTGGGGAGGCGGATGTCGCCATCCGCAATTTGCAGACGCCGACGCCCGGCGTTTGGGCCCAAAAGCTGCTCGATATCCGCGCGGTGCCCCTTTGCATTCCAGATCTAGCAAAACAGATCCAGTCAGCAGATGACTTCGCCGGACAAACACTGATCGGCCTAACCGTTGGTCGGCGGGGATGGTTGGACTGGTTTGCGGCGTTTGGCGTGCCCGAACCTACGGACGCGCGGATGTTGCTGTTTGACAGCATGACCAACGCGATTGATGCCGCCGCCCAAGGCAGAGGCGTCCTCCTTGCCCTTACCCCATTGGTCTGGGACATCCCGGCATCAAAGGGGCTGGTTGTTCCGCAGCAGTTCGCGCCACAGGAGGCGGGGAGTTATTACGTGGTCTGTCGCAAAGAAGATCGGACCAATGCCGCAATCGGTGGCTTCGTCGATTGGCTATGCCGCGAGATGCAGCGCGATTTGCCTCGATTACGCAAGGTAGACAGCGCCGCACGCGAGAGGATTTAGCCTTTCTGCCAGCCTGCGGCTCCAGGGTTTTAATTCCGGATCGATCGCGAAAAAGTAAGATCCTGGAGCCGAAGGCTGGCAGAGCCAAAACAAGTTCAGGGTGACGGCGGGGGCGGTGTGTGTGTGTGTGTGTTTACCCCAAAACCCGCACCCTTTTGTCCCGCGCCGTTTGGCCTTGGTTAGGAAGTAAGGCCCTTAAGCCGAAGCGGTCTTTCCGATCAAATTCGTCCAAAGACCGTTCGCTTAAGTCCGGTTATGGCTGGGAATTCGTTATGAATCCCCCCTTTCAAAGTGACAGTGTTCCAAAGTCAACTCGCCCGACGCTGTATTAAACTTTCCCCGAGCCGTGTGTCCCGGACGGTCGTCAATTTCAAAAGAAAGGCTTGGATACGAAGAAAGAACGGATTGCACAGGTTCGATAGGGTAGTTTTCGCTGCCTTTTCTCAGGTTAAACACAATTAAATTGTTGTAGGTTTTCCCGTATGTTGCCGACCGACGGCTTACATCGGTCCAAAACTGATAACGTCTCTCCCATTCAGACAAATCGCCTATGCAGTCCTCGTTTCTGAGTTTCCCTTCAAGTCGCTGAATCTGCTCTACGCTTGGAGTTATATTTGCCCATTCCGGTTCGTCGTTAGCGCATCCAGATGTAACAAAAAGTAGAAGCAATGACATGAAAATGGATCGCGGCATTTTTTCTTCATCTCATATGGGTGTTACGTCCGCAAGGTTGCTGTGCCTGAACAGTCCGCTTTTGGTCGAGATTGCCGGTAACTATGGGGTGCGATCGGGGCAATCAAGTGGCTGCGATTGGTATACGAACGGCTCGTATTCAAAGAATAGTAAGATGTTGGAGCCGAAGGCAAACCAAATGCTGCCACCCCTCTTCGTCACCCTGAACTTGTTTTGGCTTTGCCAGCCTTTATGGGTACTTTACGTCGAATGTATCATGGCTAAAAAGCGATCGATGATCCGCGCAATTTTCTTTGATGTTGGCGAAACGCTGGTCGACGAGTCTCGGCAGTGGCGCCTTTGGGCAGATTGGTTGGGCGTGTCGCATCTGACTTTCTTCGCCGCTTTCGGTGCGGTGCTGGAGCGAGGCGAGCATCATCGGCGTGTTTTTGACTATTTTGCACCGAATATGGATCTGGAGGAGGCATCACGGAACCCTATGGCCGCGGGTGTTGACTACAAAATCGAACTGCAAGATTTCTATCCTGATGCCCTTCCGTGCCTCACGTCGTTGAGCAAACAGGGATTTAAGGTTGGTATAGCGGGAAATCAGCCAGAATCTGCTGAGGCTGCGCTTCGTCTATGTGGGGTATCAGCTGATTTCATTGCCTCCTCAACAGGATGGGGAATTGAAAAGCCATCGCTGCGTTTTTTCGAGAGGATCGTGGAAGAGACGCGCCTTCAGCCCAACCAGATCGCCTATGTTGGAGATCGGCTTGATAATGACATCCTTCCGGCGAATGAGGTCGGTTTATTCACAGTGTTCCTTGAGCGAGGGCCTTGGGGAACGCTGCACGCACGAAAGCCTGAGAGCGCGAATGCCGATCTTAGGATAAAGAGCTTGGCAGAACTGCCGGGCCTTTTTCAGCAGATGGCTGATGTCCCAAAGGCTTAGTTGAAAATTATGGGCGACCGTTTTTGGTCTAAATAGTCATGCACCTGCGTTACGCGGAGCCCACGCGAAGGCGTTGCCTGCGAGGAGTATGAAGAAAGGGGCCATTCGAAATTCGCCCAAGTCTATCACTTTCGCGACATCAAGCATCACGGGAACCATGAGCAACACGGACACAGCAGCCGCGACCTTGAGGCGACGTGGCAACGGTTCAGGATCGGCGTAGCTCATGCTGCACGATAACGTGGAACCGGACCGTCTGCAATGTTGGTTGTGAATCCGTCCGCATCGCTAATCGGCTTGGCGTTCAAGCCAGCGTTGGGCGAAGGTTACGCCTTTCTTAACGATTGGACGCTAATTTTGCTGAGCGTTTAAGGGAGGAAGGGCATGGCTGTTTATTCGGTCAAACGGTCGCTGCATAAATCGGGTGTAAAGATTTTTGGTCCGGTGGATGGTATCGGACAGCCGCTTCCCGGTGCTGGCTTACAGAAGCTGGTTTTTAACAAAAGTAACGGCGATATCGCGACTGTGGATCTGATATCCGGCCAATATTATGAGCTATCCGCCCGGATTTATGGTGACCGGGGGACCGTTTTGGAATTGACAACCAAGTCCGACGCCAGCGACATTTTCCAACATTGGTGTTCCTTCGAAATTCCGAACAGCTTCGGCACGTCGCCCACGCACGTCGGATATTTTTTGGCAGGCTCCACACTCGCAAAAATATCCTGATCATCACCACGTTCAGGGTGACGGACGCGGACTCACCCCAAAACCCGCACCCTTTTGTCCCGCGCCGTTTCGCCGTGGGTGATTTCCAACTGGCTGACCGATATCTCCAACAGCTTGGCCAAGATGGCCAGCACGGCTTTGTTGGCCTTGCCATCCTCCGGTGCGGTGCGGAGCCAGATTTTGAGGGCGCCGTTTTCAATTGCGGCCTTTTCGACCTTTGCCCCTGGCACCACGCGCAGCGATAGCTCGTTTCGGTCGGATATTAGCGCGGTGATCGCTTCCGGGGTTAATGTGGGGGCAGCCATGTTGTTGCGATAGCGCAGGAACCGCTTTCCTACAACATTCCATATAGGTTATTATATTTTATATAATGAACCAATGGAGTTTATATGGCACGCAAATCCGCCCCTTCCGACCTTGTTTTGACAATATTGCCCGATTCGGCGCAGGGCATTCCGTCCGGGCCACGGGTGAACTGCAATCGGTTAATGCCCGGATTGCGCGTGCGGCATGACGGGTGGACGGAGGAGCGGACGCAGCGCTTTTTTGACGCCTTGGGCCATACCGGTTGTGTGCGCGATGCGGCGCGGGTGGCGGGGGTTTCCAATGCGGCGGCGTACCGGATGAAGCGGCGTTTTCCGTTATTCGCGCAAGCGTGGGAGGATGCGCTGGACCGGGCGGGGCAGGGGTTGTTGGCGATTGCGTATAAGCGCGCGGTGGAGGGGCGGGAGACCGTGATCATTCGTGGCGGGCAGGAATATGAAAGGCGGATTACGCCGTCGGACGCGATCCTTGGCCTGTTGCTCAAACGCGGCGATATGGCGGGGACGGGCGCGCTGCCGGGGGGAAAATTGCCCGATGATCTGTTGAGCTTTGACGAATGGCAACGGCACAAGCGCTTTGACGATTATGGGCGGAAGATCGAGATTGAGGACCCCGAAAAAACCACCGAGAAGTTTATCGCCAAGCTGACCGAAATCCGCAACCGGTTGAAAGAATATGGGCAGCAAGGCGTGGCATGCCCCACCTGTCATCAGCCATTGCCCGACGGGTGGCCGAACCAGTCCATGGCGGTGCTTGTTGCGTCGGGATTGGTGGGGCCCAACGAGCTGTTTGATGATTAGTCGGCGGAATAGGCGGGGCATCGCCCGCGTGGTCTATCCCTGCCGCAAAAGATCGGTAACCTCGTCCAACGTGCCGCGCACGCGCAGCAGCTGATCCTTGCCAAAGACGATAAGGCATTCATTATCGGCATTGTCGGCGGTGCGGACGAATTGGACGATTTCGGGGTTCACCGATATGCGCTGCCCGCGGTTATCGGTCATCATAACGAAGGGGATCATGGGCTGTCCTTTGGAGAGAATGTCGCCGGCGTCCTTAACATAGGTGTACCTTGCGCTCTAACACTTCCGTCCGCCGCGCCTTTCGCACGCAAGCTGGTTCAGCCGCGCCCATTGGTTTGGCTGGCTTTTCCGCGCAAGCGCCGCTACAGCGACGGCGATGAATCCCGTAATCCTTGTCATGTCCGGCGGAGCGATAGGTGCAGCACTGCGCTATGGCCTGTCGCGTGCGCTGCCCGTGAACGTTGGGGGGTGGCCGTGGCCGACCTTTGCCGCGAACCTGCTCGGCGGGCTGGCCATGGGTTTGCTGGCGGCATGGTTGGTGCGCGGCAATGGAGCCGCAGAGCCATTGCGTCTGTTTTTGGGCGTGGGTGTTTTGGGCGGCTTTACGACGTTCAGCGCGTTCAGCCTTGAAATGGCGCAGATGGTGCAACGCGGGCAGGGCATGATGGCGGCGGCATATGCTGCGGTTTCGGTAATATTGGCATTGGGTGCGGTCTTCGCCGGAATGATGCTGGCAAGGACAATTTGGACATGAGTAAGCAAGACGAAAAAGGCATTCGGCAATTCGTCGTCGCCCCTGATGATGATGGCATTCGCCTGGACCGTTGGTTTAAACGGCATTTGCCCGATGCATCGTTCAACATCGTGTCGCGTTGGGCGCGCACGGGGCAGCTGCGTGTCGATGGCAAGCGCGCGACGCCGGGTGATCGGTTGTTGGCGGGGCAAACGCTGCGCGTGCCGCCGGCTGATGCGTCGGCATCGTCCAGCGCGCGTCCGGTGCGCAAGCGCCGCGATCTGACCGAAGACGAAATGGAATTCGCGCTGAGCATGGTGATCCACAAGGATGACGCGGCGTTGGTCATCAACAAACCCGCTGGCCTCGCCACGCAGGGCGGCACCAAGACCGAGAACCATGTCGATGGCTTGCTCGACGCATTGGGATTTGAACTCGATAATCGGCCAAAGCTGGTGCACCGTTTGGATAAGGACACGTCGGGCGCGCTTTTGCTGGCGCGCACGTCGCGGTCGGCAGGGCATTTTGCCAAGGCATTTTCCTCACGCACCGCGCGCAAGGTGTATTGGGCGCTGGTCGTTGGCGTGCCTGACATCGCCGATGGTTTCATCGATCTGCCCATTGGCAAGCAGCCCGGCAGCGGCGGCGAAAAAATGCATGTCGATGAAAAGGACGGGCAGTCGGCCCGCACCCGCTATCGCATCGTCGAACGCGCGGGCAACGCCACCGCCTGGGTCGAATTGCAGCCTTATACCGGTCGCACGCACCAATTGCGCGTGCATATGGCCGCTATTGGCCACCCCATTGTCGGCGATGGCAAATATGGCGGCAAGGACGCGTTTTTGACGGGCACGATCAGCCGCAAGATGCATTTGCACGCGCGCCGCATCCGCATCGACCATCCATCAGGGCATCAGATTGATGTCCGCGCCGACATGCCCCCGCATATGCAATCGAGCTTTGACGATTTGGGCTTCGATATCGAAATGGGCGATGCACTGGTGCTGGATGCACCCAAGTTCAGCGAAACGGCGGAAGGCAAAAAGCGCGTTGCCGCCAATATCGCCAAGTCCGCGCGCAAGGAACGCAAGGGCGAACGCCGCTCGCGTGGTTCCGTGTCGGACAAGCCCAAGGATAATAAGCGCAGCCAAATGGCCGCCGGCAAAAAAATCGCCGCCAAAAAGCCAGTGATTAAAAAAGCTGTCAGCAAGAAACCGGCCGGGAAAAAGGTCACGTCAAAGGGTAAGCCCTGATGCATCCCAATGCTGCGTTTCGTTGGGAAGATCGCGACGCCATGCGCGCTTTGGCCAAGGATATCGGCTTTGGCATGTTATTCCTGAATACCCCCGATGGGCCGCATGTGGCGCATCTGCCATTTGTATTTCTGGACGATGATCGCATCGGTTTCCATATGGCGCGCAACAATGCGATAGCGCGCTATCTGGAGGGGGCAGAGGCATTGTTCGTCATAAACGGGCCTGACGGTTATATCAGCCCCGATTATTACGGCATTCCTGACCAGGTGCCGACATGGAATTATGTGGCGATTGAGCTTGTGGGCGCCGTCCGGAAAATGGACGAAGCGGCGTTGATTGCCCAATCGGATGCGCTGTCACATCATCAAGAATCGAAGCTGGCGCCCAAACCCGTTTGGACGCGCGCCAAAATGGCCGACGGCATGTTTGAAAAAATGCTGCGCGGGATACATGGTTTTGAAATGCACATCACCACGTGGCGCAGCACGTTAAAGCTTGGTCAAAACAAAGCCGATGCTGTCCGGATCGCAGCAGCAGATGGCGCAGAAGAAGCCGGTAACGTTGCCATCGCCGATGCTATGCGTAACCTTACCCCATGACAAAACTCGCCATTTTTGATTGCGACGGCACGCTGGTCGACAGTCAGGCAAATATTTGCATGGCGATGGAGCATGCCTTTGAAGAGGCAGGGCTGACGCCACCGATGCGGCATGAAACGCGGCGTGTGGTCGGATTGTCTTTGGTGGAATCGATGCGGATGTTGTTGCCAGAGGCAGCCGACGATCTGCACCATGATTTGGCCGACAAATACCGCGCGGCATTTTGGGCATTGCGCAGCAATGGGCTGGTCGATGAACCATTATATGACGGCATGGCGGCATTGTTGTCTTCGTTGGATGAAAGCGGATGGATGCTGGGTGTGGCGACCGGCAAGTCCGACCGCGGGCTGACGCGTTGCCTCGACCATCACGCACTCCGGCCATTGTTCGTCACATTACAAACCGCGGACCGCCACCCGTCAAAGCCACATCCGTCGATGGTCTATCAAGCCTTGGCCGAAGCAGGGGCCGATGCCGCCAATGCGGTTGTCATTGGCGATACGGTGTATGACATTCACATGGGCCGCGCGGCGGGGACACGCACTGTCGGGGTCAATTGGGGCTATCA
>JBEDET010000076.1:0-9084 GCA_041175505.1 Pseudomonadota bacterium
CGGTCAACCATGGCGGCTATCTGGAACAGCATTTGCGCAAGGTTATCGAAATGATCGAAACGCGATCCCCTGTGCAATTGGTCGCGATTGGCATCGGCCATGACGTCACCCGTTATTACAAACGCGCGGTCACTATCATGGATGTTGAACAATTGGGCGGCACGATGATTGAGCAACTCGCCGGGTTGTTTGACGAGGAATAGGCTTGCCTTTCACACAGCTACGCCGCGGCGTGGGCAAGCGATCCGCTGGCACGGGTTTCAAAACATTACCGCAGCCCTGAGCAGCAGGCAGCGCCTGCGTCCGTCGAAGGGCGCATCTCGACCGCAGCGCAACACTGACATTCGGCCCTTTTAAACTTTAATTTCTGTCACCCTGAACTTGTTTCAGGGTCTTACTTTCGCGGCGGAAAAGGCAAAAATTAAGACCCTGAAACAAGTTCAGGGTGACGGTTCGGGGTGGGAGTTTCGACGGCGCAAGCTGCCTTGACCTAATCGCGCATTTCCAGCATCGTCGACACCAATGTCAGTAGTGAAATCCCTCTTCTTTTTCGGCCCGTTGTTCTTTGGCCTCGCGTTCCTTGCGCCTTTGGTTGCGCAAGTGATGGTCCGGCTGGATGTGAACGCACCCTTTGCGTTGTCGCCACTCCAATTCGGCCTGATTATCGGAACGGTGCTGGGCTTGATCGCGACATATCGGGGCAAATGGATATGAATAGTCAAAGCCTCCGCGCGCGGGAAAAGGCAATTGCCGAACAGTTTATGGGCGGCATTCCGTGGCTCATGGTGTTTTGGGGCATCACGAACACGGCCATTTGGATCGCATTATGGCCGTTGGTCTTTACCGGCATTATGCCGTTGTGGCTTGGCTTCATCATCGCGACGATCAATATCACGGCGAGCTACCTGCCGTCGCATGATGCGCAACATTATATCATCGCGCCCAAGGGATCAAAACTGGAATGGTTTAACGAGCTTGTCGGACACTGGTCGCTCATTCCGTTAACGCTTCCCCTGCGGACGGCGCGGATCACGCATATGGAACATCATAAGCACGCCAATGATCCGCTGTTGGACCCCGATTATTCGACCCATGCAACCGGCCCGTTGCACGCAATTTGGAAAACCATCGTCAACCGCCAACCCCGCGCCGAAGGGGGCTTTAACCGCTACGGCCAGCTGTTGCAGCAGTGGGACAGCCCAGCCGCCAAATCAGCTTTGACGGACGCGATTATCAGCAAAACATTGTTCTTTGGCATTCTCGCCGCTTTGGCACTGAGCGGCTATGCGATAGAGGCCGCGTTGCTGTGGTGGCTACCGCGGCATTTGGCGCTGACCTATATTTCATTCTACCTCAGCTGGGCACCACATCATCCCGGCGCCGAAAAAGGACGATATAAGGACACCAGAGCCTTCAAAAGCCGCATGGGCAATATCTGGTCATCGGGCATGCAATATCACATCATCCATCATCTTTATCCCACGATCCCGCTGAACAAGACCCCCGCGGCATACCGCGCGCTTCGCCCGATATTGTTGGAGCGCGGATGTAATCTCGACCATATGTAGGCGAATTGGGATACACGCCGCAGCCGATGCGGCGGTGAACATTATTACCGCAGCCCTGAGCAGCAGGCAGCGCCTGCGGCCGTCGAAGGGCGCATCTCGACTGCAGCACAACACTAACATTCGGCCCGTTTAAACTTTAATTACCGTCATGCTGAACTTGTTTCAGCATCTTACTTTTTGACGGCGGTGGACAAAGTAAGACCCTGAAACAAGTTCAGGGTGACGGTTGGAGATTGGAGGTGGGTTGACCTACGCACCCATTTCCAGCATCGCCAAACCATGTCCGAGCTTAAACTCTTTAACAGCCTGACCCGGCAACTGGAAACCTTCACACCCGTCCATGATGGCGAGGCACGCGTTTATACCTGCGGCCCGACGGTCTATAATTATCCGCACATCGGCAACATGCGCGCCTATGTTTTTGCCGACACGCTTGGCCGGGTGCTGTCATATAAGGGCTATAAGCTCACCCATGTCATCAACATCACCGATGTCGGCCACCTGACCGACGACGCCGATGCGGGCGAAGACAAAATGGAGAAAATGGCGGCGGAGAAAGCGCAGTCGATCTGGGACATCGCAAAGCATTATACGCACGCTTATTGGGACGACATCAAGGCGCTGAACATCCGTCAGCCCGCGCATTGGTCCATCGCGACCGAATATGTGCCCGCGATGATCGCCTATGCGGAAAGCATTGCCGAAAAGCATTGCTACGAACTGGAATCGGGCCTGTATTTCGACACCTCAACCGTTGCCAATTATGGCGCATTGGCCCGCGCCAAGACCGAGGACGGAGAGGGCCGCATCGAAGAGGTCGAAGGCAAACGCCACGCCGCCGACTTTGCCATTTGGCGCAAGACACCCGCGGGCGAAACGCGGCAAATGGAATGGGACAGCCCGTGGGGCAAAGGCGCGCCGGGTTGGCATTTGGAATGCTCGGTGATGTCAGAGGCGCTGCTTGGTCTGCCGTTTGACATCCACACCGGCGGCATCGACCATCGCGAAATCCACCACCCCAATGAAATCGCGCAAAATCAGGCGCGCTGCGGCAGTGACCACAGCGGCGCACGATTTTGGATGCACAATAATTTCCTGATCGAACGCAGCGGCAAGATGAGCAAATCGTCGGGCGAATTCCTGCGTGTGCAATTGTTGATCGACAAGGGCTTCCACCCCCTCGCCTACCGCCTGATGTGCCTGCAAGCGCATTACCGCAGCGAGTTGGAGTTTAGCTGGGAGGGGCTGCAAGCGGCGTTGGTGCGGTTGAAGCGGATGGTGATGGGGGTCTCAAACCTCAAGGCCCGTCATGCTGATGCCCAAACCCGTCATGCTGAACTCGTTTCAGCATCCATCGTGCCCAACAAACCGATGGCTGAGGCTGATACATGGACCCTGAAACAAGTTCAGGGTGACGTTGCTCCGGCTATTTCGGCGGCGCTTAAAGACTTCGCCACTGCAGTCGAAGATGACCTCAACACGGCTGTCGCAATAACATCGCTAGAAACGCTCATCGGCTTGAAGAAGGTCGACGCTGCACAGCATCTTGCTGCGATTGCCGAGATGGACGCAGTTCTGGGTCTGAACCTTCAAAGTCTAAGCCGCACCGACCTACGCATCCGCCCCAAAGCCGCCGTCATCACCGAAGCCGAAATCGAAACCGCCCTCGCCGCCCGTAAGGAGGCGCGCGCTGCAAAAGACTTCGCCAAGTCCGACGCCATCCGCGACGACCTCATCGCCAAAGGCGTTGAAGTCATGGACGGCGACCCACTTGGCTGGGATTGGAAGCTCGACATATGATGCTGAAAATTGCCTGGCTCGTCCTTGCGGCTATCCACGCGTTGCCCGCGCTGGCATTGTTCCGTCCGGCGATGATCGGGCAGCTTTACCGCGTCGCTAGCGACAACCCCTTGTTTCTGTTGCTGCATCATCGCGCTGCGCTGTTCCTCGTTATCTTTCTGCTTGCTGTCTGGGCCGCGTTTGACCCTGCGAGCCGCCGCATGGCCAGCGTTGGCGTCGGCGTCAGCATGATGTCATTCTTAATCCTCTATTGGTCTGCAGGCTCCCCGCCCGCGCTGAAAACCATTGCGATGACCGATCTTGTCGGCATCCCGTTCTTAATCTTTGTCACTTGGAAGGCTTTTTCCGCATGACCAAAACGAAACTCGTGATGTCGGGCCTTGTGCGCCCCCTGATTGAACCGCGCTTGCCCGATTGGATCGAGCCGCATTTCTTCATGTCCAAGGAAGAGGCGCTCGCACTCGCGCCGCAGGCTGAAATTGGCTGGTTCGACATGTATGACAAGGGCGAGATGGCCACGGTCATCGGTGCGGCCACCAACATGAAATGGCTGAACAGCATCTATGCCGGTGTCGACGGCATGCCGCTAGCGCAATTGAAGGCGCAGGGCTGCGTCGTCACCAATGGCGCAGGCATTAACGCGATCACCATCGCCGAATATGTCGTCATGGGCATGCTGACCGTCGCGAAGAGCTATCGCGAAGTTGTCCGCGCGCAGGAACGTCGCGAATGGCTGCTCGATTCGCCCGGCAAGGTTGAACTGTTCGGTTCCAAGGCCTTGCTGCTGGGCTATGGCGCGATCGGGAAGCTGATTGAAGAGCGGCTGAAGCCCTTTGGCGTCGATGTCACCATTGTGCGCCGCTCGGCAGGCCCAAACACGCTAACGCCGGATCAATGGCTTGCGCAATTGGGCGATTTTGACTGGGTCATCCTCGCCGTTCCCGCGACCGCGGAAACCGACGGCATGATTGGCGCAGACGAACTTGCCGCGATGAAAAATAGCGCAACGCTCATCAACATCGCGCGCGGCTCCGTTATCGATCAGGACGCGTTGGTCACCGCGTTACAGGACAAGCAAATTGCCAATGCCTTCCTTGATGTGACGACGCCCGAACCACTGCCCGCCGATCACCCGTTATGGACCCTCGACAACGCGCATATCACCATGCACCTGTCGGGCCGCGCGCAGGACAAGATGTTCGTGCGTTCCGCAACACGCTTCTTCGAAAATCTGGAGCGCTACCGCCAAGGTGCGCCGCTTGAGCCAATGGTAAACCTTGATCTGGGATATTAACAACCACCGTAGCCCTGAGCAGCAGCCGCAAAGCGGCTGCGTCCGTCGAAGGGCGCTTATCGGTTGTGGCGCCACCCCCGACAGGCGTGCTTCGACAGGCTCAGCACTTACGGTATAGGAGAACACGTCATGCCCCATAACCCCGCCGAAATCTGGCACAAAGTTGCCCTGTCACGCGATGTTGATACCATATCCGCCATCCTGCACGACGATTGCGTTTTCGAAAGCCCCGTCGTGCACTCACCGCAAGTGGGCAAGGCAATCACCGCCAAATATCTCGCCGCCGCTGGCCACACACTCGGCAATGCGGAATTTGCCTATGTCGGCGAATGGCACCGCGAAAACAGCGCCATTCTTGAATTCCAAACCGTGATCGACGGGATTGCGATCAATGGCATCGACATGATTAGCTGCGATGATGATGGCCTCATCACCCATTTCAAGGTCATGGTTCGGCCGTTGAAGGCAATGAATATGCTCCACCAGAAAATGGGCGAGATGCTGCAGCGCATGAGCGCATAAGGTTATGGCTACCGGAGAAACATCGGGCCGGTGGCGTTTTTTCGTACCGAAACGTGCCGGCGCAAGCTTGCATGACCGGTTGATTGCATGTGCCGGTGCTGGCCTTGGCGTGCTTGTCGCAGCGCTTGCGGGACTTGGCGTTCAGGACATGTTCCCGGCTTTACCGTTCCTGATTGCGCCGATTGGCGCATCGGCGGTGCTGGTATTCGTGGTGCCAGCAAGCCCCTTGGCGCAGCCATGGCCCGTGTTCGGCGGCAATGTCATTTCCGCATTGGTCGGCGTGACGGTGCTGCATATGGTACCCGTCACTTTTGCCGCCATCGCCATTGCCGTTGCCGCGTCGATATTATTGATGTCATTGCTGCGTTGCCTTCATCCACCCAGCGGCGCGGTCGCACTCACGACCATTTTGGGCGGCCAAGCCATTGTCGATGCGGGTTATTTGTATCCCCTGTCGATTGTCGCCGCCAATTCCGCGGCATTGCTCGCGGCAGGCTGGTTATTCCACCGGTTCAGCGGCCATAGCTATCCGCACCGCGCGGTTCCTGCGCCGACCCTGCCCGTTGGCCTTTTGCGGGCCGATATCGATCAGGCCGTGCAGGAAGCGCATGAAAGCTTCGACATCGATCTGGCCGACCTAGAAGCTTTGCTCCTCACGGCCGAACGCATCGCCGAACAACGGCGCGGCGCACAATAACCACACAACAAAAAAGGCCGGAAGGTTTCCCCTCCGGCCCATTTGCAGTGCTTCAAAAAGCGATGGACTATTAGAAGTCCATACCGCCCATGCCGCCCATTCCGCCCATGCCGCCTGGCATGCCGCCGGCGCCAGCAGCCTTATCTTCTGGCGCGTCGGAGATGGCAGCTTCGGTGGTGATCAACAGACCAGCAACCGATGCCGCGTCTTGCAACGCTGTACGGACAACCTTGGTTGGGTCGATAACGCCCGATGCCACGAGGTTTTCATACACATCGGTTGATGCGTTGAAGCCCATGGTTTCGTCGTTTTCACGAAGCAGGTTGCCCGAGACAACTGCACCGTCATATCCGGCGTTGGCTGCGATTTGACGCAATGGAGCAACAATCGCCTTGCGGATGATGTCGATACCACGTGTCTGGTCGTCATTGACGCCCTTGAGGCCATCGAGAGCCTTCGTTGCATACAGAAGTGCAGTACCGCCGCCTGGGACGATGCCTTCTTCAACGGCTGCGCGGGTTGCGTGCAGCGCGTCATCAACGCGGTCCTTGCGCTCTTTCACTTCAACTTCGGTCGAACCACCGACCTTGATCACGGCAACACCGCCGGCGAGTTTCGCCAAACGCTCTTGCAGCTTTTCACGGTCATAATCGCTGGTTGTGTTTTCGATCTGCGCACGGATCGCTTCTACGCGCCCCTTGATCGCATCGGTTTCGCCAGCACCGTCGACGATGATGGTGTTGTCCTTGTCGATGGTGACGCGCTTGGCTTGGCCGAGCATGCCCAAGGTGACGGTTTCAAGCTTGATGCCCAGATCTTCGCTGATCATTTCACCTTTGGTGAGGATCGCGATATCTTCCAGCATCGCCTTGCGACGATCGCCAAAGCCAGGTGCCTTCACCGCAGCAATCTTCAAGCCGCCACGCAGCTTGTTGACAACCAAAGTTGCAAGCGCTTCGCCTTCAACGTCTTCAGCGATGATGAGCAAAGGACGACCCGACTGCACCACAGCTTCGAGGATTGGCAACATGGCTTGCAAGTTGCCGAGCTTCTTTTCGTGGATCAGGATATATGGGTTGTCCAACTCGACCGACATTTTCTCGGTGTTGGTGATGAAATATGGCGACAGGTAACCACGGTCAAACTGCATACCTTCGACAACTTCGAGCTCGCTTTCACGGCCCTTAGCTTCTTCGACGGTGATGACGCCTTCCTTGCCGACCTTCTCCATGGCGTCTGCAATCATCTTACCGATTTCAGCTTCACCATTTGCAGAGATCGTACCGACCTGTGCGATTTCCGAAGAACCAGCAACTGGCTTCGAACGCTTTACAAGGTCAGCAACAACCGCGTTTACCGCAGTGTCGATGCCGCGCTTCAGGTCCATTGGGTTCATGCCCGCTGCAACCGACTTCATGCCTTCGCGAACAATCGCTTGCGCCAGAACTGTTGCAGTGGTTGTGCCGTCACCGG
The DNA here is from genome assembly GCA_041175505.1 of Pseudomonadota bacterium. Taxonomy (GTDB): domain Bacteria; phylum Pseudomonadota; class Alphaproteobacteria; order Sphingomonadales; family Sphingomonadaceae; genus Sphingorhabdus_B. The sequence goes on from JBEDET010000076.1 coordinate 7,355, forward strand.
CAACGTCGTTGGTCTTCGAAGCAACTTCGCGGACCATCTGTGCACCCATATTTTCGAACTTGTCTTTCAGTTCGATTTCCTTGGCGACGCTAACGCCGTCCTTGGTGATGCGTGGTGCGCCAAAGCTTTTGTCGATAACAACGTTACGGCCCTTTGGACCAAGCGTTACTTTTACAGCGTCAGCAAGAATGTCTACGCCGCGCAGGATGCGTTCACGCGCATCGCGGCCGAATTTCACGTCTTTAGCAGCCATGATATTTTTCCTTTAATTGTGTGCCCCAGCGAAGGCTGGGGTCCAGATTCTTGTGTTTGGACTGGATCCCGGCCTGCGCCGGGAAACATGTGCGTTGCTTAGGAAACGATTCCCAAGATATCCGATTCCTTCATGATCAACAGGTCTTCACCGTCGATCTTGACTTCGGTGCCCGACCATTTGCCGAACAGGATCTTGTCGCCAGCCTTGACGTCGAGTGCGGTTACAGTGCCGTCATCGGCGCGTGTACCGGTACCCACGGAGACGACTTCGCCTTCCTGTGGCTTTTCCTGAGCTGTATCAGGGATGATGATCCCGCCAGCGGTTTTTGCTTCGGCCTCGACCCGACGGACGAGAACGCGATCATGCAATGGACGAAATGCCATGTTGAACTATCCTTTTTCTGTTTCGCCATCCCGCCACGCCTACATCAAGCAGGGGACGGCAATGAATGTGCATTAGCACTCATACAGGACGAGTGCTAACGGAGCCCAGATAGGGTCTTTTTATGACAGGTCAAGGACTCGGGAAGCGAATTTTTTGCGAATGATCTACCCGAATTCTGTACGCTGCGAACGCGTGGGGCTGACTGCACATTGCAAGTCAAACCCCTAACGCCCGCAACGCGTTATCCTGCTAACCCCCAGTGCTCGTCATCCTGAACTTGTTTCAGGATAACGCACCACCGTCGATTGTGATCCTGAAACAAGTTCAGGATGACGAATTTTTTTAGTTCCGCGCAGGTAATCCCGCCGCCCGTAACGCCGCATGGGCATCGGCGATGCTGTGCTGGCCAAAGTGGAAAATCGATGCCGCGAGCACTGCGCTCGCATGGCCTTCGCGGACGCCCTCGACCAGATGATCAAGGTTACCGACGCCGCCGCTGGCGACAACGGGGATGTTCACCGCATCGGCAATTGCGCGGGTGAGTGCGAGGTCATAGCCGTCACGTGTGCCGTCGCGGTCCATGCTGGTGACGAGCAATTCGCCCGCGCCAAGTTCGGCGAGTTTTACGGCATGTTCCAGCGCGTCAATTCCGGTTGGCTTGCGGCCGCCATGGGTGAAGATTTCCCAATGGTCGCCGCTGCGCCGCGCATCAACCGAAGCGACCACGCACTGACTGCCGAAACGTGCGGCGATATCGGCGACGACTTCTGGCCGCGCCACCGCCGCGCTGTTGACCGCGACCTTATCCGCCCCTGCCAGCAACAACGCGCGTGCATCCTCTGCGCTGCGCACGCCGCCACCGACCGTCAGCGGCATGAAGCATACTTCCGCGGTACGCCGGACCACATCAATGATCGTGCCGCGTCCTTCATGGCTTGCGCCAATGTCCAAAAAGCAAAGCTCGTCGGCACCTGCCGCATCATATGCCTGCGCCTGCTCCACCGGATCACCGGCGTCGCGCAGGTCGACAAAGTTCACACCCTTGACCACACGGCCATTGGAGACGTCGAGACAGGGGATGACGCGGACG
>JBEDET010000077.1:0-8463 GCA_041175505.1 Pseudomonadota bacterium
ATATATGCACTATACTTGCGACAGCTTCGCAAATTGGGGGAGTCCGCGCTCCGCTTGATCCGGCCTGTTCCTGTTGTTTGAAGCGGATAGGTTGCACGGCATGGCCGCGACTTTCTCCACAGTCACATTGAGAGGGCGTTTTCCCAGCCCTGTTGCGCGACCTTGGATTTCAGACGCAAAGGTGATCGCATAAAAAGAAACGCCGCGAAGCGAACATTCAGCGCCGATTTCTCAACGAAATGCGCAATGGGATATATTTGGGCTTATTCCAAACCGATCAAAGCCGCAGCGGCGACTTCGCCATCCTGCTCGGAACTTCCGCCGCTCACGCCAATCGCGCCGACAATCCGGCCGTTGATGACAATCGGCGTGCCGCCTTCAATGGCAACCACACCCGGCAGGCTCAGCACGGCGTTGCGTCCGCCAGCGATGGAATCGAAAAAGGCTTTCGTGCTCCGTTTGAAGCGCGCAGCGGTGCGCGCTTTTTCGCGGGCCACGAGATCGGACCCATATTGCGTGCCGTCCATCTTGTGGAACAGGACAAGCTCACCACTTGGTTCGACGATGGCGAAGGCCATAGTAAAATTGCGCGACTGCGCGGACTTTTCGGCAGCGGCGACGATCGCTTTTGCCTGCGCAAGGGTGACTGGGCTACCATAAGGCAATGGCGACTGTTGCGCGCCTGCAGCGGTGGTCAAAGCAAGCGCCGTCACCGCACCCAAAAACATCCGTTTCATCATGACCTACCCTCTGCAGTCCTTTTATCACGCCTGTTAATTGTCAGATATTTTGCCGGTGCGCTATCCGGAAAGTGCGAAGCTTCGTTGCGCCATGGCCCAGTCAGCAAAAGCCACCGCGCTGTGCCCGCAAATATTATGCCGCCTCCCCCGCCTTTGCATTGACACAGCCCTTCAAATGCCGCTAAGCGCGCCCCCTACCCTGTGCCCGGATGGCGGAATTGGTAGACGCACCAGCTTCAGGTGCTGGCGCTGGCAACGGCGTGGAGGTTCGAGTCCTCTTCCGGGCACCATTTTCAAACAGTGAATGGGACGCAACGTCCGATTGCGCGGGCGCTTACGGCCTAAGCTTGCTTGTCCGGATCAATGTGCAGCCAATCGGCATGGCGCGGGGCTTTTTTGGTTTCGCTCCATTCTGCAAGCATCAACGGCGCGACGCGTTTTAATTCGGCATATTGTTCCGGCGTGCCGATATTGCACGCAAGTTCCAACCGGTGGCCGTTGGGGTCAAAGAAATAGATCGACCGGAAGATTCCGTGAAATGTCGGCCCGACCACATCAATTCCCTGCGCCTCAATATGCGCTTTTGCGGCAAGCAGGGCGTCGAGGTCACTGACCTCAAACGCGATATGCTGAACCCATGCCGGGGTATTGGGGTCTTTGCCCATTTCGGGTTGGTTTGGCAGTTCGAAAAACGCGATGACATTGCCGCCGCCGCAATCGAGGAAGATGTGCATATAGGGATCATATTCCCCCGTGGACGGAACATGATCCTCGGCAAAGGCAGTGGTGAATTCCATGCCCAAGACATGCGCGTACCAGTCCGCCGTCGCCTTTGCATCCTTGCACCGATAGGCCACATGGTGAATGCGGTTGAGCGCGATGGGCGCGGTCATAATGCGCCCCCTTCGACCGTCAGCGCGCCGCGTTCAATCTGGTCGCGCTCAATGCTTTTGAACAAGGCTGTGAAGTTACCTTCGCCAAAACCTTCATCTTTCTTGCGTTGGATGAATTCGAAGAACACAGGACCAATCATCGTCTGCGAAAATATCTGCAGCAGCAGACGCGGGTCGCCATCTTCGGTTGAACCATCGAGCAAGATACCGCGTGATTGGAGTTCATCGACTGGCTCACCATGGCCGGGCAAGCGCTCCTCAAGCATATCATAATAGGTTTTAGGCGGTGGCGGCGCGAATGGCGTGCCGAGCGCTTTCAACCGGTCCCAGCACGCCGGCAGGTCATCACAGGAAAAGGCGATATGCTGAATACCTTCGCCATTATATGCACGCAGATATTCCTCAATCTGCCCGCCGCCTGCTTTGCCTTCTTCGTTCAACGGAATGCGGATTTTGCCATCGGGCGCCGTCATCGCGCGGCTTGTGAGGCCGGTATATTCGCCCTTGATATCAAAATAACGAATTTCGCGAAAATTGAAGACGCGCTCATAAAAGCTGCCCCAATGCGCCATGCGTCCGCCATATACATTGTGCGTCAGGTGGTCGATAATCTTGAAGCCAGCACCCACAGGGTTGCGGTCAACACCGGGCAGATAATCGAAATCGATATCGTAAATCGACAACGCGTCACCATAGCGATCGACGAGGTAAATCATCGCCCCGCCAATGCCGCGAATGGCGGGCAGCCGAAGCTCCATCGGCCCGGTACGTGTCTCAACAGGTTCAGCGCCGCGGGCAATCGCTTCGTCATAAGCGACCCGCGCATTTTTCACGCGAAACGCCATGCCGCACGCGGACGGACCATGTTCCGCGGCAAAATAAGCCGCCGGGCTTTTGGGTTCATAATTGGCGATCAGGTTGATTTCACCCTGACGCCACAGATCCACGTCCTTCGACCGGTGCCGGGCAATGCGCGTGAAGCCCATGCGTTCGAACACAGGTTCAAGCAGGCCTTTTTCCGGTGCGGAAAATTCGATAAATTCGAACCCGTCGAGACCCAACGGATTTTCGAACAAATCGGCCATGCTACTGCTCCTGCGAAACTGGTTACATTTGCAACCAAATTACGCCATCACTCTTCAGGAGTCAATGCGAGCGGGCGTTATGTGAAGTGCAGACGCCGGTATTTGCCGCGGAAATATAACAACGGATCGCGGCGCGGTTCAAAGCTGGCTTTTTCGACGCGACCGACGAGGATGAAATGGTCCCCCGCCTCGTGCAGCGTATGCCGTTTGCATTCAAAGATACCGAGCGAGCTGGGCAAAATAGGCGCGCCATATTCGCCGACTTCCCACCGCGTTCCGGAGAAGCGATCTTCGCTTTTTCCCGCGAACAGGTTGGACACCGGTTGCTGGCCAATCTGCAGCACGTTGACCGCAAAATCATCAATCCCGCGCAAAACTTCGGCACTGCCCGAATTGTTGGCGATGCACACAAGCAGCAACGGGGGGTCGAGCGACACGCTGGTGAAACTGTTCGCCGTCAAGCCAACGGGCCGTCCGTCGGGCGCATGGGCGGTGATGATGGTCACACCCGTTGCAAAGCAGCCCATGGCATCGCGAAGGGTACGCGCATCGGAACCGGAGCGATATTCCGGAATGAAGCGTGGTTGCTTGCGCTCCAGAAAATCGATCAGCAAGCCGTTGAACGCTTCGGTTCGTTCGGCGACGATCAGCAGTCCACCGCCGTCGACATCAATCGCTTCGACATTGGGGAAATTGGAGGCAAAGCCCGTTTGCGGGTCAACGCCGTCCGACGCGCCAAGAGCGCCGCGCACCACCAATACAGGGATGTTGATGTGCGGTGCGGCTTGCGCGAGCCGTTCGTCCACACCGTCGGTGCCGAATGACGCAAAAATCTTGCTGTCATATTCGGATGGGGCAAGCCCCTGCCCCAAGGCCGCAGACAGTTTCTCGGCCGAAACCTTTACCGCTTGGGCATCTGTATGCGCAGGCGGGTCGAGGAGGATAAGGCCAGACGCCAACATCGCCGCGTCCTCGGCAAGCGCCATCGTTGCGATCCATGCGCTGTGTGTTGCCGCCACGACCACAGGTCGCGTCCGCATCTGCCCCAGAACCGCGCGTAAATCGTCGACAAAGGCGTCGATGTCATAACGGCCATCGGACGGCCAATCGCTGCCGCCATGACCGCGCAGGTCAACATTGATGACATGCCGCCCAGCCTGTTCAAGGCCAACCGCGACATCTTCCCACACCTTACGCGTTTGGCCAAAGCCGTGCAGCAGGACGATCGAGGGTTCATCAGCGGAACCAATGTCATCCGCTTCAATCCTGACCCCGGCAAAGCCCTTAAATTCTCTTACATATCGAAGCGACATTCGCCTGCACCCCAAATTCTGTCTAACGGTGTCATCTATCTTTTACCCGTGGACGTCATCGGCCCGAAACGCAAGATTTTAGGCGCGTTCGGTGGAAATGACGGCCATCGTGATGCGCGAAATGCACACCAGCTTTCCGGCCTCATCCTCAATACGGATGGACCAGATTTGTGTTGTCCGGCCGATGGATTCGGCTTTCCCCGTTGCAAAAACCAAACCGTCTTTTGCCGGACGAATATGGTTCGCGTTGATTTCCATACCAACGGTCGCAAATTTGCTGCGGTCCACCGTCATCGCCGCGCCGACCGATCCGACCGTTTCGGCAAGCACAACAGACGCGCCGCCATGCAGTCGGCCATAAGGTTGTTTGGTGCGTTCGTTGACGGGCATGCTGGCCTTGATCCAGTCGTCGCCATAATCGATGAACCGGATGCCGACATAGCCGGGCATGCAATCGTCACCATTTTCGGTGAGCGAATTGAGATCAAGTGCGTCGTCAAACCAGATTTTTGCCATAGGCCGCAATTAACCCGACCGACGACTATTGCAACCTAGTGTTTTGCCTACCCAAAGGCCCACCTGCAAATCACACCCGCAGCTGCATATATTTCCCCCCAATATGCGTTATGGGTTGGCGCGGGGGTTGTGCCGCGCCAGCATATGGACGATGATGTTTCGGCGGCAATGCTGTTACACGTCGCGAAATGCTTGCCGTAAATATGTAATGTTTTCGTGGCACGCCGCATTGGCCAATTAAAAAGGATAGTTTTTCGTGAAGCCCGCGCCCGGTTCAAGCAAAGTGAAGCCCTTGAAAACGCCTGAGGACGCGCGCTATTTTAACCGCGAATTATCCTGGCTGAAATTCAACGAACGCGTGTTGGAAGAAGCATCAAATCCGGCGCATCCGCTGCTTGAACGGCTGCGCTTTTTGTCGATTTCCGGCACGAACCTTGACGAATTTTTCATGGTCCGCGTCGCTGGATTGCGCGGCCAACAGCAACGGAAAATTGAAGAACTCTCAATCGACGGTCGCACGCCGTCTGAACAGCTGACCGCAACGGTTGCCGCCGCTGACCGCCTCATGATCCAGCAGCAAAAGCTGTGGCGCAAATTGATGCGCGAGTTATCGGCAGAGGGCATTAAGGTCGTTGAACCATCCGCCATGGGCAAAAATCTTCAAGCTGCGGTCGGTACATATTTTCAGGAACAGATTCTTCCGGTCCTAACGCCGCAAGCGCTTGATCCCGCGCACCCGTTTCCGTTCATCCCCAATCAGGGCATCAGCCTGATTTTCGACATGCGCCGGAAAAATGATGGCGAAGTCGTCCGCCAGTTGGTGATGATCCCGCAATCGCTGGCGCGCTTCATCCGATTGCCGGGCCCCGGCACGCGCTTTGTGACGATCGAGGCGCTGATTAAGCATTTTGTCGGGCAGATGTTTCCGGATTATCTGCTTGTCGCGGCCGGTGCCTTCCGCGTTATCCGTGACAGCGACATCGAGGTGGAGGAAGAGGCCGAAGATCTTGTCCGCTATTTCCGCAGCGCGATCAAACGCCGCCGTCGTGGCCGGATTATCCGGCTTAAGCTGGAAAAAGGGCTGCCCGCGGAACTGGCAACCTTAATCCGGTCAGAACTTGGCGCTGGCGCATCCATCGTCGTCGAAACCGTCGGCTTTTTGGGCATCGGCGACCTTGGACAATTGGTGGACGAAGATCGGCCAACATTGAAATTCCCGCCATATTCGCCGCGCTTCCCCGAACGCATTTTGGAACATGATGGCGACTGCTTTGCGGCGATCCGCCAAAAAGACATCGTCGTCCATCACCCCTATGAAAGCTTTGACGCCGTCCTCGCATTTTTGCAGCAAGCCGCGGTTGATCCGGATGTCGTTGCGATCAAGCAGACATTATACCGCGCAGGGAAGCAGTCCGCGGTCATTCGCGCTTTGTGCGAAGCCGCCGATGCCGGCAAATCCGTCACCGCAATCGTCGAGCTAAAGGCGCGATTTGACGAAGAGCAGAATTTGCACTGGGCTTCGCAGCTCGAAAATTCGGGCGTCCAAGTCGTCTACGGCTTTGTCGACATGAAAACCCACGCCAAAATTTCGCTCGTCGTGCGGCGCGAGGCGGACGGTTTCCGGACCTATTGCCATTTGGGCACGGGCAATTACCACCCCATCACGGCGAAGGTCTATACCGACATCAGCTTCTTCACCGCCGACCCGCGCGTCGGGCATGATGCGGGACAGATTTTCAATTATATCACCGGCTATATCCCGCCGACGGAACTGAAGCTTTTGACGATGAGCCCGCTTGGCCTGCGTGAAAAAATCATGTCGCTGATTGATGACGAAATCGCACATGTTGCGGCCGGGCGGTCAGGCGCTGTCTGGGCAAAGCTCAACTCGTTGGTCGACAAGGCCGTTATCGACAAATTGTACGAAGCCAGCGAAGCGGGCGTGGAGATTGACCTGATTGTGCGCGGCATTTGCTGCCTGCGTCCCGGGGTGAAGGGCATGTCTTCGCGCATCCGCGTAAAGTCCGTCGTTGGACGTTTCTTGGAACACAGCCGCATTTGGGCGATGGGCAATGGCGCGGACCTTCCCAATCCGGATGCAAAGGTGTTTATGTCGTCCGCAGACTGGATGTCGCGCAATTTTGACCGCCGTGTCGAATATATGCTGCCGATTGAAAACCCGACCGTGCATGACCAGATTCTGGATCAGGTTATGGTTGCAAACCTGCTCGACAACCAGCAAAGCTGGATGCTGCGGTCAGACGGCCGATATGAGCGAGTCAAAGCAGGAACAATGCCTTTCAATTTGCACCATTATTTCATGACCAACGCGTCATTATCGGGACGCGGAGGCGCGCTTGCAGATGACAAGAAGGTTCCAACGCTGCGCCTCATCCGACAACGATGAAGGCGGTGCGTCAGGCCGTCATTGATATTGGCTCCAACACAGTACGACTGGTCGTTTATGCGGGGCTGCCACGCGCGCCGCTGCCGATTTACAATGAAAAAAGCCGCGTAAAACTTGGCGCCTGCCTCGCGGGCGATGGCATCATTGATAAAGCCACGATGAAAAAGGCGCTGGCCGCATTGGCGCGCTTTGAAACGCTGGCAAAGGCGATGCAGGTCGACACGATGCGCGTGGTCGCCACCGCCGCAACACGCGAAGCCAAAAATGGCCATGAGCTCGTCGAAAAAGCAGCGGCGCTGGGCATTCACGTCGAGGTGCTGGATGGCGATGCAGAGGCAACCGCCGCCGGGCTCGGCATATTAAGCGATAACCCACATGCCAATGGCTATGTCGGCGATCTTGGCGGTGGCAGCCTTGAGCTTATTCGCATATCCGACGGAAAACTCGGCACGCGCATCTCCCTGCCATTGGGCACATTGCGGCATGACATATTGCAGGGCAAAACGACCAAGCAGATTAGCCAGATGCTGCGCGATGATATTGCCAACGCGATGGGCAAAGGGAATTTCCCCATCGAAACCGGCCTGCCATTTTACATGATCGGTGGATCGTGGCGGACATTGGCGCGGCTGCACATGCACCAGACTGCATATCCGCTGACCATCCTGTCCAATTATGAAATGCCCGCCGACGCGCCCGAAATGATGATGCCGCTGGTGAACGACAAAGACGCGTTAACCCGCTCCAATGTCCTTGCCGCAGGCCGCATTTCTGCGCTGCCGGGGGCCAATGCGTTGCTCGCCGGCATATCGGGTCTGCTGAAACCCAGCAAGCTTGTCACCAGTATCTACGGCCTGCGCGAGGGGTTGTTGTTTGAACAGCTGACCCCAGCCGAGCGCCAAGCCGACCCGCTTATCGCCGCCGCACGTTTTGAAGGCGAACGGCTGGGCCGCTTTCCCTTTCATGGTGACGCGTTGGCGCAATGGATGGCCCCGGTGTTCGCCGGACAAAGCCCCAATGATGCACGGCTGTGCCGGGCGGCCTGTTTGCTGTCCGACAGCGTGTGGAACGCAAACCCCGAATATCGCGCGGACCATGCGCTCGATCTGGCACTGGACGGCAGCTGGCCCGGCGTGAACGCAAGCGACCGCGCGGTGATAGCCGCCGCTTTGTGGACGGTGCATGCCGGAAAGCGGACGTTGCCCGAAATGCTCACGGCCTTGGCGACACCCGGCGCGCTCGCGCAAGCGGTGATCTGGGGCCTAGCCATCCGTCTTGCCCATCGGCTTGATGGCGGCACCGGCGGCGCGCTGGCCGACAGCCGAATTGACGGCGACGGCGCAACATTACGCCTGCACCTGACCGGCTCCGCCGTGCGGCTTCAGTCCAACAGCGTCCAGCGCCGGTTGCAGGCATTGGGCGAAGCTTTGGGCTACGCGCAGGCGGAGATTTTGGGTTAAGGGACGTCGCAAATTCCCCTCCCGCCTGCGGGAGGGGTAGGGGTGGGCC
>JBEDET010000078.1:0-8353 GCA_041175505.1 Pseudomonadota bacterium
CCGCCCCCGCCCCCGCCCCCGACATTCGTTGCGCCAAATGCGGTGGACGCAGAACGCACAAATGATGCCATTGCGACGGAACCTGCATTTCCAACTTTTGCCGACATGCGCGCTGGATCCGCTGAACCAGCCGCAGCCTATGCGGAACCCTCTGTGCCGCGCGGCGGATTATTGGACGATGCGCCTGCGCAGAGCCATTTTGCCCATGAACCACCATTCAAGGCCCGCCGAAATCCGGCCAAGATATGGACGATGGCGGCTGTCGCCCTTGCCATTTTGGTGGCGGCCATTGGCGGCGCGATATCCTATTTCGGAATGCCCGAAATCGGCCTTTCAAACGCGGCCGAAGAACCCGATCTGACCATCGTTTTGAACGACAATCTCGAACTCAACGAACGCGAAGATGGCACGCCTTATTTCATCGCGAGCGGCAGTATCGTTAATCCGACAGCCGTGGAGCAAAATGTGCCTGAAATGCTGGTCACGCTGAAGGATGCGAGCGGTCGCTCCGTCTACAGCTGGAAAATGAAGGCAAAGACACGCACGCTTGGCCCCGGAGAAAAGGTCGATTTTAGCGAGGCACGGCTCGACGTTCCGCTGGCTGCCAAAGAAATCAGCGTCGGCTGGGTCCTTTCCGGCGAATAACGACACGCTATTTCGCGCGTGCATGCCATGTGGCCGGGATATTTGGCACAAGGTCACTTGAACTCACAGACGCACTTGGCTATGCGCTCCCCACGGCCAACAGGCCAGCGCCGCCTTAGCTCAGTTGGTAGAGCATCGCATTCGTAATGCGGGGGTCGTAGGTTCGAATCCTATAGGCGGCACCATTTCCCTCATGCACTTTACTTCGGCCCACATTGGGTTTCGCCGCTTTGGCTCCAGCCGTGCAGCAACTGACTGTTTATTCAGTACATAAGTCACTTCAGCTTGACCAATCGCGACTTGCGCGGCAGGAAACGCGTCATGAACAATCTGACTGTTAGCGAAGCCGTACTTTCCCGTCGTTCGATCCGGGCGTTTAAACCCGATCCTGTTCCTTTGGATGTGCTCCATCGGGTCATGGATACCGCGCGGTGGGCGCCTTCTGGTTGTAACTTCCAACCTTGGGAGGCAACGATCCTCACCGGGGAGCCGCTTGCGGAGCTGCAGACAAAGATGCTGGCATCGCCGATGCAGAACCCGCCCGAATATTCATGGTCAGAGCCCGAAGTCATCCCGGAATGTAAGGCGCGCCTGCAACAGGTTGGGGCGTCCATGTATCAGGCAATGGGTATTGGCCGTTCAGCCGCAGATCAGCGCAGTGAATTCGTGCGCAACAATGTTACGTCGTTCAAAGCGCCTGCTGTGCTGATGTGCTATTTCGACCGCCGCATGGGTTCGCCGCAATGGTCAGATGTTGGCATGTGGCTGCAAACGATCATGCTGCTGCTGCGTGGTGAAGGTTTGGACACGTGCCCGCAAGAATTCCTCGCCATGCATGCAAAGCTTATCAAGGAGTTCATCGGCGTGTCGGATGAGACGCATATTTTCTTCTGCGGCATTGCCATTGGCTACCGCGATGAAGAGGCTGCGGTGAATGCTTTTGACCGCCAGCGCGAGCCGGTTGAAGGCAATGTGCGCTTCATGGGTTTTTAGTCGCAGGATCGCGATGGTGCCGGTGGCATAAACGCGTAGATGATGGCGTCGCCGCGCATCGGCAGACTATCGGCGCGCCCTAACATCCTTTATAAAATAGCGACCCCCGGGCCGGGGCGTTCAACCATGATCAATGGCCATTCGCCTGCTGGCGTTTTATACTCTGCAGAAATGGCTGCACGGACTTTATCGACGCGGGCCGCTGGCATGACGGCGACACAGGCACCACCAAAGCCGCCACCCGTCATCCGTGCGCCGCCCGCGGGACCAATCGCGCGTTGCAACAACGCGACCAGTTCATCGATCGGCGGAACGGTAATCTCGAAATCGTCGCGCATTGATGCATGGCTTTGCGCCATTAGCGCGCCAAGCGCGGTCAGATCGTTTCTCGCAAGCGCGTCCGCTGCATCCAAAGTTCGTTGGTTCTCGGTAATCACATGGCGTGCCCGTGAGTTTGTCACGGCATCAAGCCCTGCCGCCGCAAGCATATCGAGGTTCGCATCACGCAGTGCGGCGACACCCATGGCTTTGGCGGCTGTCTCACATTGGCGGCGCCGTTCGTTGTAATGCCCGTCGACCAGCCCACGTGTGACGCCCGAATGCACAATCATGATAGCAACGTCTTCGGGCACGGGTGCATCTGTCAGTTTAAGGCTTCGGCAATCGATCAGGAGTGCATGGCTGGCTTTGCCTTGGGCGGAAATGAGCTGGTCCATGATGCCGCATTTGGTGCCCACAAAGTCGCATTCCGCACTTTGCGCGATTTGCGCGAGGCGGGTGTGGTCTATCTCGATATTGGCTAAGGCGAGCATCGCTTTGCCGACAGCGACCTCAAGCGAGGCTGATGACGATAGGCCAGCGCCTTTGGGCACATTGCCCGCGATGGCAATGTTCGCGCCGGTAAGGGCATGCCCGTCATTCTGCAGCGCCACTATCATGCCGCGTATATAATCGGCCCATGGCTGGACCGCATTGCGTTCGATGGGCTGTTTGAGGTCGAACGCATCCACCGCGTTGTCAAAGTCCACAGCGACAATATGCACAGCATTGTCGTCACGCCTGCTGGCGGCAACCATCGTCGATGGGCCAATTGCGCAGGGCAGGACAAACCCGTCATTATAGTCGGTATGCTCGCCAATCAGGTTTACCCGTCCAGGCGCGCGGGCAACCAGATCAGGCGCTGACCCAAATCGTTCGGCAAAGGCCGCACTGACCTTGTCAGATAGGCCCTTGTCCAGCGGCGTCATGCCTTGCTCCGGTAATGGATTTTGCTTTGCGCGCGTAACTGCTCGGCGGCCGCTTCGGGCGTCAGATCGCGCTGCGCTTCGGCCAGCATTTCATAGCCCACCATGAACTTGCGCACGCTCGCGGAACGCAGCAGGGGCGGATAGAAATGGGCATGCAGTTGCCAGTGCGGGGCGTCTGGCGTTGCGCTTGGTGCGCCATGCCACCCCATCGAATAAGGGAAGCTTGTCTGGAACAGATTGTCGTAAGCGGTGGTGACGGCCTTTAGGATGTCGGCTAAGTCTTGGCGTTGTGCGGAGGTCAGCGCACTTAGCCGCTGGACAGCAAAGCGCGGGAGCAGGAGGACCTCGAACGGCCAGCTTGCCCAATACGGTATCACGGCAATCCAATGGCCATTCATGGCGACGGTGCGCGCTCCGTCCGCTGCCTCTTGTGCGGCATAAATGAGCAGCATCGCGTGTTGTTGTTTGTCGTAATATTTGGCCTGCGTTAGGTCTTCGCGCGCCGGCTCGGCGGGGACATAATCGGTGGCCCATATTTGTCCGTGCGGGTGCGGGCTGGAACAGCCCATCATTGCGCCTTTGTTTTCAAAGATCTGCACATAGGCATGGTCGGCCGACAGCTCGGCTTCCTGCGCCGCCCAGTTGTCGACGACGACCGCGATCTCGGCCACCGGCATTTCGGGCAATGTCTTTCCATGGTCCGGCGAGAAACAGATGACCCGGCATGTGCCATGCGCAGGTGCGGCACGAAACAAGGCGTTGTCCTCGTCCGTTTCGCCGCCGTCTCCCGGCATCAGCGCGGCAAAGTCATTTTCGAAAATGAAGACATTTTTGTAATCGGGGTTGTATACCCCGCCTGCGCGCTCGTTGCCCGGGCACAAATAGCAGTTCGCGTCATGGCTTGGCCGCACTGCATTATCTGGCGTGTCCTGCTGCCCCTGCCACGGACGGTTTGCCCGGTGCGGCGACACCAAAATCCATTCGTTTTTCAGCGGATTGAAACGGCGGTGGGGCTGTTCACTAAACCGCATTGGGCAAGGTCCAATCAATCGGAGGCTGACCCTTGCTAGTCAGAAAGCCATTGCATTGCGAGAAATGTTTGCAGCCCAGAAAGCCGTTATAGGCGGACAGTGGTGATGGATGCACAGCTTTCAGCACCAAATGGCGACTGGCATCGACATTTGCCGCTTTCTTATGGGCATAGGCACCCCACAGCATGAACACGACCGGATCTGGCTTGTCATTCACGCGCGCAACAATCGCGTCGGTAAACTGTTCCCATCCTTTCCGGCTATGCGAAGCGGCCTTGGCCATTTCGACCGTCAGGACGCTGTTCAACAACAGCACGCCTTGCTTCGCCCAATGCTCCAAAAAGCCATGAGACGGACGCTTTATGCCGAGATCGCTTTCCAGTTCCTTGTAAATGTTCACAAGGCTTGGCGGCGGCCGGACGCCGGGCGGCACGCTGAAGCTCAGCCCATGGGCTTGGCCCGGGCCGTGATAGGGATCTTGCCCCAAAATGACCACCCGCACCTTATCGAGCGGGGTCAGTTCAAGCGCACGAAACCATGCGGCTCGTTCGGGGTATATCGTTTTGCCAGCCGCCTGCTCGGCCTCCAAAAACCGTGCAAGTGCAGCCATGCCTTCGCTTGCGAGAGCCGCGCTTAAGGGTGCTTCCCAGCCATTTGGTAGGGAAAGGCCGCTCATTCTGCCTTTGGCGGGGCAGTCAGCAAATCGGTCCAAGCCTTGACCTCTTTCGATGTCGCTGGTCCAAGCAGCTCCATTGCGTGGCGCAGCCGTTCACGAATGATGTCGCGGCCAAGATGGGTGATGGCGTCAAACAAGGGAACGCCCTGCGCGCTTCCGGTTATGGCAAGATAGAATGGCCGAATAACATCCTTCAACTTGGCATCCAGAACTTCGGCAGTGCGGCGCAATGTTCCCTCAACACCGTCCCGGTGCCATTCGATCATTCCGTCAAATTGCTGCAACGCAATCGTATAGGCCGCGCGTTGCACATCCTGTTCCAGCTTCACGCCATCGCGCAGCCGCTCAAGCGTCATGCCCTCAATACGGTTCATGAAGAACATGGCGGTAAGCCCGCCAAGGTCGGACATTTTGGTAATCCGCGCCTGCGCCATTTCGGCGATGGGCGTCAGATAGCTGTCATTCAATGCCCATGTTTTTACGGCGTCCAGAAACTCGGAAACGCTCAATTCTTCGCGCAGATAACGGCCATTCAGCCAGTCCAGCTTTGACGTGTCGAACACGGGGCCACCGAGCGATATGTTGTGCACGTCAAATTCGTCGATAAGCGTTTGCAGCGAGGTTTTTTCGTCTTCTTCGCTCGCGGATTTGATGAACAGTCCCAGAAAGTTCTGCATCGCCTGCGGCAAATAACCTGCGCGCTGATAATATAAGATGCTTGTCGGGTTCTTCCGCTTTGACAGCTTTGATTTGTCGGCATTGCGCAGCAACGGCAAATGCGTGAGCACTGGCGGTTCCCAGCCGAAATATTGATATAGCAACAAATGCTTTGGCGCCGACGAAATCCACTCTTCGCCGCGCATGACATGCGTAATTTCCATCAGATGGTCATCGACGACATTGGCCAGATGATAGGTCGGCAATCCGTCTGATTTCATCAGAACCTGCATATCGACCACCGAATATTCAAACTCGATCTCGCCGCGCAACGTGTCCTGAACGATGCATGTGCCGGTCGTTGGAATTTTCATGCGGACAACATGTGGCACGCCATCTGCGTCCAGCTTCGCGCAGTCGTCGGCGTTAAGCGACAGGCAGGTGCCGTCATATTTGGGCGGCAACTTCGCCGCCATTTGGGCCGCACGCGAGGCGCTAAGCTTTTCAGGCGTGCAATAGCATTTGAACGCATGGCCATCGGCCAGCAAACGGTCGCAATGTTCGGTGTAGATCGCGCTACGCTCCGACTGGCGATAGGGCCCGTGCGGTCCGCCGACATCCGGACCTTCATCCCAGCTAAGCCCCAGCCAGCGGAGCGATTCCAGAATCATTTTTTCTGACTGCGGCGTTGACCGCACTTGATCGGTATCCTCAATCCGCAGCAGGAATTGCCCGCCATGCTTCTTGGCAAAGCAATAGTTGATGAGCGCGATATAGGCTGTGCCAACATGCGGATCGCCAGTGGGTGATGGAGCTACCCGGGTACGGACGGGACGGGTGATGGCATTCATGTTCAGTGCTTCTTTCAATTTCGGTTTCGCGGTCCTCTATCAAGCCCCGCCATGCTTGTCATCTTCGCGCTGCATTTGCGAGAGGGTGATATGTGGGTTGGATTAAATCGGGCTAGGGTAAAGTCTGCCTAGCGCAAAGCCGATAACAGGCGTAGCTGGTTGATGAATGACGCCTACTTCCCCCCGCTTGCTCTCCCTTGGAACCGCTGTGCCGCCGCATGGCATCACGCAAGATCAGGTCTTGTCGATATTGGCGCAGGCCAAAGGTCACGCGCTGCCAGCGCGCATGGCGGATATTCTTGGCAATACCGGCATTGATCAGCGGTATATTGCCATGCCGCCTGAATATTATTTTGCGCCACGGTCGTGGGCCGGTCGCGCAGCGGTATATGCCGACGCTGCAGCAGTTCTGTTTGAGGCTGCTGCCGCACAAGCGCTTGATCGTGCAGGCGTCAATGCCGCCGACATCGGTCAGATTGTGTTTGTGTCAACCACAGGAACCATGACGCCAAGCCTGCCCAGCCGCATGATCGCGAAAATGGGCTTTGCGCCCGATACGCGGTGCGTGCCCTTATTTGGCTATGGCTGCGCTGGCGGGGTCATTGGCCTTGGCGTCGCTGCGGACCTGTTTCGCGCCAATCCGGATAAACCCGTCCTGCTCGTCAGCCTTGAGCTGTGCAGCATTGCCTATGACCATGCGCGGATGGACAAAAAGGATATGGTTGCGCTTGCTTTGTTCGCCGATGGCTGCGCGGCGGCGGTGATCGGGGCGGGCCCCGGCCCTTTGCTTTCCGCCTTTGCCAGCCATGTCTGGCCCGACACGCTGGATATGATGGGCTGGGAAATCGGCGACACGGGCTTTGATTTGGTGCTTGCGCGCGACATTCCCGTATTCGTGGACAGCCATTTTGCCCCTGTCTGCGACGCATTTTTGGCGCGGCAAGGTCTTGAGAAAGCCGAGATGGCCGAGCCTGCCTGCCACCCCGGCGGCGGCCGTGTTGTCGATGCGCTTGCGGACTATCTGGGTGATGATTTGGCAATGACCCGTTCGGTGCTGCGGGCGCATGGCAATATGAGCTCGCCAACAGTGCTGTTTGTGTTGGACGCTTTGTTGGCGGCTGGGCCGATTGCAAAGCCAACCTTGTTAACGGCGCTTGGTCCCGGATTTGTAGGTGCGATGGGGGTTCTTACACCATGATGCTGTTCGACTGGCCACTCTGGGCACAGGCGGTCTTTGCCTATGTCATTATCCAGCGGCTGGCCGAGCTTGCCTATGCCAACGCGAACACAAGGCGTTTGCTGGCCGAAGGCGGGCGTGAGCATGGGGCAAAACATTATCCTTTGTTCATATTGCTCCACAGCGGTTGGCTTGTGTCGATTGCGCTGTTCGCCGAACCGACAGCGGGGCCGAACCTGTTATTGCTCAACGCGTTCGTCGCCAGCCAGACATTCCGTTTTTGGACACTGGCAAGCATTGGCCGGTGGTGGACAACGCGCATCATCAGCGCGCCGCATTTTCCGCGGGTGAAGCGTGGGCCATATCGGTTTATCAAGCACCCAAATTACGCATTGGTGGTCGTGGAAATCGCGCTGCTGCCGCTCCTGCTCGGCGCACCTGCCATGGCGCTGACGTTTTCGATATTAAACGCTGCGTTATTGTGGTGGCGGATCCGGATTGAAAATGCCGTGCTGGGCGAACGTGTGGGCACTACTTGACCCGACCGCCTGCTGGCGCTAATGGCGCGCCTTCCCATGGCCAGAGGACCGATTCTCTTTGGTCATTTGGGAAGAACTCAGAATAGCAGCACATTGTGTGATCGGCCGGGTGGGCCAAAGGCTGAGCCTCCACCGCAAAATACGGCTGCCCACCCAAAGTAACCGCTTTAAACAAGGTGAAGATATGCCAACGATTAACCAGCTGGTCCGCAAGGGCCGGACCCCGCAGAAGACCAAGTCCAAGGTCCCTGCGATGGACCAAAATCCACAGAAGCGCGGCGTTTGCACACGCGTTTATACAACGACCCCGAAAAAGCCGAACTCGGCTTTGCGTAAGGTTGCGAAGATCCGTCTGACCAACCAGCGTGAAGTTATTTCCTATATCCCAGGTGAAGGCCACAACCTTCAGGAGCATAGCGTTGTGCTTATCCGTGGCGGCCGCGTACGCGACCTTCCCGGTGTGCGTTACCACGTGCTTCGCGGCGTACTCGATACGCAGGGCGTCAAGGACCGCAAGCAATCGCGTTCCAAATATGG
>JBEDET010000079.1:0-7955 GCA_041175505.1 Pseudomonadota bacterium
GATGATAGGAGTGCACTTTTCCCAATACGCATGTAACCTTACTCCCCTAGTTTTCCAATTATTGCTTTGATGGCAGCTTATTGTATACAAATGGCATTCGTCAAGAGGAGCGTTGCACTAATGTCCCGGGCATCGGAACGAGCATATAACAATATCCGCAGCATGATTTTGTCTGGTGAATTGCAGCCCGGTTCGCAAATTCGTGAAGAAGCGCTTGCGGAGTTGTGCGGCGTGTCACGCACGCCTGTACGCGATTCGCTGCGCCGGCTTGAGGCAGAAATGTTCATTCGGCGAAACGATTCACAGCGGAGTTTCGTGGCGGACTGGTCGCTCGATGATCTGGAAGATGCTTTCCAGTTGCGCGCAATGCTGGAGGCGCATGCCGCAAAGCGCGCCGCGAGCCGGATTTCCCGCGAGCAATTGGGACGGCTTCGTTATCACAATGCCCAGCTTAAACAGGCAATCGATATTCCGAATCCCGATGTGCCAAAATTTCTGGATCACAACCGGCAGTTCCATGCGATTATCGTTGCGGCTGCCGCATCCGAGCGACTTGCCAGCATGCTTGGGCAGGTTACCGAGCAACCGGTGGTCTTGCGTACGGCGCGCCAATATGACTTGGAAAATCTGCGCCGTTCGCACCATGATCACGACGAATTGCTGATCGCGTTTGATAAGCGTGATGGTGAATGGGCCGCTGCCGTAATGACCGGCCATATCCGGCGCGCCTTCCATGCCTATGCGGAAGCGCATTCGACCGATACGGAAATTCGAAAGTCGAATTTGGCCGCATAATCCTATTTGATTTTGTATACAATTATGCCATTTACGTCGCGATGAGCATTTCTGACCATATTGAGTTTGTCGAAGTTGGACCCCGCGATGGCCTTCAAAATGAGGCTGTCTTGGTTTCGACTCAAAATAAGCTGGCGCTGATAAACAGGGCCATCGATGCCGGCGCGCGCCGTATTGAGGTAACAAGTTTTGTGAACCCAAAGCGCGTTCCGCAAATGGCGGACGCGGAAGATGTGTGCGCGGGCCTTCCTGATCGCGACGACGTCACGTTTATAGGTTTGGTCATGAATCTGCGTGGCGCAGAGCGCGCCATTGCTACAGGAAAAATTGATCAGCTGGGCGCGGTGGCGGTTGCAACCGACACCTTTGCGATGACCAATCAAGGCCAAAGCAGCAACGAATCGGTCGAAGCGGCAAAGGCTATTATCGCGCTTGCACATGCCGAAGGACGTTCGGCGCAATGCACGATTGCGGCGTCCTTTGGTTGTCCGTTCGAAGGTGAAGTGGCCGACAAGCGCGTCATTGAAATGGCCGTTGCGATCGCAGAGGCTGGTCCCGTCGAAATCGCGTTGGCGGATACCATTGGCGTTGGAAACCCAGCGCATGTTGCGCGGCTCGTGACGGAAATTCGCAAGGCGGTTAACCCGCTTCCTGTTCGGGTGCATTTCCACAACACACGGAACACAGGCTTAGCGAACGTTTGGGCCGCCGTTGGCGCTGGCGCGCGCGTCGTAGATGCCTCGCTAGGCGGACTTGGCGGATGTCCATTCGCGCCGGGTGCAGCCGGAAACGTGCCCAGCGAAGACGTCGTCTACATGCTTGAGCGCGCAGGCGTCAGCACAGGTATGAATTTACAGAGTCTGATTGAAGCCAGCAACTGGCTTTCAGAAATTATGGGCAGGAAATTGCCCGGCATGGTGGCGCAATCGCCATCATTTCCAAAAGCAGCGTGAGGAGAGTTTAATGGGGTATCGTTTGGGCGTGGATGTCGGCGGGACTTTTACCGACCTGTTGCTGTTCAATGCAGAGACTGGCGCGTTTTGGAGGCACAAAACGCCGTCGACGCCGCATGACAGCAGCGAAGGCATTTTGAACGGCGTCAACGCGATTTGCGCGAACGCTGGCGTAGATGCGGCAGGGATCGAATATTTCCTGCACGGAACCACGGTGGCGACCAATGCCGTGCTTGAAGGCAAAGGCGCGCGCGTCGGCCTGATCGTCACGGAAGGATATCGCGATATCATGCAGATCGCGCGGTCGTATGTGCCCGGCGGTCTTGCCGCATGGATTATCTGGCCCAAGCCAACGCCATTGGCCGCTTTGGAAGATACGGTCACTGTCGGCGGCCGCATGAACGCACAAGGCGAAGAAGTTCGCCCCTTGGATATAGCCTCGGCAAAAACGGCTCTCAATTATCTGAAAAAACAGGGCGTTGAGGCGATCACCGTCAGCTTTATGAACGCGTACACAAACGGGGCGCATGAACAGCAGGTCGGCGATCTCGCGCGTGAAATGATGCCGAATGTTCCGGTATCGCTCAGCCACGAAGTTCTTCCGGAAATGCAGGAATATGAGCGGACACTGACAACCGTTGCGAACGCCGCGGTCCGTCCGGTGGTCGGCAAATATATCTCCAATCTGCGGAGCAAGTTGGCTGACGCTGGCTTTAGCGGCAAACTGTCTTTGTTGCGGTCCGATGGTGGATTGATGTCCGCGCAAAAAGCGCAGGAGCATCCCGTCGACATTTTGATGTCGGGTCCAGCGGGTGGCGTGACCGGCGCGCTTTGGGTCGGTAAAAACGCAGGTATCAAGAATATCCTGACGCTTGATGTCGGCGGTACGTCGACCGATGTCGCGCTCATCGAAAATCTCGAACCACGCCGCGTGCGTACGACCGAGGTTGGCCATTTGGCGGTGCGGGCGTCATCGCTTGATGTCAAAACCGTTGGTGCAGGTGGCGGCTCGATCGCTTATGTGCCTGAATTGACCAAGGCCTTGCGCGTTGGTCCGCAGTCGGCTGGCGCTGTTCCGGGGCCAGTTGCTTATGGTAAGGGTGGGGAAGCGCCAACCGTGACCGACGCCAATGTGGTATTGGGCTATCTTCCCGAGAACCTGTTGGGTGGAACGTTCCAGCTTGACCGCGAGGGCGCGAAAAAGGCGGTGCAGACCATCGCTGACGCGCTCGGCATTGATCTGATGGCGGCTGCGCGCGGTATCATTGATATTGTGAACGAAAATATGTTCGGCGCGCTGCGCATGATTTCGGTTCAGCAGGGTTATGACCCACGGCATTTCGCCCTGATGGGCTTTGGCGGGGCGGGACCCTTGCACGTGAACGCCGTTGCGCGGTTGATGGGCAGCTGGCCTGCCGTATCACCCGTTTCGCCAGGCGTCTTGTGCGCATTGGGTGATGCAACGACGCGGATGCGCACCGAAACCGCGCGCAGTTTTTCACGACTTGCGACAACAACCGACGCGTCCGAACTCATCGCTATTTTAAAAGAAATGGCAGAGCAAACGCGCGCGCAGTTGCAGTCAGATGGCATCAACGATGCGGACATCACCAGCGAGTTCGAAATTGACGTCCGCTATGCCGGGCAAGCATTTGAAGTGCCGCTGACGATTACGCCCGACGTTCTGGAGCGTGATGGCGTTGCCGGCATTCTGGCACGCTTCGACGAGGAACATCTGCGGTTGTTCACCTTCAACATGGATACGCCGCACGAAATCGTGAACTTGCGTGCCGTTGCCTTGGGCCAGCCGCTCGACTTGCCAGCGGCGGAATTGCCCAAGGGCGATGGAAACCCCGCAGCGGCCAAAATGCGCGACCATGTTTTGTGGATGGACGGCAAAGAACAGGCTGCGGTCATCTATGACCGATCAAAGCTGCGGCAGGGGGATGTCATTCCTGGCCCGGCCATTGTCGTCGAAATGGATTCGACCACACTTATCGAAACTGGCTGCGTCGCAATCGTCGACAAGGTCGGCAATATCCTGATCAATCTGGCTTGAGGAGGCGAACGACATGCCCGCCCAAATCATTCAAACGAACAACACTCCCTTCAACAAGATCGCTATCGATCCGGTAACGCTCGACATCATCGAAAACGCGCTGCGTAATGCCCGCATCGAAATGGATGCAACGCTGGTGCGCACAGCCATGTCCCCCGGCATTCGCGAACAAGGCGATGCATTCCCGTTGATCGCGGATCACACCGGCAAGATGATTGTTGGCCAATTTGGTAGCTTCATCGGCGGCTTCCTCGATAACTTCGACGGAACACTCCAAGACGGCGACATGATTTTCTTGTCTGACCCATATTCCTGCGCAGGCGCGGTGAGCCATTCCAACGACTGGCTTGTACTCTTGCCCGTGTTCAAAGACGGACGTTTGATCGCCTTTACGTCGATGTTTGGTCACCAGTCGGACATCGGCGGCAAAGTCGTCGGTTCGATGCCCATCAACGCCCGTTCGATTTTTGAAGAAGGCGTCCGCATTCCGCCAGTCAAAATCTGGAAAAAGGGCGAATATAATGACGATCTGATGAAGCTCGTCATGCACCAAACCCGCAAGCCCGATTGGTGTCAGGCGGATTTGAACGCACTTATCGCTTCATGCCGGGTCGCCGCACGCCGCGTCATCGAAATGGCTGCCCGCTTTGGTGATGATGTCTATATCTCGGCAACGCAGGAGCTGCTGGCCCGCAACCATCGCGCCATGAAATCGCTCATCGCCATGGCCATTGGCGAAGAACCGGTCAGCTTCGAAGATTATATCTGCGATGACGGTATGGGCGCTGGCCCGTATAAAATTAAGTGCACCATGTGGCGCGAAGGCGAAAAGGTCGTGCTCGATTTTGCCGGTACGGACCCGCAAAGTCAGGCTTCCATCAACTTTTTGCTGAACGAAAACATGTTCAAAATGTTCTTTGGCATTTACATGATCATGGTCTTCGATCCGCAGATTTTGTTCAACGATGGCTTTTATGATTTGATCGATGTCCGCATTCCGGACGGATCACTTCTCAAGCCGAAATTTCCAGCAGCGCTCTCGGGTCGCACCCATGCGCTGGGACGCATTTTCGACATTTTAGGTGGCCTTTTGGGGCAAAAAACACCGGAATTCCTGAATGCGGCTGGCTTTTCCTCAAGCCCCCATGTCTTCTATTCGGGTAATGACAAAAAGGGTGACTGGTTCCAACTGTTCCAGATCGGATTTGGCGGCATTCCGGGTCGCCCAATGGGTGACGGACCAGACGGCCACTCGCTATGGCCGGGCTTTACCAATGTGCCCAACGAATTTCTGGAGCGGTATTTCCCGCTGCTGATCGAACGTTATGAAACCGAACCCGACAGCGGTGGCGCTGGTCTGCATCGCGGCGGTAACGGTATCCACATGACCTACCGTTTTCTGGCTGCAGGCACGATCTCGATCCATGATGACCGCTGGTTCGTTCCACCATGGGGCGTTAATGGCGGTGAACCGGGCAAACGTGCACGCAAAATCCTCGAAAAAGCCGGCGGCACTTCGCAGATCATCGGCAACAAGGTTGAGGACGTCCACGTCGAAGAGGGCGATCAATTGCACTTCATCACCTGGGGCGGCGGCGGCTGGGGCGATGCGCTTGATCGCGACCCCGCGTTGGTTGGCAAAGAAATCGTCCAAGGGCTTGTCACTGTCGAAGGTGCAAAAGCTTATGGCGTCATTGCTAACGCAAATGGCGACGTTGATGCCGATGCTACCGAAACATTGCGCAGCCGTTTGCGGCAAGAGCGTGGTGAGCTTCCCTTGTTCAATTACGGACCCGGTATTGAAGCGCTGCGGGCCAATTGCGAGGCCGAAACAGGCCTGAAGGCACCGGTTCAGCCCGTCTGGACCACGCTGGAGGCAGCCGAGTGAGTGCACTTAAGGGGTTACGTGTAGTTGAACTCGGGCAGTTACTGGCTGGACCGTTTTGCGGACAATTGCTCGGTGATATGGGTGCAGAAGTTATCAAGGTCGAGCCCCCGGGCGCGGGCGACCCCATGCGCGTGTGGGGCCAAGGTGAAGAAAAGGTGCAATGGGAGGTCATCGCACGAAACAAGAAATCTGTTTCGGCCAATTTGCGGATTCCAGAAGGGCAGGCGCTTGTTCGTCAATTGATTGGCAAAGCCGATATTTTGATCGAGAATTTCAAACCCGGCACGATGGAAAAATGGGGTTTTTCTCCAGCAGCGCTTTTGGCTGAACATCCCGGCCTCATCATCGCGCGCATGTCGGGCTACGGCCAGACAGGGCCCTATTCAGACCGCGCAGGCTTTGGCGGCATTGGCGAAGCGATGGGTGGCTGGCGCTATATTGTGGGTGAACCTGATCGGTCACCAAGTCGGATGGGTATCTCCATCGGCGACACCTTGACGGCCACATATGGTTGCATGGGCGTTCTTGCAGCACTGCATCATCGCAGCGTGACTGGCCATGGCCAAGTTATCGATGCCGCGCTGTATGAAAGCGTATTGCAAGTCATGGAGGGGCTGGTCCCCGAATATGACCATAGCGGCTTTATTCGCGAACGCTCGGGCTCAATCCTGCCCGGCATCGCGCCATCCAACGTCTATATTTGCAAGGACGGCGAATATATGATTGGCGCGAACAAAGACTCGCTGTGGCAAAGGTTGGCAGAAGCTATGGGCATGCCTGACCTTGGAACGGACCCGCGGTTCGCAACGCATCTTGCACGCGGTCACAACCAGTTTGAGCTTGATGACATTATCAATGCCTGGGCGGCCACGCTGACCGTTGATGAAGTCGACGCGTTGATGATTGCATATTCCATTCCAGCCGGACGCGTATACCGCGCGCCAGAGATGCTGGAGGATCCACATTTTCAAGCACGTGAAGCGATTATCGAGGTCGAAACCGAGCGTTATGGCAAGCTGAAAATGCAGGGTGCGTTTCCGAAGATGTCGGCGACACCCAGCAGCGTTCGTTCACCAGCGCCGTCGATTGTCGGCCAACATAATGCCGAAATATATGGCGGCTTGTTGGGGATGGATATTGCGGAGTTGGATCAGCTGAAGGCGGCTGGTGCAATCTGATGACGCAAAAGAATGACGATCTGACCGCGAATTATGTCGGCGCGTTCGACGGCCGTCTTTCTTTTGGCAAACGCCCGGCGCTTCTGATCGTCGATTTTGTTATGGCCTATCTGGACCCGGCATCGCCTTTATACGCTGGGGTTGAGGATGCGTTGGCCAGCAATGAACGTCTTTTGGCGGCTGCGCGGGCTGCCGGAATCCCGGTCTTCTTTACGAATGTCGTGTATCAAGCAGATGGCGCAGACGGCGGTTTGTTCTACAAGAAAATCCCGTCGCTTCGGGTGTTTCTGGAAGGGTCGCCATTGGGGGCATTTCCTCCGTCGCTTCAACCGGTGGACGGCGAGCGCGTCATTTCAAAACAGTTCGCGTCGGCGTTTTTTGGGACCTCACTTGCAGAGACGCTTTCTGAAGAAGGCATAGACACATTGCTTATCACAGGACTGTCAACCTCAGGATGCGTACGCGCCACGGCGCTGGACGCGCTGCAGTCCGGCTTTGCGCCTTTCGTCGTGCGTGAAGCCTGTGGCGACCGGCATCCGGCACCACATGAAGCCAATTTGTTCGACTTACAGGCCAAATATGCCGAGGTTGTTTCGGAACAAGAGGCGTGCGCCCTTATATCGGCGAACGCTGAGCTATAGCTGGGTTAGGGACAGAAGGTAGATATCGGCCATCTAAATTCTCAACCGACCATAAACCCGCCTACACGCAGAAACACCGAAGTAGTACGTGGTCTTGAAAAATGACTAGCAGCTTTCAGCGTTTAATTGCCAAGAGCAGGCAGTCCCGTTCCGGCCCAGAATCTGCCATGGCACCTGATCAAGGACGAGAGCCGATTAGGCTTTCCGCCAAAATAGACTGTTCCAAATGGAACGCTGGCGAACGGTGTTCGACGTCAGCGGCTCCTCCCCGGCAAATCGGATTTTTGTGGCGTTTGGGATTGGCGGACCAGTCCCAAAGCGTTACGGATGATCGTCGCTCATCCGTTTTTAGGAGCGAGCTAAACACAAAGATGAGCGCAGTGGCAATCGCGCAAACCGACAATGCTCCATCCAAGGCCGACTTAAACACTGAATTTCCAA
>JBEDET010000080.1:0-7918 GCA_041175505.1 Pseudomonadota bacterium
AATATTGATGGAATTTCTCCCCCTCATCGGCGTTCTTGTGGCTGCATTCGTGGCATGGAAACTGCTCAAGGGCATCATTAAACTTGCCGTCATTGGGCTATTGATCGCTGGCGGCGCATGGTTTCTTCTTGGAGGTTTGGGCTGATGCTCGCTGACAAAGACCGCATTTTTACCAACCTTTATGGCTATCAAGATTTTGGCTTGAAAGCTGCGCAGGCGCGCGGCGATTGGGACAAAACTGCCAATCTGATGAAGGCTGGACAAGACGCCATTATCGAAGAGGTGAAAGCATCCGGGCTGCGTGGTCGCGGTGGTGCTGGCTTCCCGACGGGTATGAAGTGGAGCTTCATGCCCAAGGCACCGACGCCGGAGCGTCCGAACTTTCTTGTTATCAATGCCGATGAGTCTGAACCGGGTTCGTGCAAAGACCGCGAAATCATTCGCCATGATCCCCACAAGCTTATCGAAGGCGCGTTGATCGCCGGTTTTGCGATGCGCGCGCGTGCGGCCTATATCTACATTCGCGGCGAATATATTTTCGAAGCAAAGGTCCTCGAAAAGGCTGTTGCAGAGGCATATTCCGCCGGGCTGTTGGGCAAGAATGCCGCCAAGTCAGGCTACGACTTTGATGTGTTCGTCCATCGCGGCGCAGGTGCCTATATTTGCGGCGAAGAAACCGCGATGATAGAAAGCTTGGAAGGCAAAAAGGGCCAACCGCGCCTGAAGCCGCCATTCCCCGCAGGCGCAGGTCTGTATGGCTGCCCAACGACGGTGAACAATGTTGAGAGCATTGCTGTCGTTCCAACAATCCTGCGCCGTGGCGCGGCGTGGTTCAAAAGCTTTGGCCGCGAGAACAACCATGGCACGAAGCTGTTCCAGATTTCGGGCCATGTTGAAAAGCCATGCGTCGTCGAAGAAGAAATGGGCATTCCGTTCCGCGAGCTGATCGAAAAGCATTGCGGCGGTATCCGTGGTGGTTGGGATAATCTGCTCGCCGTCATACCCGGTGGTTCGTCAGTGCCGTTGGTGCCTGCTGCCATGATGATGGACGTTCCCATGGATTTTGACGGCTGTAAGGCCGTCGGTTCAGGCCTTGGCACCGCGGCGGTCATTGTTATGGACAAGTCGACAGACATCGTTCGCGCAATCTCGCGCCTGTCCTATTTCTATAAGCATGAAAGCTGCGGCCAATGTACGCCATGCCGCGAAGGCACTGGCTGGATGTGGCGCGTCATGGAAAAGATGCGCACGGGCAATGCCGAGATTGGCGACATTGATACCCTGTACGATGTCACGAAGCAGGTTGAGGGCCACACAATTTGTGCGCTCGGCGATGCCGCTGCGTGGCCAATTCAGGGCCTCATCAAGCATTTCCGTCCGGAGATGGAACGCCGCATTCACGAAGCCAAGGGCGACGATATGTTGGAGGCAGCAGAATAATAATGCCTAAAGTCACCGTAGACGGTTTAGAACTCGAAGTTCCTGCAGGCGCGACTGTGCTTCAGGCGTGTGAGATGGCGGGGAAGGAAATCCCACGCTTTTGCTATCATGAGCGGCTGTCCATTGCGGGCAATTGCCGCATGTGCTTGGTCGAGGTTGCGCCTGGGCCGCCAAAGCCACAAGCAAGCTGTGCGCTGCCCGCCACCGAAGGGCAGATCATCAAGACCGATAGCCCGATGGTCAAAAAGGCACGCGAAGGGGTGATGGAGTTTCTGCTCATCAATCACCCGCTGGATTGCCCGATTTGCGACCAAGGTGGTGAATGCGATTTGCAGGACCAAAGCGTGGCTTATGGTCGCGGGGCTTCGCGTTTTGACGAAAACAAGCGCGCGGTCACCGAAAAATATATGGGCCCAATCGTAAAAACGGCGATGACGCGTTGCATCCAGTGCACACGTTGTGTTCGGTTCACGGAAGAAGTCGCTGGCATTGAAGAAGTCGGCGCGATTGGCCGCGGCGAGAATATGCAGATCACGACATATCTGGAGCACGCCATGCAGAGCGAGCTTTCAGGCAATGTCGTTGACCTATGTCCGGTGGGTGCGCTGACGTCGAAGCCATATGCTTTCGAAGCACGCCCATGGGAGTTGAAAAAGACACCAAGCATCGACGTAATGGATGCGGTCGGCACCAACATTCGCCTCGATAGCCGGGGCAGGGCGGTATTGCGGGCGCTTCCACGCATCAATGATGATGTGAACGAAGAATGGGCGTCGGATAAGACACGCCACGCCGTGGATGGCCTTACGCATCGTCGTTTGGACAAGCCGTATATCCGCAAGGATGGAAAGCTTGTTGCAGCCAGCTGGGCAGAGGCGTTTGACGCAATCAAGGCCAATTGGTCCGGCGATGCTGCGGTAATCGCAGGCGATCAGGTCGATTGCGAAACGATGTTTGCAGCGCGCGCGCTTGCAGGCTCGTCGATGCTTGAGGGCCGTCAAACGGGGCTTGCGTACGATGCGTCGTCGCTGTCGGCCGTGAACTTCAACACCACCATCGCGGGCATCGAAAATGCGGACGTGATCTTGCTGGTCGGTAGCGACCTGCGCCGCGAAGCACCTTTGGTGAACACACGTATTCAAAAAGCCATCCGCAAGCGCGGTGCAAAGGTGTTTGCCATCGGGCCAGTGACGGATCTGACCTATAAGGTTGAATGGCTCGGCGACGATTTGAGCGCGCTGTCGAAAGCGCCAAAGGCTCTTGCTGATGCATTAAAGACCGCAGAACGCCCCGCGATTATCGTCGGTGGCGGCGCGCTGCGTTATGAAGGCGTCCATGGCGCGGCATTGGCTTTTGCATCGAAATATAAGCTCGTCCGTGATGGCTGGAATGGCTTTAACGTGCTGCACTTTGCGGCAGCGCGCATGGGCGGACTGATGCTTGGATATGCGCATGATGGCGGTATCAAGGCGTTGGCAGCCAAGTCGCCCAAGCTGGCGTTCTTCCTTGCGGCTGATGAAGCCGACTACAGCCTGTTTGCTGGCAGCTTCAAAGTTTATGTCGGCCATCATGGCGACAATGGCGCGCATCATGCCGACGTCATTTTGCCAGGCGCAGCATATAGCGAAAAATCGGGCACCTACGTAAACCTCGAAGGCCGCGTGCAGCGCGGGGAACGCGCCGTGTTCCCACCCGGCGATGCGCGGGAAGATTGGGCGATATTCCGGGCTTTGTCCGATGTTTTGGGCAAACGCCTGCCGTTTGACAGCCTTGAGGCGCTCCGCGTTGAAATGTTTAACGCTGTGCCCGCATTGGGCGTCGAAGGCCTTGCCGATTATGGCTGGGTTGAACCGACATTGCCTTCAGCCGTAAATGGCAAGATCACCGACTATCCGATTAAGGATTTCTACCTGACCAACGCAATTTGCCGCGCGTCGGAAACGATGCAGCGGTGCTCGGCAGAGCTGGTCCACGGCACGCAATATCTGGAGGCAGCGGAATGACATCCTTCTTCCAAACCCTTGGGATGAGCTACGAAGCCGCATGGTTCACCGCAACCATCGCGGGCATATTGCTCATCGCGCTTCCGCTGATGCTGGCCGTTGCGCTGATCATTTACGCTGAACGCAAATTGTGGGCAGCCTTTGCACTTCGCAGAGGTCCCAACGTAGTTGGTCCCTTCGGTGTCCTTCAGTCGTTCGCTGACGGGCTTAAGGTGTTTTTGCAGGAAACAATCATTCCCAGCGCGTCGAACCGCGGACTGTTTTTGATTGCGCCGATTATTACCTTCACCGTCGCTTTGATGGCATGGGCGGTTATTCCGTTTGCTGACGGCGTTGTGCTGTCCAATATCAACGTGGGTCTGCTTTACATTCTCGCGATCAGCAGCCTTGGCGTATATGGCGTGGTCATTGCAGGCTGGGCTTCCAACTCCAAATATCCGTTTTATTCCGCCATGCGTGCGGCGGCGCAGATGATTTCGTATGAAGTCTCTATTGGCTTCATCCTGATCTGCATTGTGTTGTGGGCCGGTACATTCAATGTAGGCGGCATTGTTGAGGGCCAGCGGAGCCATATTTTTGGCTTCATCAACGCTTATGCGTTTAACCCGTTGCTGTTCCCGATCGCGATCATGTTCCTTATCAGTTCCATGGCAGAAACCGCACGCGCGCCTTTCGATTTGACCGAGGCCGAGAGCGAGTTGGTCGCGGGTTATCAGACCGAATATTCGTCGATGGCGTTCGCTTTGTTCTGGCTGGGCGAATATGCCAACGTGCTGTTGATGTGCGCGCTTAACGCCATTCTGTTTTGGGGTGGATATTTGCCGCCCGTGGATTGGGCACCATTATATGCCGTTCCCGGCATCATCTGGTTCTTCGTCAAAATCCTTTTGATGTTCTTTGTCTTCGCATGGGTGAAGGCGACTGTACCGCGTTACCGTTATGACCAATTGATGCGTCTGGGTTGGAAAGTATTCCTGCCAATCTCGCTGTTCTGGGTCTTTCTGGTGAGCGGCTATCTTATGTTCACAGGACATTTCGCATGACCACCATCGCGCATCTCATCAAAACCTTTACCCTTTGGGAATTCGTCAAGGCGCACTGGTTGACCTTGCAATATTTCTTCAAGCCAAAGGCGACGATCAACTATCCGTTCGAAAAGAACCCGTTGAGCCCGCGTTTTCGCGGAGAGCATGCTTTGCGGCGGTACCCCAATGGAGAAGAGCGGTGCATTGCGTGCAAGCTGTGCGAAGCGGTTTGCCCCGCCTTGGCAATCACCATCGAGTCAGAACCGCGCGAAGACGGCAGCCGTCGCACCACGCGCTATGACATCGACATGACGAAGTGCATCTATTGCGGTTTCTGCCAAGAAGCTTGCCCAGTGGATGCGATTGTCGAGGGACCAAACCTCGAATTTGCAACCGAAACACGCGAGGAATTGTTTTATGACAAGGCCAAGCTTCTCGACAACGGCGCGAAATGGGAACGGGCAATTGCCGCGAACCTTGCTGCCGATGCACCCTATCGTTAAGGGCGGCCCATCGTGATCCAACTCGTCTCCTTCTATATTTTCGCAAGCATCGTCATCGCGTCTGCCGCGATGGTCATCTTTGCGCGCAACCCCGTGCACAGCGTGCTGTGGTTGATCGTCGCGTTCTTTAACGCCGCTGGTCTCATGATCCTGATCGGTGCGGAATTTATCGCGATGCTGCTCGTCATTGTGTACGTTGGCGCAGTCGCCGTATTGTTCCTGTTTGTGGTGATGATGCTCGACATCGACTTTGCCGAGCTGCGCGCAGGTTTTGTGAAAAACGTTCCGCTTGGTTTGCTACTCGCCGTTGTTCTCGCTGCAGAGCTCGTGCTTGGCATTGGCGCATATCAGGCTGGTGCAGTCACATTGGGCACGCCAGAGGCGGGCGCAGCCACTGTGTCGGCGGCGGTTCCAAATATCGAGGCGATTGGCGGCCTGTTGTACAGCAAATATGTGTTCATGTTTGAAACCGCGGGCCTTATTCTTTTGGTGGCCATGGTCGGCGCGATTGTTCTTACCCATCGTAAGAGCCATGGTACCCGCGGCCAGAGCATCAGCAGCCAGGTACAGCGCCGTCCCGAAGACGCGACGCGCAATGTCAATCAACCGGTAGGGCAGGGGATCGAGTTGTGATTGGTATCGAACATTATCTCGTGGTGAGCAGCATCCTGTTTGTCATGGGTGTGCTGGGCATTTTCCTGAACCGCAAAAATGTGATCATCATCTTGATGGCGATTGAGCTCATCCTGTTGGCGGTGAATATCAACCTCGTTGCATTCAGCGTCTTTCTTGGTGACCTTACGGGCCAGATTTTCGCGATGTTCGTACTGACGGTGGCTGCTGGCGAAGCGGCCATTGGCCTTGCTATTTTGGTCATCTACTTCCGTGGCCGGGGCACCATTGCCGTTGACGATGTCAACCGGATGAAGGGATAACATCCAGTGACTTCGATCCATATCATTGTTTTTCTGCCGCTTTTGGCTGCGCTCGTTGCGGGTCTCGGCCAACGCTTTATTGGCGCGGTTGCTGCCAAGACCATTACCACAGCTGGCCTGTTCACGGCGTCATTGCTGAGCTGGCCGATCTTCATCGGTTTCCTCAACGGCAGCGAAACCGCTTATGTCGCGCCAGTGATGAACTGGGTTCAATCGGGTGATTTGTCATTCGATTGGGAATTGCGCGTTGATGCGCTGACCGCGGTGATGTTGGTGGTCATCACCACCGTATCTGCGCTCGTCCATCTGTATAGCTGGGGCTATATGGAAGAAGACCCCGATCAGCCGCGCTTCTTTGCTTATCTGTCGTTGTTCACCTTCGCGATGTTGATGCTCGTGACCGCCAACAATCTCGTCCAAATGTTTTTTGGATGGGAAGGGGTTGGCCTTGCGTCTTATCTGTTGATTGGTTTCTGGTATAAAAAGCCAAGCGCGAACGCCGCTGCGATTAAAGCATTTGTCGTAAACCGCGTGGGCGACCTTGGTTTCATGCTCGGTATCTTCGGCGTGTTCTGGCTGTTTGGCACGGTTTCGATTCCGGACATTTTGGCGGCGGCGCCTGACAAGGTCGGATCGAGCATCGGCTTCCTTGGGTTCCGCGTGGATACAATGAGCTTGCTGTGCATATTGTTGTTCATCGGCGCGATGGGCAAATCGGCGCAATTGGGCCTGCACACATGGCTGCCCGACGCGATGGAGGGTCCGACACCTGTGTCGGCGCTTATTCACGCGGCGACGATGGTTACCGCAGGCGTCTTCATGGTTTGCCGCTTATCACCATTGTTTGAAACCAGCCAGTTTGCGCTCGACGTTGTGACGATAGTTGGCGCAACAACGGCCATTTTTGCAGCGACCGTTGGCCTTGTCCAAACCGACATCAAGCGCGTTATCGCTTATTCAACATGCTCGCAGCTTGGATATATGTTCTTTGCAGCGGGCACCGGCGCATATGGCGCTGCGATGTTCCATTTGTTCACGCACGCTTTCTTTAAGGCTTTGTTGTTCCTTGGCGCTGGCTCCGTCATTCACGCGATGCATCATGAGCAGGACATGCGTTATTATGGTGGCTTGCGGAAACATATCCCGCTGACATTCTGGGCTATGATGGCGGGCACGTTGGCGATTACCGGCGTTGGTATTGTTGGCGTCGGCGGGTTCGCTGGCTTCTATTCCAAGGATGCGATCATCGAAGCCGCATTTGCGAGCCACTCAACCTTCCACATGTATGCGTTCGCGATTGGCGTTCTCGCTGCTCTGTTGACCAGTTTCTACAGCTGGCGCCTGATGTTCCTTACATTCTTCGGAACGCCGCGTTGGGCACAGTCTGAGCATATTCAGCATGCAATGCACGACCATGGCGATCATGATGACCATGCGCATGATCATGCCCATGCCGGGCACGATGACGGTACCGCTGGCTATCATCCACATGAAAGCCCGCTGCCGATGCTCATCCCGTTGGGTATACTGACATTGGGCGCGGTTTTCGCAGGTTTTGTTTTCCACGGAGGCTTCATTGAAGCCGAAACCGGCAAGGCATTTTGGGCGAACAGCACATTGTTCTTCAATGAACATTTGATGCACGCCATGCATGAGGTGCCGTTGTGGGTGAAGCTGTCGTCGACAGTGGCCATGCTGACCGGATTGTTGGTTGCCTATCTGATGTATCAGCAGTCAAAGGATGCGCCGCAGCGCTTGGCTACTGCGTTTGCGCCATTGTACCGTTTCTTCCTGAACAAATGGTATTTCGACGAACTATATGATGCAGTCTTTGTCCGCCCGGCCTTTTGGTTTGGACGCCTGTTCTGGAAGCAGGGCGACATTGGTATCATTGACCGTTTTGGGCCAAATGGTTCGGCTGCTGTCGTATCCTTTGGCAGCAAGCTCGCGGTTAAAATGCAGTCGGGTTATCTTTATACATATGCGCTGGTGATGCTTTTGGGCCTTGTCAC
>JBEDET010000081.1:0-7600 GCA_041175505.1 Pseudomonadota bacterium
GCAATGCACTTCCATTTGGAAGCTTTCTAGGCGTTGCAGCATTCGCCATCGTCCTGCTGGCCTTTTGAGAGCTGGCTGAGGTCAGGTTTTTGCGTGTCTGGGTGAGGAATACAGGCTGTCTGGTGCGGCCAAGAAGACTCGAACTTCCACGGGCTTTCGCCCACAACGACCTCAACGTTGCGCGTCTACCAATTCCGCCATGGCCGCACGCGCCTCGACAGGTAGGAGGGGGTCACTAGCAAAGCCCGTTGGCCGGCGCAACAGGCTTTATCGGTTTAGAAATGCCCGGGGCATTGTCGCAAATCGGCACAAGATGAAACTTGGCCGGCGATTGGCCGTATTTCGCGGCAATGGCGCCGCTAATTACATGCATTAACTCTTGCCCGCATTCCTTATGTTTGTCGCAGCAGCTGCCACCGGAGGCCCCGCCCAACGGTGCGGTGCGCATTGCACCTGTTGTGGTCGCGCAAAGCACAGCAAAACAGGATCGCCAAATCAGTGTGCGT
Source organism: Pseudomonadota bacterium (assembly GCA_041175505.1). Classification (GTDB taxonomy): domain Bacteria; phylum Pseudomonadota; class Alphaproteobacteria; order Sphingomonadales; family Sphingomonadaceae; genus Sphingorhabdus_B. The sequence goes on from JBEDET010000081.1 coordinate 507, forward strand.
GAAGCCAAGCTGTTGGTTGGGCTTTACTGAGGCCACATGGCCGCTGCTATATCGGCGCATCGTTTCGATGTTGGACTATTTCCGGCGCAGTTTGAACACCGCATGTTGCGCCAGCAGGTTGGCGAAGCGATCGGCGCGCGGCTTGTTTCCAGATAGAAACCACTGGCCTTCAATCTCGATATTCCGTTCGTGTAACAAGCTTCGGAAATCGTCGATGGTCACATGGTGGATATTGGGTGTGTCGTACCAGAGATGTGGAAGTTGCTTCGTGACGGGCATGCGTCCGCCGAACATATGGGCAAAACGGATGCGCCACTGCGCAAAGTTGGGGAAGGAGACAAATGCCTCACGCCCGATCCGGACCAGATGGTCGAGAACCAGATCCGGCCTTTTGGTCGTCTGCAATGTCTGGCTGAGAATGGCATAATCAAAGCTGCCGTCTGGATATTCCGCCAAATCGGTATCGGCATCCCCTTGAATGACCGATAGGCCCCGGGATACTGAGGTCGCAACATCGTGCGCATTCAGCTCAAGACCGCGGGCGTCGACATTTTTGGTATCACGCAACGCGGCCATCAACTGCCCGTCACCGCAGCCAACATCTAGCACACGGGCCCCCGCGCGGACTTCGCGGGCAATGATGGCAAGGTCCGGGCGAAGTGCGCTCATGATTGCTCTCCTGCGCGCAAGAAACCATCCACGATGCGGTTCATCTCGGGCGCTTCCAGCAAGAAGGCGTCATGGCCAAACGGGCTTGATAGCTCAACGAAGCTGACTGCAGCACCCGCAGCGTTCAACGCATGGACAATGCGGCGCGATTCTGCGGTCGGGTACAACCAGTCACTGTCAAAACTGATCAGGCAAAAGCGCGTCTTTGTCCCTGCAAATGCCCGCGCCAAAATACCGTCATGTGGTTCGGCGAGGTCAAAATAGTCCATCGCGCGTGTGATGTAGAGATAGCTGTTGGCATCAAAGCGGTCGACAAAGCTAAGCCCTTGATAACGCAAATAGCTTTCCACCTGAAAATCGGCATCAAATCCGAAGCTTTTGGCATCGCGGTTTTGCAGGCGGCGGCCAAATTTCTCGGTAAGGCCTGCCTCCGAAAGATAGGTGATATGCGCGGCCATACGGGCAACGGCAAGGCCCGATGATGGCGCCTCGTGGCCATAATAAGCGCCATTGTTCCAACGCGGGTCCGCCATGATGGCCTGACGCCCGACCTCGTGAAAGGCGATATTCTGCGCGGAATGGCGGGCGGTAGACGCAATCACGACCGCGGACTTCACGCGCTCGGGATATAAGGCTGCCCAGCTTAACGCCTGCATGCCGCCCATCGATCCGCCAACGACCGCCTCCAGCGTTTCAATGCCCAGATGGTCAAGCAAGAGCGCCTGCGCACGCACCATGTCGGGGATGGTGATGACCGGAAAGCCCATAGCGTAGGCGGCACCCGTTGTGGGGTCGATGCTGGCGGGCCCCGAAGACCCCATGCAACTGCCCATGACGTTGATGCTGATGATGCAATGCCGCGCGGGGTCTATGGGCTTGCCTGGCCCGACCATACGCGTCCACCAACCGTCCTTGCCGGTCACAGGATGCGTGGACGCCACATATTGGTCGCCGGTCAGCGCGTGGCAGATGAGAATGGCGTTCGATTTATCGGCGTTTAATGCGCCATAGGTTTCATACGCGATGTCGACAGGCGCAAATTCCGCGCCGCTGTCCAGTCGCACTGGTCCCAGCAGGCGTGTCTTCTTATCCAGACCGAAACGCGTATCTTCTTGCATAAGCAACGCCATATCAGCGTGGCCGTGCGAAACAATAGAAACTCTTTCATGTGCATTGGCCAAATCGGGCGAGCGTTGCGCTTCGCTGCTTGCGCCGCTATGGCCACGGGCATGAACACGCCTACCGCCAAACCATGGATCGAAGCCATCAGCGCCTATACCCCCGGCAAAGCAAAGTCGGATGATGGACGGGTGCTGATAAAATTATCCGCGAACGAAAATCCGCTTGGCTGCAGCCCGCATGCGGCCGCGGCGCTTGTCGATAAAGGCGCGTCGCTTGCGCGCTACCCTGACCCTGCCAGCACGGCGCTGCGCGAGGCTTTGGGCGCAGCCTATGAAGTCGACAGCGACCTGATCGTTTGTGGTACCGGTTCTGACGAACTGCTAAACCTGATCGCCATGGGCTATGCCGGCGCTGGCGATGATATCATTTATGTCCGCTACGGTTTTTCGGTTTACGACATCGCCGCGCGGAAAACCGCTGCCAATGTGATTGTCGCCCCCGATAAGGATTATGGCACGGACGTGGATGCGTTGCTGGCGTTGGTGACGGAAAAGACACGCGTTGTTTTTGTCGCAAATCCCAATAACCCGACCGGCACCTATTGCAGCGACGCCGAAATCGCACGGCTTCATGCTGGCCTACCCGGCAACTGCGTCCTTGTTTTGGACCAAGCCTATGGCGAGTATCTTGAGGATGACGGCCCTGCCGCGCTGGAGCTTGCACGTCAGCATGACAATGTCCTGATTACGCGCACATTTTCCAAAATCTATGGCCTTGCGGCGGAACGCATTGGCTGGTGCTATGGTCAGCCGGGCCTGATCGCGACGCTCAACCGCGTGCGTGCGCCGTTCAATGTCACCACGGCAGGGCAAGCCGCAGCGATTGCCGCGCTTAGCGATACAGATTTCGTGACGCGCAGCCGCCAGCATAATGCCGAATGGCGCGATTGGATGGCAGCGGAATGTGCGGCACTGTCGAACCATGGCGTGAAAGTCATCCCGTCATGGGCAAACTTCCTGATGATATTGTTTGAAGGCAATTGCAGTGCGGAAGCGGCCTATATTGGCCTGATGGCCGAAGGCTATATCGTCCGCTGGTTGCCGGGTCAGGGCCTTGGCAGCGGGCTGCGGATTACGATTGGCACCGAGGATGAAAATCGCGGTGTCATGGCGGCGTTGCGCAAGATTTTGGAAGCACACGCCTGATGCTGCCGTTTGCGCGTTTAACGGTGATTGGGCTTGGGCTCATCGGCTCGTCCGTCGCGCGTGCCGTTAAGGCGAACATGCCGTCGGTGCGGATTACCGGCCATGATGCCGATCCGCTTGTCCGTGCGCGTGCAGTCCAATTGGGCATATGCGACGATGTCACCGACACCGCGGGCGCGTCCGTCATCGACGCCGACCTTGTCATTTTGTGCGTGCCGGTAGGGGCCATGGGGGCAGTGGCGGCGGACTTCGCGTCCGACCTGCCTGCCGATGCCATCGTCAGTGACGTCGGTTCATGTAAGCAAAGCGTCGCGGACGCGCTTGCGGCCGTTCTGCCCAACGCCATGATCATTCCCGCCCATCCTGTTGCGGGTACGGAAAAAAGCGGCCCCGATGCGGGTTTTGCAACCCTGTTCAAAGGCCGGTGGTGCATATTGACGCCGCCCGAAAATGCGCCAGAGGCGGCTGTCGAGCGCTTGCGCAGTTTTTGGCAGCGCCTTGGCGCGGATGTCGAAATCATGGATGCGCGCCACCATGATATGGTGTTGGCAGTCACCAGCCATCTGCCGCATCTTATCGCTTACACGATTGTCGGAACCGCAGATGATCTTGAAGGCGTAACGCAAAGCGAAGTTATCAAATATTCCGCCGGTGGTTTCCGCGATTTCACCCGCATCGCCGCGTCTGATCCCGTGATGTGGCGCGACGTGTTCTTGTCGAACAAGGACGCCGTGCTTGAAATGCTGCAGCGTTTTTCGGAAGATTTAAGTGCCCTGCAACGCGCCATCCGTTATGACAAAGGCGAAGAGTTGGAGGCGTTGTTCAGCCGCACGCGTGACATCCGGCGGTCGATTGTCGAACAGGGCCAAGATGACGACGCGCCCGACTTTGGACGCAAACATTAATTCAGCGCGTTAATCGCGGCATGCACCCGCGCTTCAATTTCTTCGCGCGGCAGGCCCGTGGGCAGTTCTTCGCCGACCTTGTAGGTAATCGTCCCTGACTTCCAGATGCCGGTCTTGCGCGGGCTTAAGGTGCCGCTGTTGACCGCGATTGGCACGACGGGCAGGTTGATGAGCTTATACAATCCGGCAAATCCCGATTGCAGCGGCGGCTGGCTACCCGGCGCGACGCGCGTGCCTTCCGGGAAAATCACAATGGGCCGTCCGTCTGCGATCATCTTTTTGGCCAAAACGAGCATAGCGCGCAATGCAGACGCGCCGCCATTGCGGTCAACGGGTATCATGCCATAAGCGCGCGCTGCGGGTCCCCAAAAGGGTATGTCGAACAGTTCTTTTTTGGTGACCACGGCGGGCTTGTCAAACATACGGGGCATGTCGATCGTCTCAAACATGCTTTCATGCTTGATCGCATAGAGCACGGGCTTGTGCGGCAAGTGGCCCTCAATTTTAATCGTGATGCCCAATATCCGGCGGTAGCAGGCATATTGCCAGCGCGACCAGCCGCGCACCGCCCACTGCATCAGCGGAATCGAAAACCACTGCGCGAAAAACGCTATGGCCACGAAAAACACCGATCCCGTGTAGAAAATGGCAATGTACAAGGCAGATCGGATCATCGCGATCATCGGCTACATGCCCAGCAGAGACGCGACAGCCCGCAACCAATATTTATTATATTCTTTGAACAGGGCGCCCAGCGATGGGTGGGTCGATACGGCATCATTGGTGACAGCCACATTGGCGGACAATTCCCGGTCAAGTTCAAAGCGCGCGCGCCGCATATGCCAATCATGCGTGATAAGCCGCAAACTGGTCACTTTGTTCCGCTTGGCCCATGCTGCCGTTTCCAATGCGTTCGATCTTGTGTCGACAGATTGGAAACCGAGATCGATGCAGCATTTGAAATATTTTGACGAACCGGGATATTGCGCGGCAAGTTCACGCGGTTTGACGTCGCGGTCGACCCCGGAAATCAGCATTTTTTGCGACTGCCCGGATGCCAATATCTCAAGCCCGCGGTCAATCCGGTTCGGCCCGCCCGTAAGGACAACGACGGCGTCGGTGGGCGTGATTGCGGCGGGTTGCGGCAAAAGCAACGCAAACCAGGCGAAGCCAAGCATCCAGACAAGCAATATAAAAGCAATGGACCGTCTGATCATAACATTCTCTTCAACGCCGAAATCACCGTCATACGCGCCATAAGCATGGCAAGCGCCATTACGGCAAGCGGAATGAGCGCGAGGATCGCCCAGCCATAATAGGGAAAGTGCGCGCCAGACAAAAGTCCGGGCTCAACCGCCGCGAACCGGCCACCCACGGTAATGATTACAACCGCGGCAACAATGAAGCCCACGATGCCGCCGAGCAACGCATCCAAGGCAACGCGGCGCTGGAACAGGCGGGCGGCCTGAATATCGGTGCCGCCCATCATGTGCATAATCTCTATCGTTTCACAATGGGTATTCAGCGTGCTTCGGACCGCCAAAATCACGACAGCCGACGTGGCGACGAGCAGCAAAAGGAACATAGCGGCCGCCAGCCATAATAGCGCGCGCATGAGTTCGAAAAATGGTGCCATCCAGCTGCTGTGCGAATCCACCCGGATGTTTGGCGCAACCGAACGCAACGTTGACTGTACCCGGGTGAGCGTTTCGGCAGCGGGGACGGAACCAAAGCGCACATCGACCAACGCCGGGACGGGTACATCTGCGTCAATCACGCCCGTGCCCAGCCATGGTTCGAGCAAAGCACGTACATCGGCGTCGGGCACGGGCTTCACTTCTGCAATGCTGTCCAACTTGCGCAGCGTCCGGGTGACCGCGGCACGTTGCGTCGCGCGCTGTGCAGGGTCTGCCTCGATGATTTGGATGGTAACGTGCCGCGCGAGGTCCTGCCCCCCTTGGCGCGCGGCCTCAGCCAATGTCAGCCCAGCTGCCGCCACCAGCAATGTCAGAAACAACATGATGGCAATCACCCATGGCATCGGCCCCGACAAACGACCTTCGGGGATAAGCTTGCGGTCATGTTCAGGAAGGGCGAAATCCAGCAGCATCAGTTTTCCAAAACCAATGGCCGTGGCGGGTGACGCAGGGATCCGGTGGGATCAGACAAGCGGCCTTTGTCCAGCCGCATCATCTGCGCGCCTTCAATCTCTTGAAGCAAATGGATGTCGTGCGTTGCGACCACGACAGTGGTTCCCAGCTTGTTCAGCGCAGCAAACAACTGAAGCAACCGGCGGGCCATTTCCGGATCGACATTTCCCGTCGGCTCGTCCGCCACAAGTAATTCAGGGCGGCCAATGACCGCACGGGCAATAGCGACCCGTTGCTGTTCTCCGCCCGAAAGCGTCGCTGGCCGCGCATCTGCCCGTTCGGTAAGGCCAATCCACGCCAACATTTCGGTGACCGGGCCGCGTAAATCCTTTTCTTGAACGCCCGCAATGCGCAACGGCAGAGCGATATTGTCGAAGGTCGACAAATGCGGAACCAAACGGAAATCTTGGAAAACGACACCAATCCGGCGCCGAAGCCCCGGCAAGCGGTCGCGCGGCAAGGTACTGGCGTCATGCCCGAACATGCGGATTGCGCCCCGGCTTGGGCGGTGCGCGAGATATAATAATTTCAGCAACGATGTCTTGCCCGCACCCGATGCGCCGGTCAGGAAATGGAAGCTTCCGGGATATAAGGTAAAGCTGAGGTCGGTGAGTGTTTCCACCCCCGCTCCGTATCTTAGCCCGACATTGTCGAATTCTACCACGCTCTGCATCAATGCGATAAATGCCACAAACGGCATGACGGGGCAAAGGCTATTCATGCGACCAGCGGCCAACGAACCTCCTCCGTCCACAGCATTTTATGAAAGCAGGGTTGCAAGTCATCGGCGGCTGCTGTTTATGCGCAGAGATGCTGCTCGTTTGTCCATCCTGCCGCACACGTTATGCTGTCCCTGACAATGCCGTTGGGGTTGACGGCCGCCAAGTGCGCTGTGCCAACTGCAAACATAGCTGGTTTCAGGCGGCGGTTGCGCCACAGGTAGCGCCGGCACCCGCCGTTGCTGCACCCGTGGATACGCAGAGCGCGCCACCCGCCGAGGCAACACCGCCAGCGCAAGCGGTGCCACAGGCTACACCCTTGGG
>JBEDET010000082.1:0-7393 GCA_041175505.1 Pseudomonadota bacterium
GTCATTACGGCAGCGGCCCATTCACCATCACGCTTATCAAACGCGATCAGCAATTCGTCGTGATCATGGTGCGAACGGCGCAGATTTTCCAAGTCATAATGTCGTGCCGTACGCAAGACCACCGGTTGCTCGGTAACCTGCCCAAGCATGCTGGCAAGTCGCTCGGATGCGGCAGCCGCAACGATAATCGCATGGAAATGCCGATTATGATCCAAAAATTTCGGCACATCGGGATTTGGAATGTCGATAGCCTGCTTAAGCTGGGCATTGTGAAAACGGAGCTGCCCCAATTGCTCACGGGTAATCCGGCTTGCTGCGCGCTTTGCCGCATGCGCCTCCAGCATAGCGCGCAATTGGAACGCATCTTCCAGATCATCCAGTGACCAGTCCGCCACAAAACTCCGCTGCGAATCGTTGCGCCGAATGAACATTTCGGCCTCAAGCCGGCGGAGTGAATCGCGCACAGGCGTACGCGATACCCCGCACAATTCCGCAAGCGCTTCTTCACGAATTTGCGAACCGGGCTGCAATTCACCAGACAAAATCATGCTGCGGATGTTATTATATGCTCGTTCCGATGCCCGGGACATTAGTGTAACGCTCCTCTTGACGAATGCCATTTGTATACAATAAGCTGCCATCAAAGCAATAATTGGAAAACTAGGGGAGTAAGGTTACATGCGTATTGGGAAAAGTGCACTCCTATCATCGATAGCAGTCAGTGTTTTGATTCCGACTACGGCGTTCGCACAGACAGCCGAAGAGGGCGTTGAAGCTGAAGAAATCATCGTAACCGCGCGTCGTCAGAATGAACGGCTCGTGGACGTCCCAGCTTCTGTATCCGTCATTGATGCCGAATCGCTTGCAAAGACCGGCGCAGACAATGCGCAAGGCTTTGCCCAGCTGACACCCGGCGTAACAATCGTAACGGGAACCGCCGAAGCCGGTGATACCCAGATCAACATCCGTGGTATTAACGGTGCACGTGACGCTGAAAGCTCGGTCGCCTTGGTCGTTGACGGCATTTTAAAGACCAACACCGCGCAACTCAACCAAACACAAGGCACGCTGCGCCAGATCGAAATATTGAAGGGTCCACAAGGCGCCATCTACGGTCGCAACGCTGCCGCTGGCGCGATTGTCGTGTCGACCGTGAAGCCAGGCGATATCCTCGAAGGCGCAGTGAAGCTTAGCTACGCTAACGAAAAAACGGTGGAAGGTTCGGCCTATATCTCATCGCCATTGGGCGATAATGCAGGCTTTGTTCTGTCGGGTAACTACCGCAGCACAGACGGTTTTTACCGCAACCTGTATCTCGATCAAAAGGTGGTCGATGATCAGGAGGTCTACTCCATCGACGGCCGCTTTATGGCGCAACTGGGCGATGCGACGGAACTTGACGTAAAGGCCCGCTATTCAAAGTTCTCCGGCGCGTCGATTAACTTCAACTCGGTATTTCATATCGAGGCTTTTGGCGGTGCATTCTTCGAAGACGTCGATGCGCACGAACTGCGTTACTACAGCAACATCCGCCCAACGAACGACCAGCGGTCGATCGACCTTTCGGCAAAAATCGATCATGACTTTGGTTCAACACGGCTCACCGCATGGGCTTTGTATGCTGATGTCGACCAAAGCCTGACGGCGGACGGTACCTCGGCTGATTTCGCACGTTATATTTCACCAGCGCTAGGCGCGCCGTCGAACGCAACAAACCTTGCAGTCCAGAACAAGTGCTTTGCAACGACTGCCTCTTTGACTGGTTTCCCGATCAACGCACCGGGCTTTGTTGGACAAATTCCAGTGCCATTTATCTTTGCACCAGCGACTGGCTCAACCTTCGGTGCGTACAGCCCGACAACGTGCGACGGTACGCAGCTGCAAATTCGCAACCAAAAGGACATCAGCGGCGAAATCCGGTTGGCCTCGAACACGGATAGCGCGCTGAACTGGCAATTGGGTGTCTATGGACTGCACATCGACCGCACAGTAGGCGTCAGCCTCGGCGCGGATCTGGGTCAGGGTGTCAGCCGCGCGCTGTACAATGCCCCGGGTAGCAGCAACCCGACTTCGCAGTTGTTCAATGACACGTTCAAGACCGATGTTTATGCGGCATTTGGTTCGCTCGACTATAAAATGTCCGATCAATTCAAAGCTGGCGTTGCATTGCGTTATGACGTTGAAGATCGCACAACGTCCAACCTCGTGCCAAATGTGTTCGACCCGATTACCGGTGCGAAGATCAATCCCGGCCTTCCCGCAACAGGCGGAATTGCCGATAAATCGGCAAGCTTTAAGCAAGTCCAGCCTAAGGTCACACTTAGCTACACGCCGAATAGCTCGACAAACATCTACGCCAACTGGGGCATCGGATTTAAATCGGGCGGCTTCAACAACACCGGTTCGTCTGCACTGGTGAACGCAAACTTCAACATTCCGGCAATCGGTGCAGGCGTGACGATCAATGACCTGTTCCGCAAAGAACGGTCGAGCTCATTTGAAGCGGGCATCAAGGGATCGTTGTTTGACAACCGCGTGACGTTTGATCTTGCCGGTTATTACACCCGCATCACAGACATGCAGTTCTTCGAATTCTTCGTCGGCTCCTTTGGTCTACTCCGCGTTGTTTCCAACATCGATCAGGTCGATGTTAAGGGCGTCGAGCTGAACACAACTGCCAAAATTGTGGATGGTTGGAAGGTCTTCGGTTCGGTCAACCTGACGGACAGCGAAATTAAGGAAAATGCGTCACGGCCTTACACCGTGGGCAACAAATCGCCTTACACCGCAGACTACACAATCAACCTCGGCAGTCAGATTGATACACCGCTGAATGACAGCATGGATCTGGTTCTGCGTGCCGATTACCGGATTACCGGTGCGACGTGGTTCCACACCGTTCAGGATCAAACACGGTCAACGATTTTCAGCCAGCTGCTGCCAATTTCGGCGCTCGCGCTCCCCGGGGCCGTTGGAAACGCCAATTACAGCGTAGCCAAGCGTGATCCGTTCGGCGTCTTGAACCTGCGCTTTGGTCTCGAAGGTGATAACTGGAATGTCACTGCATTCGCTGACAATTTGCTCGACCGCAAATATATCAACGAAGCCATTCCGGCGATTGAATTTGGCGGTTCATTTATCTCGCCAGGCGCACGTCGCCTGATGGGTGTCGAAGTGGGCTACAAATTTTAATCAGACCGACCATACGCTCTAACAAAAGTTGGTAGTTGAATTCCATTCTCGCACTTTGGCTAAGTGCGTGGGACAAAGGTACCGGTAGGATGGCATCGCGAGTAATACTCGTGGTGCCGTCTCGCTGTATCTCATGGCATTTTGCTTAGCCGAAACTCCGCAAAATAAATAAGCGGATGTCTTATTGCTCTCGGGGCACTGTTACCTTCCGCACGCCTCTGGAAACCTGAACACCGGAATCACAAGTGGCGGGATCGTTCAATGTGGCGGCTTCCGCCAAAACATTGCACAAAAGCCGTTCTGGGCAAATTGCGTGGAGAATGTTCGGATCGTGTTCGGATTTCCCAAGAGCCAAACAACAATCTGAAATAAAGACAAAATTTCATAGAGCCGAATCTTGCCAAGGTTGGGGTCGAGGGTTCGAATCCCTTCGCCCGCTCCAATGATTTCAATGACTTAGGCGATATCGCCTTTGCTGCCCAAAGCGGGCTTGCAGCCTGCTTTTTAATCAGCGTTCTGATTAGAACGCCCGCACAAAAATCATGGAAATTCAGTCTTTAAGTCGGCCTTGGATACGACATTGCCGGTTTGCTCGATTGGCACTGTGCACATATTTGTGTTGAGCTTGCCCCTAAAAACGGATGAGCGAGCTCATCCGTAACGCTTTGGTACTGGTCCGCGCAATCCCAAACCCCACAAAAGCTGCATTTGCCCGGGAAGAGCCGATGGCGCCGAACACCGTTCGCCAGCGTTCCAATTGGAACAGTCTATTTTGACGGGAAGCCTAATCGGTCCTCGTCCTTGATCAGGTGCCATGGCAACTTCTGGGCCGCGAGCGGACGGTCTGTTTCGGTGTTGAAATGCCAAAAAGTGGCCGATTAGGATAGTCAGAACACTCACCTGTTGTCGCTACCACGGATCTCGCTCGCTTCGCATGACAGCGCTTCCGCGCCTCTTTCTGATTGATCAACACGCTCTACAATTCGAAACATGATGTCGCGTCACTTTAAACTTGACGCGTAAATACAATCGATTGCAATTATATGTTGCAATGCGCCACTTCATTTCCTAGGAAAATGGCAATTGACCTTCAGAATCGGGAAATACGCACCTTGACCTCAGCATGGACGCACAAGCACGTGTCGCGTATCGCAGAGCAGAGCTTTGATACTGTTGATGTGATAACCGGGCATGATGCTACCCCGCTTTTGCCGGGGATTGTGCTTTGGGATATGTGGCCAATCCAATCCTCCGACGGCAGCATTGCCGATATTGCTGGCGGCGCTGTGTGGATGGCCCTTGCTGCGCCAGACCGGTCAGAACCTGCGTTACGCCATTTTGAAGCGCGCATCAGGCTGTTGCATCTAAAAGAAGGGCAATGGCGTGATTTGGGTTGGGCGCTGCCTGACACAGATTATGCGTTCGAACGAGAATGGGCGGGTACGGCCTTGCTCAAAAATGGGATTGTCTCATTATTCTTCACCGCAGCAGGCGTTGCCGGCAATCCAGGCGGCTATCAGCAGCGCCTGTTTGAAACCCACGGAACTTTGCAGGCCGATGGCAAGGTTAGCAATTGGACCCCGCTGCAGGAATCGGTGGCCAACAACGGACTGCATTATCATATCGCCGATCAGCAAGAGGGCGAGCCCGGGAAGATCAAGGCATTTCGCGATCCCGCCTATTTCTGCGACCCTGCAGATGGGCAGGAATATTTGCTGTTTACAGGATCCTTGGCAGGCCCTTCGTCCGAATATAACGGCGCGATCGGCATTGCACGGCGATCTGATCATGGCGGCTGGGAACTTTTGCCGCCCTTATTGCATGCAGATGGCGTCAATAATGAGTTGGAACGCGCCCATATGGTCTCGAAAGATGGTCTATATTATATTTTCTGGGTTACCCAGGCGGGCACATTCAATCCCGAAGGACCCATTGGGCCCACAGGGCTTTACGGGATGGTGTCCGACAGTCTTTTTGGCGAATATGAACCGCTGAACGGCAGCGGCCTCGTTTTGGCCAATCCGCCCGAAGAACCCATGCAAAGCTATAGCTGGCATGTCACGGCAGAGCTTTTGGTTAGTAGCTTTGTCGATCATTGGGGACTGAAAGGTCGCAGCCTCGCAAACAACCCGCAGCTGGCGGCCGAAAGTTTCGGTGGAACGCCTGCCCCGTTCGTAACACTCATGCTCGATGGCAATCGTGCAGGTCTGCGCCGCGAATTGGTTCATGTTGATTGATGGGCGGCGGATGTTAGGCGCTATCGAAGCCGGCGGAACCAAATTCGTTGCCGCGATTGGCCGTGGCCATGATGATATTGTGGCACAGGTGCAAATAGCGACGACGACCCCTGAAGAAACGCTTCAGCGCACAATTGACTGGTTTCGTGCCAAGGGTGACATCGCAGGACTTGGCCTTGCGTCCTTTGGACCGGTCGATCTCGATCCCGCTTCGCCAGAATGGGGATATATCATCAATACGCCCAAAGCAGGTTGGGGACAGACCAGCATTGCCGCGCGTCTCGGCGATGCCTTGGGCTGCCCTGTGGGCCTTGACACAGATGTAAATGCCGCGGCGATCGGCGAGCATCTTTACGGTGCAGCCCAGGGCTGCGACGTTGCCATTTATGTCACAATAGGAACTGGCATTGGCGGCGGCGCGGTGATTAACGACAATACGGTAAAGGGCAGCCGCCATCCGGAAATGGGGCATATTTTGCCGCGTCGGCACCCGCAGGACAGCGATTTCGCGGGCATCTGCCCTGTTCATGGGGATTGCTTAGAAGGGCTGGCGTCCGGCCCTGCGATTAAGGCCCGCTGGGGCGCTTCGCTCTCGCAGCTGGCGCCGGACCATGTCGCGCATGACATCATTGCCGATTATCTGGCGCAACTGTGCCAGACCCAAATTGCGCTCTATTCTCCGCAGCGCATTATTTTGGGCGGCGGGGTGATGCAAACCGCAGGGCTTCTCGATAAAATAAGAGAAAAGGCCACGAAGCGTGTGGGCAGCTATTTCGGCGTGGATGCTGGCGCGATCATCATGCCACCGGGCCTTGGCACGCGCTCCGGCATTGCGGGTGCCTTTGAGCTTGCGCAAAGGGCAGTGAATGGCAAAAAATGATGCAGGCCGTGCTGTAGCCATCGTGATTGTCGGTGGCGGCACGGCCGGTTGGTTGACGGCGGCATTTTTGCAGAACCAGCTGCCGCACACATTGAATCGGCCAGTTCAGATCACGGTTATAGAGGCCGAAGATATTCCAACCGTCGGCGTCGGCGAAGCCACCATCCCATCGATCCGCCAAACGCTGGCGGCATGTGGCATTGAAGAACATATCTTCCTCCAAACCTGCGGCGCGACATTCAAACATGGCATTGAATTCATCAATTGGCGCGACGACCCCCAATTGTGCGGTACCAACAGCTATTTCCATCCCTTTGGCGACCAAATCATGGTCGCGGGCAAGGATGCGACGTGGCAATGGCTGCAACTGCCCTTCGAACAACGCGCGCCTTATGCCGAACAATTTTCCGTGCAGGCCGAAATCGCACGGCGCGGTCAGGCGCCGAAGAATTTCAGCGACAAGCCTTATGATGGCGCGCTGGCTTATGCCTATCATCTCGATGCCGGCAAGTTGGCGACATATCTAAAGACACACAGCAAGGCGCGCGGCGTTTGCCACAAAGTTCAAAAAGTCATCCAAATTGATCGGGATTTTGAGGACATCCGCGCGTTACATCTCGACAATAAGGAGCGGATCGAAGCCGACCTGTTTGTCGATTGCACCGGATTTGCGGCACGGTTGATCAATTCGGATCAACAGAATAATTTCAACAGCCTTTCCGACACCTTGTTTGTGGACCGTGCAATTGTGACGCGGGTGCCGAATGATAGCCTTGCCGACGTCATTGGTTACACAAAGTCTACGGCGCAAAGTGCGGGTTGGATATGGGACATTGCGCTTCAGGATCGCCGCGGCGTGGGTCATGTCTACAGCTCGCGTTATATAGATGATGATGCTGCAAAGGCCGAGCTCGCCGCCTATGTGCAGCAACCGGTTGATATGTTGGAATCACGGCGGCTTGACATGCGGATCGGCTATCATGACCAACAATGGCGCGGAAATAGCGTTGCCATCGGGCTATCGAGCGGTTTTCTGGAACCGCTGGAATCGACCGGAATTTACCTCATTGAAATGGCCAATTGG
>JBEDET010000083.1:0-7084 GCA_041175505.1 Pseudomonadota bacterium
TTCCAACAAACTTGTCCAACTAACGGGTGAGCAGGAACGTATATTGCAGCGGCAGTCGGATTTGTCAGCGCAAGCTTCCCGCATGGCCGAAGATGGCGCGCGTGAGGGCAAGTTAACCCATGACGCCGCTGACGCGCTCGCGCATCTTCAGAGCGAGAGCGTGGCTTTATCTGAACAGATTAAGGCGCAGGAAGAAGAACGCCCTGCCCTGTTACGCGCGGCCGAAAATGTCGAACGTCAGGCCCGCGAAAGCGAAATTGCCTTGGCAAAGGCAGCCGCCGAGCAAGCCAGAGCTGACGCGGAGTTACGCGTGGCCGACGCCGCCGTTGCTGCGGCAGTCATGCGTGCCGAGCGGGCCGCAGGCGCCGTTGCGCGCATGGCTAGCGAGCGGGATGCCTTGGGGGACGAGGGCGCATGTGAGTCTGCCAAAAAATCGGCAGAAGCCAGCGTTGCCACCTTACAAAAGCATTTGCAGGCAAATACCGAAGCCAATGAAGCGGCAGAAACGCGCAGGACCGAATTGATCGCGGCACGCGACGGCGCGCAGGCCAGCCTTGCCAGTGCCAAAGCAGAGCTCGCGGGTTTGCTGACGGAGCAAAATGCGCTCGAACGGTCACTTGCCAAAGGGGACGGCGACAAGGCGATTAACCGCATCAAGGTTCGCCCCGGCTACGAACGCGCATTGGCCGCTGCGCTGGGTGATGATGCCGATGCCACAATTGGTGGGGATGCCGGACGCCGATGGCTGGGCGGGACGCCCGCGATGAACGCTTTGGCCGACAATGCCCTAATCCATTATGTCGACGCACCTCAGGAATTGGCGGCACGCCTTTCGCATGTGCGGGTTGTTGAACAGGACGATGGCACAGCGCTGACACCGGGTGAGCGCGTGGTGACGTTTTCCGGGCAATTGCGCCGCTGGGATGGTTTTGCCACCGATGGCGACGGCGCGACGACCTCTGAGCTGCTGGTCCGGGCGAACCGGCTGGCGGAACTGAATGCATTGATACCGCCCGCAGAAGCGGCGTTGGCTGAACAGGCCGAGGCGCTTGCACAGATGACGGATGCTATCGGCGCCGCGCAGGATGCGGTTCGGGCGGCGGCGGCGGCGCGCGCAGAAACCGAGGGGCAATTGCGGCAGGCTTTGCGCGCGGTGGACCAAGCCGAAGATGCGCTAGCCCGGCTTAAATCTGCAAAGGCCGCGTTGCTGGACCGTATGGCGGCCAGCGAACAAGAGCTCGCCGAAGCAAAGTCTGAACAAAGCACCGCAGAAGCCGCCCGTGCCGCGTTGCCAGATGGCACGCATCATTCGGACCTCGTACAAAAGCTCGTGGTCGCGAACGAAGCTGCGCGCGAGCTGCTTGCGCGCAATCAGGCGGATTTGTCATCACTGGAACAGCGGAGTGCCCAAACGCGCGAACGACGTGCAGTCGCGCTTGCCGAAATTCGGGGATGGCAAGAACGCGCTGGCGAGGCGGAACGCCGGATCGCCGACATGAATAAACGCAGCGCGGATATTGCTGCTGAGCAGGAGGCGATGGAGGGGCGGCCCGATATTCTGGCACGCGAGATCGCAAGCCTGCGCGAGGACAAAGAACAGCTGGCCGAAAAGCTGAATGGCCTGCAAGTCACAGAAAGCGCCTGCGAGAAAACGCTTCGGGAACTGGAAAATGAACTCGCAACCGCGGCAGAGGCGCTCTCGGTTGCCCGAGAGACCCGCGCTGGCGCCGAAGCACGCGCGGAAAATCAGGAACATCGCCGCGTCGAAATGGGGCGGATATCGGGCGAGCGTTTCGAATGCCCGCCGCCGGTGCTCCCCGAAAAGCTCGGGTTCGATGAGCATGCAATGGATGATGCGTCGGTGGAGTCTGCACGGCTTGACCGGCTGCAAAATGAGCGGGAGCGCATTGGGCCGGTAAATCTGATCGCTGCTGATGAACTCGCTGAGCTTGAGGCGCAGCAAGGCGCAGGCGCAGCAGAAAGCGAAGAGCTGACGCTCGCGATTAACCGCCTGCGCGGTTCCATCGGTAGCTTAAACCGTGAAGGCAGAGCGCGCTTACTCGCGGCCTTTGAGGCAGTTGACGGACATTTCCGCCGGCTCTTCGCAACGCTATTCAACGGCGGCCAAGCGCATCTGGCCTTGATCGATAGCGAAGACCCACTTGAGGCGGGGCTTGAGATATTTGCGCAACCGCCGGGCAAAAAGCTCCAGTCGCTGACGCTTTTGTCGGGCGGAGAGCAGGCGCTGACGGCGGTCGCGCTCATCTTTGGATTGTTCCTCACCAACCCAGCGCCGATATGTGTTCTTGACGAAGTCGACGCCCCGCTGGACGATGCGAACATTGAACGCTTCTGCGATTTGTTGGAAGCGATGACGCGCGAAACCGACACACGCTACCTGATTGTCACGCACAACGCCGTGACCATGAGCCGAATGCACCGTCTGTTTGGCGTAACTATGGTCGAACAGGGCATCAGCCGGCTGGTATCGGTTGACCTTGGTGGTGCCGAGCAATTACTGGCTGCGGAATGACTTTACATGGCCCGATCACAAACAGCTTTATTTCGCAACGCCTCCGGCTGAACTACGTCGATTGGGGCAACCCCGATGCACCGCCGTTGCTTTTGGTCCATGGCGGTCGCGACCACGCACGCAGCTGGGACTGGGTGGCCGAAGAGCTCCGCCAGGATTGGCACATTATCGCACCCGATCTACGCGGCCATGGCGACAGCGCGTGGTCACCGGACGGCAATTACGAAATGTCTGCCTTTGTTTATGATCTGGCGCAGCTCATTCACCAATTGAACCTTGCCCCCGTCAGCATCATTGCGCATTCGATGGGTGGCAATATCGCCACGCGTTATGCCGGGCTCTACCCCGAAAATGTCCGCAAGATGGTGAATATTGAGGGGCTTGGCCTTTCCCCCAAAATGCAGGCGGAACGCGACGCGATTGGCATACAGAATCGTTTCCGGCAGTGGATTGACGATAAGCGCAATGCGGCTGGCCGCACCCCGAAACGCTATCCCAATATTGAAGCTGCTTATGAACGGATGAAGGCTGAAAACAGCTATTTGACCGATGAACAGGCGCGCCATCTGACGGTGCACGGCATCAGCCGGAATGAGGATGGCAGCTGGAGCTGGAAGTTCGACAATTACCTCAACATCTGGGCAATATTCGACATGCCACGCGACGATTTGCTCGCAATCTGGCAGTCGATCACCTGTCCGATGTTGATGATGTATGGTGCCGACAGTTGGGCATCAAACCCCGAAAAAGATGGCCGCATCTCCCATTTCCCAACGGCAAAAGTCGTCGAATATGAAAATGCTGGCCATTGGTTGCATCATGACCAGTTTGACCGTTTCATGGCCGACGTAAAGGCGTTCCTTTAATCGAACATCGCGCGCAAGGCGGATATGGTGTCCGCCTCTTCCGCCGGCTTGTCCCTGCGTAAACGCGAGATACGCGGGAACCGCATCGCCAAGCCTGATTTGTGCCGCTTGGATTCGTGCACAGCGTCAAACGCGACCTCAAGCACCAGCGACTTTTCCACTTCGCGGACCGGACCGAAACGGGCGACGGTGTTGTTCCGGACAAAGCGGTCGAGCCATTTCAGTTCGTCATCGCTGAATCCGGAATAGGCCTTTCCAACCGGCAACAAATTGCCATCTTCGGTCCAGCAGCCAAAGGTGTAATCGGAATAATATGAGGAGCGTTTTCCGCTACCCCGCTGCGCATACATCATCACGCAGTCGGCCACGAGCGGTTCGCGTTTCCATTTGTACCACAAACCGACTTTACGCCCCGCCAGATAGAGCGAATCGCGCCGTTTGAGCATCACGCCCTCAATCGCAGCTTCGCGCGCTGCGGCACGGATTTCGGCCAGATGCTCAAAATCGCGCGCCTCGATGACCGCAGATAAATCAAACCGCGCAGGGTCCAGATTCGCCGTAAACAGTTCAAGCCGGTCGCGCCGCGCGGTCCATGGCTGACCGCGCAGATCCTCTGCACCGTCGAACAATATGTCGTACAGGCGCACAAACACCGGATATTCCGCCTGCATGGCTGCCGTGACATTCTTGCGGCCCAAGCGTTGCTGCAACGCATTGAAGCTGGCAGCCTCACCGCCCTGCACTTCGCCGCGTACCAGCAATTCGCCGTCGACCACGCCAATGCCTTTGAACGCCGCCGCTATTTCGGGGAACGACCCCGTCACTTCGTCACCGCCGCGGCTGAACAAGCGCGTTTCGCCGCCGGTCGACGCAATCTGGATACGGATGCCGTCCCATTTCCACTCGGCAACAAATTCATCGAGATGCACACTGCCATCTTCAAGCGGGTGGGCGAGCATGAAGGGTCGGAAAAACGCGCTGTCGGCGGGATCGGGTCGTTCGGTCC
The DNA here is from genome assembly GCA_041175505.1 of Pseudomonadota bacterium. Classification (GTDB taxonomy): domain Bacteria; phylum Pseudomonadota; class Alphaproteobacteria; order Sphingomonadales; family Sphingomonadaceae; genus Sphingorhabdus_B. Next base: position 4,406 of record JBEDET010000083.1, read on the forward strand.
GCCCTTCGCCCCATGCAAAAAGCTCGGTATATGGCGGACGAAGCGCGTGCCACACCTCCTCAACATCATCGACGGACACGCCAAAGGCTTTCCCGAAAGCGGTCTTGGCAAGGCGCGCAGATATCCCCACCCGCATGCCGCCCGTTGCAAGCTTCAGCAGCGCGTAGCGGCCATTGGCATCCAGCCGGTCCATTAACTCCGCCAACACCGCCGGAGCGCGCGCGCGGCTGGTGCTGTTCAACAGATCGATGACTTCGGACACGGTGGGTGCGACGTCGCCGCCGCTGTTGTCTGGCCACATCAGCGCTACGGTTTCGGCCGTATCACCAACATAATCGCGGCTCATGCGGAACAGCATGGGGTCAAAACGTTCCTCTGCCATCGCACGAATGGCCGCCGATTTGACGGTGGCAATGTTCAGCGTCCCGGCCAGTGCCGCCAAAGCCCAGCCGCGATCGGGGTCAGGCGTTAACCGCAGATAATCGGCGATCAAGCGGATCTTCAAATCGCGCGACCGGGTGTAGATCAAACCATCGATGAGCGCGGCAAAAGCTTGCATCAGCTTTCGTCCTCGTCTTCACGGCCAACCAGATCAAGCGCGCGCGCCTTTAACTGATGCAGTTCACACCAACGGCCAAGCGCATCGGTGCGGCCATGGGTGATCCAGGTTTCTGACGGGCGCAGTTCAAGCAGCGTATCGGTCAATTCCGTCCAGTCGGCATGGTCCGAAATGACCAAAGGCAGTTCGACATTGCGCTGTCGCGCGCGTTGCCGGACGCGCATCCACCCCGATGCCATGGCTGTCACAGGCTCCGGCAGGCGCTGTGCCCAACGGTCATTCATCGCGGAAGGCGGCGCTATAACAATCGCGCCTTTCAATTCCGCTTTGGCAAGGCCCGTTGCCATGATGAGTTCGCCCAGCGGCACATTGTGCGCGGCGTATAGCTCGCACATTTTCTGCATCGCGCCATGGATATAAATCGGGGCGTCGTACCCCGCCCTGCGCAGCTCAGCGATGACCCTCTGCGCCTTACCCAGTGCATAAGCACCCACAACAATGCAGCCATCAACATTAGCCGCGCGGGCGGCGAGCAATTTGGCAATCTCGTCCTCAATCGGAGGATGCGTGAATACCGGAAGGCCAAAGGTGGCTTCGGTAATCAAAACATCGCAGGCAACGGGTTCAAAAGGGGTGCATGTCGGGTCAAAGCGCCGCTTATAATCGCCGGTCACCACAACCCGCTCACCGCCATGTTCAAGCAATATCTGCGCCGACCCAAGCACATGGCCCGCGGGGTGAAAGCTTATCTTCACGCCGCCATGTTCAAACCCCTCGCCATAAGGAGCTGGCGTGCCCATTTCGGTTCCGTATCGCAGCGCCATGATCGCCAGCGTCTCAGGTGTCGCCCACACCGCGCCGTGACCGCTGCGTGCATGGTCCGCATGGCCATGGGTGACAAGCGCGCGCTCGGCAGGACGCGACGGATCAATCCACATGTCTGCAGGCTTCACATAGATGCCATGCGCATGCGGCTCTATCCAATGTTGGGCGGCGGTTCGGGAGATGTCGGCTGTCCTTTTCTGGAACAGAATATGGGCAGTGACAGGTGCGATGTAAACAGCATGTGGCCGCGAAAGTTCAAGGCCGCCGCACGCGAGCGCCGCAACTTCGTCGCCGACCTATCGCAAGCCCGCGAAACTATCGATGCCCGTCAGGTTGCCTCGACGTAAAACAGCAAACAGGTTTCGGGATGTGCGTGCGGCAGTTGCAGCCCGCCATGCATCAGCGCAGCCCCGCTCAACGTCGCGCCGTCCTGATTCAGTCCAATTTTCTCGATTGCCGATGGCCCCTTAATGGCTTGCCAGATTGTCGGCCAGATTAGCTTAACCAGATAATTTCGGTCTGGGTCCAAGCCAGCAAACCGCAAGCGTTCAGGCAAAACCTGCGGATCGCTCAAGACATAAGCGACCGAATACAGCGCCTCGGACCGGTCACGCGCGACCACGCCGCTTGCCATGATTTGCGGTGCCGTATCGATCCGGACCAAATCGCCATCATGCAGCAACGCACGGTGGCGCTTATGCAAGGCGATGGCAGACTTTAGCGTGTCGAGGTCGCCCTGCCGTTCGGTCAACAGGTTTAGTTCAAGCCCCATATGCCCCATGCATGCCGTCGCGGCGCGCATGTCCATCGACAGCCTGCGTCCACTCACATGGCATCGCGCAGGCCCGACATGACAGCCCATCACTTCGGGCGGCAGGAAGAAGCTTGCGCCGCGTTGGATATATTGCCGGTCAAGCGCATCATTGCTGTCGGAGGTCCAGACGCGGTCACTATGCGCCAGCACCCCCATATCGGCGCGTGCGCCACCCGACGAGCAGCTTTCAATTTCGACATCGGGATGCGCGGCGCGAACCCGATCCAGCAGCGCGTAGAGCGCGGTTATTTGTGCGAAGGCCTTTGCGGTGCCGGATGCACCGCCCGGATGGCTTAGGTCGCGGTTCATATCCCATTTGATGTAGTGTATATCATGATCGCGCAGCACTGCATCGATTGCGTGGAATATATAATCCGCGACTTCGGTCCGGCTGATGTCCAGCGCAAGTTGCGACCGGAACGGCACTTGGTCTACGCCCTCCACACCCAGCACCCAATCGGGATGTGCGCGGTACAGGTCG
>JBEDET010000084.1:0-6895 GCA_041175505.1 Pseudomonadota bacterium
CAGATCAAGCCGAAGTGGATAGGTTCTCCACCACCCGACGCACCAGTCGAAATCGTGCGGATCAGCGGATGTGATCAGGCGCCCGTTAATTTGTCGGACCCTGATGCTGCGCTGCGGGTTAAAAGCTATGTCTGGCCCGAAAATGCAGACCGACTGGAGCGCATGGACGCAGCAATCGCGCTTGCCGCGCAGTCGCCTCCGTATGTTGTGCAGGCAGATGCGCTAGACTGGGTTTTGGAACGTCTTTCCGCACCGCAAGAACCGCATGTCGTTCGCATCTTCAACCATTCAATCGTCTGGCAATATATACCCGAAGAAAGACGGCGGAAAATTCGTGCGGCCATTGAAGCGGCCGGACAAGACGCAACCGCCGAACGTCCGTTGGCGTGGATCATGCTGGAAACGAACCGAGAGACATTCAAACATGAGCTGTTGGTCAAATATTGGCCCGGGCCCGATACATGGCACCTGCTGGCCGAAGCGCAGGCCCATGGCGCATGGGTTCATTGGCTGGCCGGTTAACCCAGAAACTGCTCCATTGCGGCATTCACCGCGTCCGGCCGTTCCCAAATAACAAAATGACCGCAATCTTCAACAGGTGCAATCGTCACATTGGGCACCAATTCTTCAATGCCCTCGATATTGCTTGCGGGCAGCGCGAGATCATCCATGGCCCAGACAATCAACGTCGGGATCATCAGCGTCGGAAAGTCGCCTGCGGCAAAGGCAGGCATTTCGGCATCTTCATCCATCGCCGGCACATATATTGCCGATGCGCGGTACCAGTTGAGCATGCCAAAACACGCATCGCGGTCTTGCCAATCTTTCAGCAACGCAGCCCGCTCTTCGGGCTCCATGGCGCTTGGTTTATCCCAGCTAATTGTCTTCAGCAGCAGTCCTGTCAGCCCAGCCTCACGCACCACAGCATCATTTGCGGGGTCACGAAACGCACGGATATATTGGCTAGCTGCCCGCTGCTGCATGTCGTTAATCATCAGCCGCTGGAACAGATAGGGATGCGGCGCATTGGCAATGATTGCACGTGTCACGCGGCCGGCCCATGCGGGGTTAAGTCCGCCCGGCTGCCCATTTAACGCAACACTCCATGCAATCGCGCCGCCCCAATCATGACCCGCAATGATGAAATTGTCGATGCCAAGCGCGTCGGCCAGCGCAAAGATATCCGCAGTCAACTTATCGGCGGTATAGGCATCGACATTTTGCGGCTTTGATGAATTGCGATAGCCGCGCTGATCCGGCGCAATGCAGAAAAACCGGTCCGAAAAATGGGCCATCTGGTGCCGCCATGTGCGGTGCGATTCCGGAAATCCGTGCAAGAATATGATCGCGGGATTGGCAGGATCACCTGCCGTAAACGCATCCATTTCAATCCCGGTTGAAAGGGAAAAACGGTGATGCTTTTGTTCGGTCATGATGTTTTGCCTTCTAGAATTGCGACAGTTATTCGCCCGGTGCATTAGCCTTGATCGCCAGCGCGTGGACGCGCGTTCCAGGAATATCACCCAGCGCCTTGTTCACCATCCGCTGCCGCATCAGGCGGGACACGCCCGCAAATGCCGCGCTCTCTATTTCCACGGTGAAGTGCGATTCACCCGAGCCGTCGTCACCGCTATGGCCATGATGCTTTGCGCTGTCGTTGATGACCGCGAGATGTGTGGGCGCAAATGCTGCCGTCAGCAGCGTTTCCATTTCGATGTGTGCAGGGCCTTTTTCCATAAGCTCTGTATTCCCATATTCGCAGTTTTTCGCCAAGGGGAATTATGGATTCGCGGCAGCCCTTTGACCGATTTCACGGCCGCGTTCGCGGGGCGCAGCGGCATTGCGCGCATCCGCACTGCCGTGAAGCCGGTGAATTTCGCGCGCCTGACCCGCATGGCCAGCGTGCCTCGGCCAATGGCCCCGGCGACTATCAATATCTGTGCCTTGAACATGTCCGGCAGTTTAATGCCGGCTATAACTGGTTCGCCGGCATGACCGCCGAAGAAATCATGGAAGCACAAAGCCCCATCAACGTCTGGCCAAGCGAAACCCGTGCCTTTCGTGCCAGCGGCAATGTCGATTCGCCACCCAAATGGGCGGACTTTAAAGACCCGTTGGATGCCATATCCACACGCTTCCGATCACGCATGCCCAAGGAACGCGCCGACGGGCAGTTCCTGTCGCCGGAGGACCGCAAAGCGCTTAAGACGCTAGGGCTTGGCGAGGATGCGGATAGGCGCGCCTTACGTAGCGCCTATTCGGCCAAGGTCCGCGCCTATCATCCTGACAAAAATGGCGGCAACCGGTCTTATGAAAAGGCTTTGCAAGACGTCATTGCTGCCTATACGCACCTTAAAACATCGCCCGCCTTTATTTGACGAGAACGACATGACTGACATTCCAAATATCCAGCCCAACAGCAGCGACACGACCATCCTTGCCGCCCCTGACAAGATGGTCAGCGTGCGCGAAATGTTTGGCATTGACGTCGACATGGAATGTCCTGCGTTTTCCGTTGCCGATGAGCGTGTTCCTGACACCGACGACAGCTATGTCTTTGACCCCGACACCACGCTCGCGATTCTTGCGGGCTTTGCCCATAACCGCCGCGTGATGGTTCAGGGGTACCATGGCACAGGTAAATCGACACATATCGAACAAGTCGCCGCGCGTTTGAAATGGCCGTGCATCCGTATCAACCTCGACGCGCATATCAGCCGCATCGACCTTATCGGCCGCGATGCCATCGTTCTGCGCGATGGACAGCAAGTCACTGAATTCCGCGAAGGCCTGTTGCCTTGGGCGCTGCAGACACCGACTGCTTTGGTGTTCGACGAATATGACGCCGGCCGTCCGGACGTTATGTTCGTGATCCAGCGCGTGTTGGAGACAGAGGGCAAGCTGACGTTGCTCGACCAGAACCGCGTCATTCGTCCGAACCCATATTTCCGCTTGTTCGCGACCGCCAACACCGTTGGCCTTGGCGACACAAGCGGGCTGTATCACGGCACGCAAGCGATCAACCAAGGTCAGATGGACCGTTGGAACATTGTCGTTGGCCTGAACTATCTGCCTGCGCAGGTCGAAAGCGAAATCGTTTTGGCCAAGGCATCGGGCACCGATGCCGCGACCGTCGCCAACATGGTCAAGGTCGCCGAAATGACGCGTCAGGGTTTCATCAATGGCGATATTTCAACGGTCATGAGCCCACGCACCGTCATCACATGGGCACAAAACACCGCCATTTTCAAAAATGTCGGTTTTGCGTTCCGCCTGTCGTTCCTCAACAAATGTGACGATGCAGAACGCGCATTGGTCGCCGAATATTATCAGCGCGTCTTTGGTCAGGATCTGCCCGAAAGCGTCGTTGGCAAGTCATAAGCACGTTGGCCATTTCGCCGAAACACCGTTGAAGGGACCATTTATGAAACGCACTGCTCTTATTCTGGCGCTCGCACTTAGCGCATCGCCGGCATTTGCTGCGCTCAAGCCCGGCACACGCGCGACCGATTTCACCACGCAGGCTGTTTTGGCGGGCGACGTTTATAGCTATAATTTGAACAAGGCCCTGAAACGCGGCCCTGTCGTTTTATATTTCTATCCCAAGGCATTCACCGCGGGCTGCACGGTCGAGGCGCATGAATTTTCCGAAGCAGCCGATGATTTTGCCGCCTATGGCGCATCCATCATTGGCATGTCGGCGGACAATATCGACACGTTGAAGCGTTTTTCGGTGGAGGCATGCCGCAACAAATTCACCGTTGGCATCGCGTCCAAACCCGTCATCAAAAACTATAAGGTCAGCCTGCCTATCATGGGCGGATCGAACCGCACGACTTATGTGATTGCGCCTGATGGAAAGGTGCTGTTCGCTTATTCCGAACTGGGCGTGAAGGGGCATGTGTCCGGCGCATTGAACGCGGTAAAGGCATGGCGCGCAGCCAATCCTAAAGGGAAATAATGCGCAAAGCTCCCCTTCTCCTTTTGCCGATGCTGCTGGCTGGCTGCACTGTGGCTGTCGAATATGGCGACATTCCCCACAATGTGCTGGCGGAAAACCCGCGCTGTAATCCAGCGCAAAATGACAGTGCTTCGGTCAGCGGAAAAGATTATTTCATCGTCACCAGCCGCCTGCCCGATTGTCGTGGCGACAATATTAAACTGACCAACCATCGTGCAGACCGCGTTCGATTTGGCCGGTTCTCGCCGCCAGAAATGATCAAGCCCGCCAAGGGCGACAAGCAGTTGGTGGTGCCTGTCGCGTTTCAGCCGGAAGACGCATGGTGGGATGGTCTGCGTGATGCCGCGAACCTGCGCAACGGCCGCGTCCTTTTATATGTGCATGGCTATCGCGAAAAATTGCAAACCACCGCCCGCGACGCCGTCCAGATTGGCACGATGAGCAATTTTGACGGCCCGATTATCCATTATAGCTGGCCATCGCAGGGCAATCTGTTGAGCTATGCCGTTGATGAAACCAACATGTATTGGGACCAGCGCAATTTCCGGAACTTCCTGACCAAATTGGCGCGAACCGAATGGGTCAAGGAAATCGTCATTGTCTCGCATTCGCTCGGCGCACGGCTTGTCACGCCTGCCGTGGAATATGTCGACCGCACATCGACCAATGCCGATTCCAGCAATATTTCCAACATTATATTGGCCTCGCCGGATGTTGATCGTGAAGATTTCGAACGCGATATCGCTGAAGAAGTGTTGGCCGCCCGCCGCGTCAACAACGACCGGCGCGTGACCGTCTACGCATCACTTAGCGACCGCGCACTTGCCGTGTCGCGCGCTGTGCATGGCTATCCGCGGCTGGGATCACCTTATTGCTTCAGTCCGTTCGAAGCCAAGGATTTGAAGGCCAAAGGACTGCCTCAGCGTTGCTTTGCGACAAAGACCAAATATCAGACAGAGCCTGCCAAAACGGGCTTTACCATCATTGACACCACCGACGTATCAGGCGGTGGCGCTGGCCATAGCGATTATTTGCGCAGCCTTGCCGTGTGCAAGGATTTTGCCGCGGTCGTGAATGGCGCGCGGACAACCGAAGATCGTGTGGCCACTGCGCAAGCGCATGTCTTTACGCTGCGCGCGCCGGTGAAGCCGACGAAAGAACAGATTGCAGCGGCATGTAAGCGGGTGGCGGATTGATGGCGAACGAATCTCCACTGGAACAGTTCAAACAAGTCCTAACCGGCACCGCCCGCGCGCTCGCGCATGAGCCGGAGATTGAACTTGCGTTCACCGCCGACGCCCCGACGCAAGCGGGCAAAAATTTCAAAGTGCCCATGCCCGGCCGGTTGCTGCCGCCTGAGCAAGTGGCCGAAGCACGCGGCTTTGCCGACAGCTTCTCACTGAAGATCAAGCACCATAATGCCGCGCGCCATGCCGCCTTGCGTCCATCCGAAGTCATTGCGGGTGCAGCATTTGACGCGGTGGAAAACGCGCGCGTTGAGGCATTGGGTTCACGCAATATGGCGGGCATCGCCGCAAATCTGGGCCACGCGCTTGAACTCAAATTGCGCACCGACCCGATCAGCCGCGCGCAGTCCGCTGACGAAGTGCCGATTTCGACCGCATTATCGCTTATCGTCCGCGAACGCCTGACGGGCGCAGCTATACCTGACGCGGCGGTTGCCGGCGTCGATATGCTGCGTGGCTGGATTGAGGAAAAGGCAGGCCGCGACCTTGATGCGCTTGCCCTCGCGCTTGATGATCAGGGTGCATTTGCCGCGCTTACGCAATCGATGCTCGAGCATCTGAACTTGACAGAGGGCGACGTTGACCCGTCCGATGCGGACGAAGGCGGCGACGATGCCGAGGACAGCCAAGAGCAAGACGGCGACAGCGACGATGATGGCGAAGGCGAAGCTGGCCAAGCCGAAGCGCGCGCCGAACCGCAACAGGGCGAAGGCGAAGAAACCGAGGCCGATTATGACGGCGAGGATATGGACGATCAGGACGGCGCCGACGGTGAAATGGGCGATGACGGTATGCAACCCGTCACCCCGCAGCGCCGCAATTGGGACCATCTGCCGCAAAGCGATTACAAAATCTGGTCAACCAAATATGACGAGACCATCACCGCGACCGAGCTTGCCGACGAAGAAGAGCTGAACCGGCTGCGCGCCTATCTCGACCAGCAATTGTCCAACCTGCAATCGGTGGTGACAAAGCTCGCCAACCGTCTGCAACGCCGCCTGATGGCGCAGCAAAACCGCAGTTGGGATTTTGATCAGGAAGAAGGCATGATCGACGCAGCGCGGCTCGCGCGCATCGTGGTGTCGCCGGGCAGCTCGCTGTCGTACAAGATCGAACGTGAAACCGATTTCCGCGATACCGTGGTGACCTTGCTTATCGACAATAGCGGATCGATGCGCGGACGGCCAATCAGCATCGCGGCAATCAGCGCCGACATATTGGCACGCACGCTGGAACGCTGCGGCGTTAAAACCGAAATTTTGGGCTTCACCACCCGTGCGTGGAAAGGCGGCCAAGCGCGTGAGGATTGGCTTGCGGCTGGACGGCAACCCATGCCCGGCCGCCTCAACGACTTGCGCCACATCGTCTACAAAAAAGCCGATGAGCCATGGCGTCATGCCAAGCGCAACCTTGGCCTGATGATGCGCGAAGGTTTGCTGAAAGAGAATATCGACGGCGAAGCTTTGCTTTGGGCGCACAACCGCCTGATCGCCCGCGCCGAAGACCGCCGCATTTTGATGGTGATTTCCGACGGTGCCCCCGTCGATGACAGCACCTTGTCGGTCAACCATGGCGGCTATCTGGAACAGCATTTGCGCAAGGTTATCGAAATGATCGAAACGCGATCCCCTGTGCAATTGGTCGCGATTGGCATCGGCCATGACGTCACCCGTTATTACAAACGCGC
>JBEDET010000085.1:0-6678 GCA_041175505.1 Pseudomonadota bacterium
TCTATCAAGCCTTGGCCGAAGCAGGGGCCGATGCCGCCAATGCGGTTGTCATTGGCGATACGGTGTATGACATTCACATGGGCCGCGCGGCGGGGACACGCACTGTCGGGGTCAATTGGGGCTATCACAGCGTCGCCGACTTGCGCGAGGCAGGCGCGGATTACATCGCCGAGAGCATGGATGAGCTGAAAGTCTATCTGGAGAATTTTGCATGACGCCGAATGATGACAATGCGGGCGCAGACACGCAGGCGCAATATCGGTTTCTGGTCATCAACCTGTGCCGGATTGGCGGTGCGATCATGTTGGTGATCGGGCTGGCGGTTATCGCGCGTCAGGCATTTGGCCTGCCCATCGCGGCGGGTTATGTGCTGTTTTTGATCGGCATGTTTAGTTTCCTGCTCGTGCCGGTGTTTCTGGCCAAAAAATGGAAGAGCAAGCCGCAGCCATGAGACGATTTTGGAAAGAAGTTACCCTAGAGCCAAGCAGTTTTGGACATGCGGTGCGGCTGGATGGCCGGCCGATTAAAACGCCTACGCACAATGTGCTGGCGCTGCCGACGCAAAAGCTGGCGGATGCGGTGGTTGCCGAATGGGACGCGGTGGACAAGACCGTCGATCCACTGTTGATGCCAATGACGGGCTTTGCCAACGCGGCGATTGATCGCATTGGCCCCGATAGGGATGGCTTTGCCGCCGCGATTGCGGCCTATGGCGAAACCGACCTGTTTTGTTATCGCGGCGCTGCGGGTGAAGCATTGGCGGACCGGCAAGCCGAAATCTGGGACCCGTGGCTCGATTGGGCACGCACCCGTTATGATGTCAGCTTTGTGATTGTCGAGGGCATCATGCACCAGCCACAGCCCGAAACGACGCTGGAAACCTTGCGCGCTGCAGTGTCGGCGCGTGGCACGTTCGAACTGGCCGCGATGGCAAAGCTTGCGCATCTGTCGGGCTCACTGATCGCGACGCTGGCCATTGTCGAACGCGCAGGCGCGGCGGAGGATATCTGGAACGCAAGTTGCCTCGATGAACTGTGGCAGGAAGAATTGTGGGGCGCGGACCATTGGGCGCAGAAAAACCGCAATGACCGCGCCAACGAATTCATGGCCGCTGTCCGGTTTCTCGACCTGCTGACGCCGGATGTGTAAGCGCAACCATAGGTAAAAGCCCATCTTGGGGCAGATTGGGATCAGACTTATGTGCATGCAGTATGTAAGGAAACCCCGATGACCGACGCTTCGCCCAAAAATACCGCGATATTCACGTTAAGGCCGCTGCCCAAGGCGGCATTTGTCGCGGGCTATGCCGGTTTGCTGCCGCAGATTTTTGCCGCTGTGCTGGTGTTTTCGGGGTCGGAATATCGTTGGATTGGCCTTGCGGCCGCTTATGGCTATGCGGCGTTTATCTTCAGCTTTTTGGGCGGCATGTGGTGGGGACTGGGCGTTACCACGCGCCGCGATGATGCGTCGGCGGCCGCGATATTCGCGCTGGCTGTGGCACCAAGCCTGTTGGCATTCGCGACCTATCTGCCGTGGATATGGGGCCTTGAATGGCCCGGACCGTCGCTGGCGTGGCTTGGGTTTTTCGTACTGGGTTCACCGCTGGCGGATCGCTGGCTTTCCGCGCGCTGCCAGTTGCCGGACGGCTGGATGAAGCTGCGTTGGCACCTGTCGATCGGCTTGGGCGGGATTACGCTGTTGCTCGCAGCGGTGGCCCCGACCGCTTAAGACGCAGCAAGGTCGCGCACGAAGCCAATGAGTCCCTTTTGCCGGCGACGCTTCATGCGTTCTGCGGCCAGAATCTGGCGGACCTTTTCAAAGCAGGTCTGCACATCGTCATTGATCAGGACATAATCATAGCCGTCCCAATGGCCGATTTCGGCCTTGGCGCGGCTCATCCGGTCGGCGATGACCGCTTCGCTATCTTGCGCGCGGCTGTGTAGGCGGCGTTCGAGTTCGTCGATGGATGGCGGCAAGATGAATACGCGCACCACGTCGGGGCCAGCTTCCTGATACAGTTGCTGCGCACCTTGCCAGTCAATGTCGAACAGGACGTCGCATCCGGCAGCCAGCTTGTCTTCTACCGGGCCCTTTGGCGTGCCGTAGCGATGGCCAAAAACATGCGCCCATTCGAGGAATTCGCCGTCTGCGGCCATTTTCTTGAAGGTCGCGGTGTCCGTGAAATGGTAATGGACGCCCTCAATCTCACCAGGCCGCGGCTCGCGTGTGGTGTAGGAAACCGATAAGGCGATTTTCTCGTCGGCTTCCAACAACATGCGTGAAAGCGTTGATTTCCCTGCGCCTGAAGGTGACGAAAGCACGAATAGGAGGCCCCGGCGTTCCAGTTCGTGCGGCTTATGATTGTCGGTGTTGCCCATAGCCGCTAGTGCGCGAAAGGGCAGGCCGGCGTCAAGAGGGAAGCTTTAGTGGCAATGAAAGTGGGTTAGCCCTCTTTGCGGCCCTTGCGTTGGTCATATATGCTTTTGGCCACGATCGCGCCGCCGACAAGCAATAGGCCCGGAATGGAGCGCGTTGCCAAACGCGTGGCCACGAGGCCAATGCCTGCACCCAGCAAGCCATGGCCGCTTTTGTGGCCAATCACTTCGCCGACAACGGCACCTGCGATGGATTTTAGCATTATCGACTTCCTTCTCAATGCGTCATCGCACGTTTACCCACTTCGTCATCCTGAACTTGTTTCAGGATAACGCATCAACCTCGCTTGTTATCCTGAAATAAATTCAGGATGACGAGGATCGAAGATCAAACCATATCTTCCGGTCTGACATGGGTATCGAACGTCGCTTCGTCAACCAGTCCGGATGCTAACGCCGCTTCGCGCAGGGTGGTTCCATTTTTATGTGCGGCTTTGGCAATGTTGGCAGCGTTGTCATAACCGATAACGGGCGCAAGCGCGGTGACGAGCATCAACGAGCGTTCGACAAGCTCCGCAATGCGGTCGCGATCCGGTTCAAGGCCTGCGACGCAGTTTTTGGTAAAGCTGTCCATAGCGATGCTGAGCAATTCCACCGCGCGCAGCACATTGGCCCCAATAAGCGGTTTAAAGACGTTAAGCTGCAAATGGCCCTGCAGCCCGCCAATGGTCACGGCCTGATGATTGCCCATGACTTGCGCCGCGACCATCGTCAGCATTTCGCATTGCGTCGGGTTGACCTTGCCCGGCATGATTGAGCTGCCCGGCTCGTTCTCCGGCAGATGCAACTCGCCAAGGCCCGAGCGCGGACCAGACCCAAGCAAGCGGATGTCGTTGGCAATCTTTGTGAGGGACACGGCAAGCGTGTTGAGCGTGCCCGACATTTGCACCAGCCCGTCATTGGATGCCAGCGCCTCAAATTTGTTGCGGGCGGGTTCAAACGCGATGCCCGTCGCGGTCGAGATTTGGGCGGCAATCGAAACGTCAAAACCCGCTGGCGCATTCAGGCCCGTGCCGACCGCCGTGCCACCCTGCGCGAGTTTCTGTACATTATGGACAATTGTCCCTTCAACCCGCGCGCGGTTGGCGATCAGTTGCGCGACAAAGGCGGAAAATTCCTGACCCAAGGTCAGCGGCGTTGCGTCCTGTAAATGGGTGCGGCCGATTTTGATGATCGCGCCCCATGCTTGGCACTTTTCGGTCAGCGCATCGGTTAGGCGTTGCAGCGCGGGGAGCAGATCGCGCCAAACCGCGATGGCCACCGCGACATGCATGGCGGTGGGAAAGCTGTCGTTCGATGACTGCCCCATGTTGACATGGTCATTGGGGTGCACGGGCGTTTTGCCACCGCGTGAACCCGCCAGCGCTTCATTGGCGATGCCGGCGATAACCTCATTCACGTTCATGTTCGATTGCGTGCCGCTGCCCGTTTGCCAGATGACGAGCGGGAATTGATCGTCATGCTTCCCCGCCAATATATCGTCTGCGGCGGCGATGATCGCGTCGGCAATGTCCGCTGGCAGCGCCCCCGATGCTTTGTGCGTTAACGCGGCGGCACGTTTTACATGGGCAAGGCCGTAGATTATGCCAATCGGCATCCGCTCATGCGCTGGAAAGGGAAAGTTCGCGATACTCCGCTGCGTCTGCGCGCCCCAAAAAGCGTCTGCGGGGACCTCAATCGGCCCAAAACTGTCGGTTTCAGTGCGGGTTTCCCCCGTCACTTTTTCCGCGTTGGAGCCATCTTCGACGACGACGGTGGGGCCGTCATTTCCGGCTTCTTCATGCGGTTCGGGCTCGCTTTCGCCTGCATCGACATGGAATTGCAGCGCGAAATCTACGGCTGGATCAACGAAGGCGGTGATCGCGGAGTAAGGGATGAACAGATGCGACGGGATCTGGCTGAACGACAGGCCAACTTCGAAATGTTCGGCCTCAACCTTCAGGTCCCAATATTTGTGCTGCAGCACAATGGTCATTTCATCGGGGAAGCGTTCGTGCAGGTGCTGCGGAATGGCAACGCCCGGCGCTTGCGTCTTGAACGTGATGTAGAAATGATGGTCGCCGGGCAGGCCATCGCGCGCCACATCGCCCAGCACGCGGCCAACGACGGCGCGCAATGCCTCTTGCACTACGTCATCATAAGGAATCAGGCTATCTACATGCTCTTCGGTCATGGGCGCTTGGTGGACTTCCGCGCGTGTGAAATCAAGATACTTGTTGCCTTAAGCCAACTTGCCAAATGCGTGCATGTGGCTATATCGGCGGCCATGCGTATAGGCTCCATAAGTCGCAAGACGAACGAAACGTCCATTGATGTTGAGGTGAACCTCGACGGCACTGGTGTGTATGACGTGTCAACGGGCATCGGTTTTCTCGACCATATGCTTGAGCAACTGTCGCGCCATTCGCTGATCGACCTGAAGGTGAAGGCCGTTGGCGACCTACACATTGACCAGCACCACACCACCGAAGACACCGGCATTGCGATTGGTGAGGCGGTGTTGCAGGCATTGGGCGATAAACGCGGCATCACGCGTTATGGCACGGCCTATGCGCCGATGGACGAAACGTTGACGCGCTGCGCGCTCGATATTTCAGGTCGGCCCTATTTCGTGTGGAAAGTGTCACTTGGCATGCCGCGTTTGGGCGAGTGGGATACCGAGCTGATCGAACATTGGTTTCACAGCTTTGCCACCAGCGCGGGCATCACGCTGCACATCGAAAATCTTTATGGTTCGAACAACCACCATATCGTCGAAAGCTGCTATAAGGCTTTGGCCCGCGCATTGCGCCAAGCGGTCGAGATTGACCCGCGCAAGGCCGACGCCATCCCGTCGACCAAGGGCACGCTCTAGGCCGTGTCACTTGCGCTGATTGATTATGGCGCGGGCAATCTGCATTCGGTGCACAATGCGTTGAAAGCGGCCGGCGCAGGCGACGTGCATGTGACCGCCGATCCCGATGTTGTTGCCAAAGTCGACCGTATCGTTCTGCCCGGCGTTGGCGCCTTTGCGCATTGTATGGAGGCGCTGTCCGCGATTGACGGCATGGTCGCCGCAATGGAGCAGCGCGTGCGCGTTGAGGGCATTCCGTTTCTGGGCATTTGCGTTGGCATGCAGCTTTTGGCCGATGCGGGCGTTGAGCATGGCACGACGCGCGGGCTTGGCTGGATTGGTGGCACCGTCCGCGCGATTGCACCGGCCGTAGATTTGAAAATCCCGCATATGGGCTGGAACGACGTTCTTCCAACGCAAGGCGCGCCGCTGATCGAAGCGGGCGAGGCCTATTTTCTGCATAGCTACCATTTCGATGCGACGGACGATGCGGACGTGCTGGCGAAAACCGACCATGGCGGTCGACTGGTTGCAGCGGTGGGCCGTGACAATATCATGGGGGTGCAATTCCATCCCGAGAAAAGCCAGTCCTATGGCATTAACTTCCTCAAACGCTTTTTGGAGTGGCAATAGTGATCGTTTTTCCCGCGATTGACCTGAAGGGTGGCGAAGTTGTGCGCTTGGCCGAAGGCGATATGAACCGCGCAACGGTCTATGCCGATGACCCCGCCGCGCAGGCGATGCTGTTTGCCGAGCAAGGCGCAGAGTTCCTGCACGTTGTGGATTTGGATGGCGCCTTTGCTGGCCGCCCCGAAAATGCCGAGGCGGTTGAGGGCATCATCGAAAACTTCCCCGGTTACATCCAATTGGGTGGCGGCATTCGCAATACGCAGACGGTTGAACGCTGGTTCGACATGGGCGTCGCGCGGTTGGTGATTGGGACAGCCGCGCTCAAAGACCCGCAATTCGTCAAAGAGATGGCGCGCGAATTTGAAGACGGCATTGTGGTCGCTGTCGACGCGCGCGACGGCTTTGTCGCGACCGAGGGTTGGGCCGAGAAATCCGACATGCCGGTCATCGATCTGGCGCGCCGGTTCGAAGATGCTGGCGTGGCGTCCATCCTGTTCACCGATGTCGGTCGTGACGGGATGCTGACCGGATGCAATATCGACGCGACCGTTGATCTGGCGCGGCGGGTGAACATTCCCGTGATTGCCAGCGGCGGCGTCAAGGGCATTGATGACATCCACATGCTCGCGCTGCATGCCAAGGACGGAATTGAGGGCGTGATCACTGGCCGTGCGATTTATGATGGCCGGCTGGATCTGGCGACCGCGATTAAAGTAGCGGAGCGGGCGTGATATTTGGGGCTTGCTTGGTTCCCCTCCCGCAGGCGGGAGGGGCTAGGGG
>JBEDET010000086.1:0-6218 GCA_041175505.1 Pseudomonadota bacterium
CCTGATTATGGAGATATAACATGACCATCAGTTTTAAAGACAAAGTCGCTATTGTGACCGGTGCAGGCGGTGGATTGGGTAAGGCCTATGCGCTTGAACTCGCCAAGCGCGGTGCAAAAGTGGTGGTCAATGACTTGGGCGGCGCGCGCGATGGCACAGGCACATCCGACGCAGCGGCTCAGGTTGTCGAACAGATCAAGTCAGCTGGCGGCGAAGCCATGGCCAATGGCGGCAGCGTCACCGAATATGAGCAGATGGTTGAAATGGTCGCCAAAACGAAAGAAGCATGGGGCGGCGTGCATGTGTTGATCAACAATGCCGGCATCCTGCGCGACAAGAGCTTTGCCAAGATGGACATGCCCGATTTCAATCTGGTGCTTCAGGTCCATGTCATGGGATCGGCGAACTGCACCAAGGCCGTTTGGGATACGATGCGCGATCAGGCCTATGGCCGCATCTTGATGACCACATCGTCAACCGGTCTGTACGGCAATTTCGGCCAAGCCAATTATGGCGCGGCAAAGCTTGGATTGGCTGGCTTCACGAAGACGCTTCACCTTGAAGGCGCCAAATATAACGTGCGCGTCAATTCGCTCGCACCTGTTGCGGGCACGCGCATGACCGAAGATATTTTCCCAGAAGGCCTGTTCGAACAGTTCACGCCGGAAAATGTTGTACCAGCCGCTTTGTATCTGGTCAGCGAAGATGCGCCAACCAACATGATCATCGGCGCAGGCGGTGGCGGTTATCACGCAGCCTATGTCACGATGACCCCAGGCGTTGCCCTGCGTCAGGAAGACCGCAACGTCGAAGGCTTTGCTGCGGCGTGGGACAAGATTATCGACCGCACGGGTGAAACCGTGCCACAATCAGGCGGCGAACAATCCATCGCCGTGATGAAAGCGCTTCAAGCGCTCGGCTAATTGCCTTCCAAGTATTTCGAAAGAGCCCGGTCTTTGGCCGGGCTTTTTTTATGCGTCGACGAGCTTCATGAGCTTTCGTTCAACAGGCGCAAGGACGGGGCCAAGATCATGTCCGCGTTTCAAAATTGCGCCACCCTCGCCGACCAAGGCCCACATGCCTTGGCGGTTGCGTAACGCTGGTCGCTTTTCAATGCGATATTCCGGCCGCTCGGTAGCGCGCCGGAACGCACTGAACACGGCGGCATCGCGACCAAGATCGATGGCATAATCGCGCCAATTACCCGCTGCGACCATCCGCCCGTACAGATTGAGTATCTGGGTTAGTTCG
The DNA here is from genome assembly GCA_041175505.1 of Pseudomonadota bacterium. Lineage (GTDB taxonomy): Bacteria > Pseudomonadota > Alphaproteobacteria > Sphingomonadales > Sphingomonadaceae > Sphingorhabdus_B. The sequence continues at coordinate 1,252 of JBEDET010000086.1, forward strand.
CCTTTGTCGAAACCAATCTGGTTGAGCCGGTTGGCTATGGGAAAAGGCGTGATGATTGCGCTCAACTGGCCTTGCTTCCCTTGCTTGCACGGGGCTTGACCGGCGTCGCCGCGGGCGTTCCATCACGTTCGGCCATCATGTCGGCGATACGTTTGCGCAGGGTTTCGATTTCACACTGCAGGATCTCGAGGCTTTGCGTCGCCGGGTCGAACATCTCGCGGCATGGCGTGCCATAAGGCATGAAGTCACGCGCGTAGGTTTCTGCCTGAACCAATGTCGAGCGCGCCTTTTGACCAATCATCGTTGCGCCAGCTGGCACGTCGTCCGTCACCACGGCCGCAGCGCCAATGCGCGCGCGTTCGCCCACTGTGATTGGGCCAAGGATTTGCGCACCTGATCCAATGATAACATTATCCAAAATCGTCGGGTGCCGTTTGCCTGCCATCCCGTTGGTCGGGTTGGTGCCACCCAAGGTGACGTTCTGGTACATGGTGACATTGTCGCCAATTTCGGCCGTTTCACCAATCACGCTGAAACCATGGTCGAGGAAGAAATTGCTGCCAATCTTGGCGCCGGGGTGAATGTCTATACCCGTTAAAAACCGGGCAAAATGGTTCACCAACCGCGCAAGAAAGAACATCTGACCAAGGAACAGCCAATGGGCGACACGGTGATAGCCTACGGCCCATACACCAGGGTAGAGCAATATCTCCCAGCGTGAGCGCGGCGCAGGGTCACGTTCTTTAATCGAGTCGAGATATTCGATGAGATTTGAAATGAACATAAATGACCCTGACGTCCCTACTGGGACCATTGAGCCTCTAAGCTAAGACTTTCAAACCGGCATTTCCAGCAATCTATGAACCTTTTCGCTAAATATTGCTAGAATCATCGCTAAAAACGATTATATGACCCATAATAATAAACGGGGTCGATTTATGAGCACCTATCTTCCAACGCTGAAGCAGCTGCAATATCTGGTCGCGCTTCAGGAGCATGGCCATTTCGGTAAAGCCGCGGAGTCGTGCTTTGTCACGCAATCCACGCTGTCCGCTGGGATACGCGAGCTGGAGTCGTTGCTTGGCCTGATGCTCGTGGAGCGCACGCGGCGCGTCGTCCGCTTTACGCCGCTGGGCAACAAGATGGTGACCAAGGCGCACCGCATCTTGCGGGAGGCGGAAGAGCTGGCCGAAATGGCGCGTTCCGCAGGCAAGCCACTTGCGGATGATTTGCGCATGAGCGTCATTCCCACGATTGCGCCATTCCTGTTGCCCAAGTTGCTACCAGCATTGCGCAAGAAATATCCCGATTTAAAGCTATACCTGCGTGAGGAAGCCAGCGCAGCTGCGGTCGAGGCATTGCATCATGGTCAGGTCGACTGTGTCCTGCTGGCGCTTCCTTTTCCGGCGGGCGATGTCGAAAAAGCGCACCTGTTTAACGACGCATTATATGTTGCCTTTCCATTGGATGACCCGCGCGACCCACCCGAAAGCATTGAACCTGCGCTAATTGATGAAAATAGGCTTTTGTTATTGGTCGATGGCCATTGTCTGAAGGACCATGCACTGGCTGCCTGTAACAGGCCCGAATTGCGCGCCACGGCCATGATGCTGGGGACATCGCTGCACACGCTTGTACAGATGGTGGACAATGGCTTGGGCCTCACCATCATTCCCGAGATGGCCGTCGCGGCCGGTCTATTGAACGGAACCGACGTTCAGGCGCGGCCATTGAATGCGGACCATGCGACACGCGAAATTGCGCTGATTTGGCGAACCAATAGCCCGCGCCGTGAGGAGTTTGAGTTGCTTGCGGAGTCCCTGCGGGAATTGCACACGACCTAAAAACTGAGCCGCGCCCGGAACCGTTAGGACCAGCGTGAAGACCTGTCGTCGTCGCTGGATTTGGCATCAACCCAGACGGACCTGCCGTCTGCATAATGCTCTTTCTTCCAAAATGGCGCGTCGGTTTTCAGGCGGTCAATGAGAAACGCCGTGGCCTCAAGCGCGTCTGCCCTGTGTCGCGACGCTGCGCCGACGACGACCACGGGTTCGCCCACCGCGACGCGCCCAATCCGGTGCACAATCGCCGCGCCAAGCAATGCCCAGCGGGCAAAGGCTTCATCGATTAACCGCAGCAGGCTTGATTCCGTCATGCCGGGATAATGCTCAAGCTCAATCGCGGTTACGCCGCCATCGTCCCGCGATATGCCGGTAAAACTGGACACAGCACCGCCCCCCAAATCGCTCAGGCCCGCCAGTGCAACCTCCGCGCTGATCGGCTCATCGCTGATCAGGACGCGTTTCATCCGCCGGTCACTGGCGGGAATATTGCAAGCTCATGTGCATCACCAAGCGCGGCATCCAATGGCACCATAGCTTGGTCCAAAGCGAAACGAAGCCGCGCCTTATCTTGAAACGCCAGTGCGTGCCCCGGTGACTGACCCGCGAGCCAGCCAATAGCGTCATTAATATTGCGCACATGTGCCGGCAGATCACATGTTTCGAAGGCCACACCAATGGCCTCGCGAACCGCCGCGAAATAGACCAGCCTCATCTGGTCAATCCATATGCTTTATGCCGACGCGCAGATAATCCCAGCCGGTAATCATGGTCAGCACCGCGGCGATCCACAGCAGCGCCAGTGCCGCTTGCTTCAGCAATATCCAGTCCGGCAACGCGCCTGCCAAAATGATGCCGCCGAGCGAAACAAGTTGAAACGTCGTCTTCCATTTGGCGAGTTTCGAAACCGGTACCGAAATCTGCAGGCCAGCCAAAAATTCGCGCAGCCCCGATACGATCATTTCACGCAATAAAATGGTGAGGGCTGCAATGACATGCCAACCGTCGACATCTCGCGTGAACACCAGCATTAAAATGACAGCGGCGACCATGATCTTATCGGCGATGGGATCAAGGAAAACGCCCAATTTCGACACTGTCCCCTGCGCCCGCGCAAGATAGCCATCAAAATAATCGGTAATCCCCATCAGGCAGTACAATATGAATGCAAAGCCATAATCCAGCGGCACCGGCTGAATGCCAATCGCCTTGGTGCCGGGCCACAGCAAAAAGACGAGGATGGGCACAGCAAGAATGCGCGACAAGGTCAGGATGTTGGGTAAGCTAAGCATCCACTAGCAATAGCGCGATGTGCCAGCAAAATCACGCGGCTATTTCACCGTCACATGAAATGCGCTTTGCCATGATAGGGCTGGACCGCTAAGGCTCCGATACCGTCCGCATGGGAAGTGCAAAAACCAATGGCCACGACAATGTCCCTGTTGAATAAGCGCAGATTTTTGCCGCTTTTCGTCACCCAGTTCCTGAATGCTTTCAACGACAATTTTTACAAGATGGCCATGGTCATTTTGGTGACGTACGAAATCTATTCTGACCCGACCCAAGAAGCGAATTTTAACGCCATCGCGGGCGCGCTGTTCATATTACCCTTTTTCCTGTTTTCCGCGCTTGCGGGCCAATTGGCCGATACCATCGAAAAGACGCGCGTCATTCGCATGGTCAAGACAGCCGAGATTTTTATCATGATCTTCGGTGCAGCCGGTATCTACCTGCACAACATACCGTTGATGCTCGCCGCATTGTTCGCAATGGGCGTGCATTCCACCTTCTTTGGCCCGATTAAATATGCGATTTTGCCCCAGCATCTTAAAGAAGACGAGGTGTTGGGCGGAACGGGCCTTGTCGAAGCCGGGACCTATCTTGCCATTTTGGGTGGGACGATTGCGGGCGGGATCATTCCCGGAAAGATTGCAGGCGTAGGGATTATCCTCGTTGCCATCATCGGACGCGTGACCGCGCAATCTGTTCCGCTTGCACCGCCCGAAAGCGATGCGCCAACCGCAAAAATGGACTGGAATATCTTTCGCAGCAGCTGGCGACTGGTGCGCGACACGATGCACATACCCCGCCTGTTTTTGGCGATCATGGCGATCAGCTTTTTCTGGGGCGTGGGCGCTGTCCTTGGGTCGATTTTCCCGCCTATGGTCAAAAATGCAATCGGTGGCGACAACACTGTCGCGACCCTGTTTACCGCATTTTTCTCGATCGGCATCGCCATCGGCTCAGTCGCCGTCAACCGCCTGTTGAATGGCACAGTCTCTGCCAAATATGCGCCGATTTCAGTCATCGTCATGGGCCTATTTGTCTTGGATCTTTGGTGGACGGTCAGCCACTGGCAACCCACCGGGCCAGAGCTGATGAATTGGTGGCAGTTTCTGACGCTAGGCTATGGCGAACGCATGATTGTCGATCTTCTTGGTATTTCCATCGCCGGGGGTATGTTTGTCGTCCCGCTCTACGCGTTTCTGACAACTACGGTTGCAAAGTCACAAACCGCCCGCACCATTGCCGCCAATAACATCGTGAATTCCGGCGCAATGGTGATCGGTGCTGTCATTTACAGCCTTCTGGTCAGCGCAGGTGTGAGCATTCCCGACACGCTGTTCATGATTGCTGCGGCCTGCCTTGTTTCGGCATGGATTTCGTGGAAGCTGCACAAGGCGAGCGACCCCGTCGCCGCCTAAAAGTCAGGCAATATAGCTGCTTATTGCGACAAAAAACGCACTGAAGCTGAGCATAAACAAATGCGTATCCTCCCTGCGCCACCACGATGTGGGGCGTGACGCGATGACGGCGTGCGTCATCTGTGGTGGGGGAAGCATCTGCCGAAGGGGATGGCGGGCAGCTTCGTTGTGACCGACTAATCTTCTTTTCATCATGACCAGGCGTTAACGTTTTGTTAGGCATAATGGCTATGCCAAAAGATGGTTAAAGAGGGACCCAAATTCGACTGTCCCGATCTGCTACAGTTATTGACGTCTTTTTAACCATATTCCCCAGCGCGGGTTGGCGGCCTGCCACTGGCTCTGTTAGGATGCATGCAACAAACAGGAGTTCTCCCGATGGAAAGAGCAGCACAAATTCGGCAAACCGGTGGGCCGGACG
>JBEDET010000087.1:0-5760 GCA_041175505.1 Pseudomonadota bacterium
ATTCGCAATGGCAGCAATGTCCTGATCGCCGGTTCCGGCGCGGACAATATGGCGATGCAGGCCGGCGGCTGGACGATTAGCTGGCAAGGCACGGACACCACTGCCGCCGATTTCACCAATGGCCAGACGATTGGCCGTGCGATTTCGGAAGCGGTTAAAACAGGCGGCGGTACGGCCAATATTTCAGCATCGGGCATGTTTGAAAAGAAGCCCGATGTGGCGATCATTGTCCTGGGCGAAAAGCCTTATGCCGAGTTTGAAGGCGATGTGCCAAACCTCGCATTCCGGCCCCAGCCTGCCGAAGAGGAGATGATCGCGCGATTGAAGGCGCAGAATATTCCTGTTGTGGTCCTGTTCCTATCTGGACGGCCGATGTTTACCGGCAAGCTTATCAACCAAGCCGACGCTTTTGTGGCCGCATGGTTGCCGGGCACGCAAGGCCGGGGTGTGGCCGATGTGTTGGTCGCTGGCGCAAACGGAAAGCCGATGCGCGACTTCACTGGACGCCTGCCTTTCAGTTGGCCAGCGGACGCCCGGTCACCGATTGATGCGCCGCTTTTCCCGCTCGGCTATGGCCTCGATTACACGCAATCGAACAAGCTTCCTCCGGTTAACGAAGACCCACGCGTTGATTTGTCATCGCTGACCATCGCCACGCAATATTTCGTCCGGGGCAAGGTGCCCGCACCTTGGAATTTGCAGATGGACGGTTCGATTAGCGCGCGGGCTGTTGATATGTCCGCGCAGGAAGATGCGCGCCAATTCACGTGGAACGCGGATGGTGCCTTTGTTGTCAACGGGCCTGCTGTCGATTTGAGCAAGCCGTTGAAGGAAGACTGGTCGCTGCTCATCGACTGGCGCATTGATCAGCCCGCGACCGGGCCAGTCATGCTGTCCTTTGGTGGCGCTGCGCTTGATATACACACCACGATGCGCGCATTGCCCATAGGTGCGCCCACACAAACCCGCATTCCACTGCGCTGCTTTGCCGCGGCTGGTGCGAAGTTGGACGCGGTCGGTTCCCCGATACGTATGCAGGCGGCGAAAGGCCTTGTTGCGACAATTCGCAACGTTCATATCGAAACGACAAAAAAAGGCGCGTCCTGCCCCGGCAAAATGCGCTAAAACCAAGGGAGAGAGAAGATGGCATTGGCACCCGGCGCATCTGCGTCAGCAGATAATGGCGACACCCATATCGACGCACCGCAATTGCAATTGTTCGTGATGGGGCTGTTCTTCATCTTCGGCGGCATCACCAGCCTCAACGATGTTATCATCCCGAAGTTAAAAGAGCTGTTTACGCTCAATTACACGCAAGCGATGCTTGTGCAGTTCTGTTTCTTTGCCGCTTATGCCGTCATCGGCATTCCCGGCGCGCGGCTCGTTAAGAAAATCGGCTATATGCGCGGCGCGGTTGCCGGCCTTTTGACGATGATGGCGGGCTGCCTGTTGTTCATTCCAGCGAGCCAGACCGCGACCTATGGCGTATTCCTGCTGGCATTGTTTGTATTGGCAAGCGGTGTGGTCATTGTCCAAGTGGTTTCCAACCCCTTGATCTCCATGCTTGGTAAGCCTGCCACGGCGCATAGCCGCCTGACCTTTGCTCAAGCGTTCAATTCGCTTGGCACCACGGTTTTTCCGATCGCTGGTTCTATCCTTATCCTCGGCAGCCTCGCGACGGTAACCGCTGACCAACTGTCCGGTGTGGAGCTTGACGCCTATCGCACTGCAGAGAGCCAAGCCATTGTGAACGGCTATTTGGGTATTGCCGTGGCACTGGCGATTGTTGCTGCAGTGGTATGGCTGTTTCGCGATGCGCTGAAGGGCGAAAAGCATGAAGCGAGCGAGGGCTTGGCTGGCCTCGACTTATTGAAGCGGCCTCGTTTCGGTTTCGGCGCTTTATGCATTTTCCTATATGTCGGCGCCGAAGTCGCGATTGGTTCGCTCATCGTCAATTATTTGATGCAAGATCATGTCATGGCTCTGCCCGAGCAGGACGCTGGCAAGCTTATTGGCCTATATTGGGGTGGCGCCATGGTGGGTCGGTTCATCGGTTCTGCGGTGCTGCGTGTGCTTAGCCCGGGTAAGGTGCTGGCGTCTGTATCGGTGGCCGCAATTGCACTGCTAATCTTTTCCACACAAAGCACCGGCGAAGTTGCGGGCTATGCCTTGCTGGCCGTGGGCCTGACCAATGCGATCATGTTCCCGACGATATTCACGCTGGCCTGTGAAAAGCTCGGGTCACGCGCTGCCGACGGTTCTGGCATCATCAATGTCGCCATCGTCGGCGGCGCTGTTGTTCCGCTGCTCACGGGTATTATCGCTGACGTGACCGGAAGCCTGGCGATAGCGTTCACGCTACCGATGCTTTGCTATGCGATCATCGCGGCATTCGGGATCTACGCGCGTAAGCCTGCCTAATCGCGCGCGTGCTGGCGCGGCATTGTTGCCAATAAAAGGCACGCGATGAACGCCAGCCCCGCTAGCAACAGAAACAGGCTGCCAAAGCCATAAGTGGGCACCAAAGCGAGTGTCAGCCATGGCATGATGAGCGATGGCACAGTGTTCGTCAGGTTGAAAATACCCAAATCCCGTCCACGCGTCTGTGGACGGGGGAGCACCCTCAACGTCTGGCTTGAGTGCAGCGCCAGAAAAAGGCTGCTCGCCAAACCAAAGACCACATAGCCGGCAATGGCGACCGGTAAAGATGACGAAACCGACATGATGATCAGTCCGGCCGAAGCTGCTGCTGCCCCACAAATGAGCGGGAGAATGGGGCGGTTTGCACGGTCGGACCAGCGGCCGATAGCTAGTGCTAAAAACACAGCCGTACCCAGAACAAGCGCAAAGATATTGGCGGCATCATTTTCGCCAAAATCAGGATCAACGCTGCGGAACCATAAAAGGAGAAACGCAAATAATAACGCTTCCGCAATTTGTATCAATAAGCGCGCAATCCACATTTTAACGGCGGCGCGCCGTGTTACGGTGCTCTGTTCCCCATCGGTTTTTTGATCCGTCGGCGCGGACATCAATCCTGGCATCGATATCGGTCTGCCAAAAATCAGCACCGGACTGACCATGGCTATCACCAACATCGCGATAATGATTTCACGGTGCTCCGATGGAACAGCATTGTGCATCGTTACAAACGCGCCTGAAAGCGCGCCTATACCGGGCGCGAGCGCCAATAGACCGCCAAGGAAGCCCTTTTGGGAATCGGGAATGGTGTCACCGGCCCACGCGCTTAAGGGCGCGAGCATCATGTTCAAGCCGATTTGCCAGAGCATGATGATGGCGATCATCGCCGCCGGGCTCTTGGCGTAAGCTGTGGCGAGGAGCAAAGCCGTTGATACGGATAATCCGGCGCATATCCACGGGCGTCGTGCGCCGGTTTTGTCACTGGCCCATCCAAAACCGATATTGGCCATGCTCGCGGCGATAGCACCCAGAAAGGCCGCTATCGCCAACATGCCAAGGGCGTCATTGCCGGAGATGTCTGTCGCGCGCACCGGCAGCAATATCGTCAGAAACGGCATATAGGCGACGGCGCCCCCGGATACGGCGAGCGCGTACAAATACATGAACCTTGCCGACTGCCGGCTGCTGTCCGCAGATTTAGGCGCGACCATGTGCAGACGGTGGTGCGGTGCTGCTGCGCTCAATAAGGCTGCCTTCAATAACAACCGGTTGATGCGGCACAAGCGCGTCACCATTGGTAATCAATAGCTCCACCGCCTTGGAAAAGGTTGCGGCGATGGGCTGATCAACCGCAGTGAGTTCGGGCACGGTAAAACGCACAACGGGCGTATTGTCGAAACTGATAAGAGATAGATCGCCGGGAATGTGTAAACCACGCGCCTTGGCCGCGTCCAAAGCGGCAAGCGTCATTTGGTCGTTGCTGCCAATGATCGCCGTGGGCGGGTCTTGCAAATCGAGCAGCGCGTTGGCGGCCAGCACACCGCTGTCATATCCAAAATCGCCTCTGACGCATAACGCATCGCAGGAAAGGCCGGCGCTGGTCATCGCCTCGCGCCACCCGTCGATACGCCAGTTGGACAGGTCATATTCCTTGGGGCCAGCAATGAAACCGATCCTGCCATGGCCAAGCGCGATGAGATGTTCCGTCGCACGTCGGGCCGAGCCCTCATCATCCATCGTCATCGCAATTCCCGGCCCTGATGTGATCGATCCGATGCGGGCGAAGGGGATTTTGCGTTTGGCAAGAAATCCGGTGATGAGCGGATTTTCAGAGTGGGGTGGCGTCAGGATAACGCCGTCTGGCTGCAGCGCGGCAATGGCTGCACCCAATTCGCGCTCGACATGATCATTGTGGGTATCGACCAGTTCAAAGATCATCCGGTATCCATGTTCGGCACATTTCAGCATGCCGCCCAAAAGCATTTGGTCTACCCAGTCCGACCCTTGGCGGTTTCGCCAATCGGCAATTGTGCGTTCGCGGTCGTTGATGGCAAGGATCAGGTACGAACGTGATCCGCTCATCCGTTGCGCCGCGATGGACGGGACATAGCCAAGCTTATCAATAGACGCCTGCACCCGCTCCTGCATGGCAGGCCGGACGTTAGGTTCATTATTGATGACGCGGCTTACCGTTTGCAGGGAAACCCCCGCATCGGCTGCTACATGTTTAATAGTGACGGCCTGGCGGCGTCTCGCCATAACTTACTTACTCTCTTTGCCGTCCTGCATGCAGGCCAGACCTTTTTCCTTATCGCTGCTGCATTGGTAGATGCGTATCCAGTCGATCAAAAACGCTGCAGGTGTTACATTCGATGCAACGCCTTTATCGTTATTCTTCTCTGACAGGCCACCACCAATGGCGAGGTTGGCCATGATGTAGAAGGGCTGGTCAAAAGGCGCAACGGGATTTGATTTCGCAAGCGGAGAAGCTGTTTCCCAATCCGCACTTGTCCGTTCCCAATATTTCTGCCCGTCGAGATAGAAACGCATCACGCCTTCGCCCCATTCGAGCGTCCAGATGTGAAATTCATCGGAAGGCAAAGCGTTTGATGGCAGCGCCACGCGCGTATCGTGAAGTTTGTTTTTCGGTGCGTAATCGCCAAAATGGATCGCACTAATCATTCGGTTCTCACCAACACCGCCCGTGCATGTGTCGCAAGTGGCGCCGAGGTTAACACCCTCCAAAATATCAATCTCGCCCGACAGCGGCCAGCCGCCGTAGACGCTGTTGGCGGGCATCATCCATACGGCAGGCCAAGTGCCTTGGCCCTTGGGCGGCTTCGCGCGAAATTCGACTTTTCCGTATTTCCAGCTAGAAATACCGAGCGTTCGGATTTTGCCGGAGGTATATTCCTGCGTCTTTTGAGGATAGGGCTTATTCGAAAATTCCGGAGGCAGGTCGGGACCCGTAAACGTCTCTTTATGCGCGATTAAATGCAGATTCCCATCGATGACCTTAATGTTTTTGGACCTATCGGTGTAGCATTGCCGTTCCTGATTGCCACCACCCCAGCACGATTTTTCGGGCTTCCATTTTTTGCGGTCCAATTTGCTACCATCAAACTCGTCGGCCCACACAAGTGTCCAGTTATTTTCTGAAGCCTGTGCTTTGGCCGCCGGTGTCCAGCACGCCGTCAAACCGATCATAGCACCGAGTAAGGCAATTTTGGACGGCATAGCTTTCTCCTGAAACGCGGGCTGAAAGAAAAACGGACCCAAGTCATATGACCAAGGTCCGCTTTTCCGCAACACTGATGCTAATTATTAGAATTCAAATCG
>JBEDET010000088.1:0-5345 GCA_041175505.1 Pseudomonadota bacterium
CTCCATCGCGAGGATGCGGTCGGCGAGATCGAAAATGCGGTTGTCGTGGGTAACGATAATGACCGCGCGGTCTTCGGCAAGTGCAACCTCGCGCAACAGGTCCATCACCCGTCGCCCGGATTTGGCATCGAGCGCAGCGGTTGGCTCGTCACAGACGATCAGGCGCGGTTCGTGCACAAGCGCGCGGGCAATGGCGACGCGCTGCTGCTGTCCGCCCGATAGCTGGCGCGGAAATTTGTCAGCCTGATTGGCAATGTTAAGCTTTTCGAGCAGGACCCGTGCGCGCTCGACTGCCTCACTGCGCTTCATGCCATCCGCGATCAACGGGATGGCAGCGTTTTCCGCTGCAGTCAGCGTCGGGAGCAAATTATACTGCTGGAAGATAAAGCCGATATTGGCGAGCCGGAACCTAACCAAATCATTGTCGGACAGATCATAAATTTCGGTGTCGAACACCTGCACGCGACCCTCGGTCGGATAAAGAATGCCCGCGATGATCGAGATAAGCGTGGTTTTGCCTGATCCGGATTCACCGACCAGATAGGTCAGCTCTCCTGCATTCACATCGACATTGATGTCGTGCAACACGCGGATTTGGTCGTCGCCTACAGGGAAGTCTTTGGCGACTTCGCGCACGGAGATGGCAAATTGGCTCATCTGAACACCGATGCCGGGTCAGTTTTCAAAACTGAGCGGATAGCAATAAATCCAGTCAATGCGATAATCGCCAGGACCAAAACCGCCGTTATGAGCGGTATCTCGAACGGCATGTAAAAGCCCTTGAACGCGTCGCTGCTCGCGGCGCCGAACCCTATAAAACCAACAGCCATCGTCAGACCGAGGCCATAGCCGATCAGCGCCACCAATCCTGATTGTGCAGTGACCATCAGCATAATCTTGCGGTTCGTCACGCCGATAGCCTTCAGCGCACCGAACTGTTTGATATTGTCGCGGATAAAAAGGCTGAAGGTCAGGCCGACAATGGCAATACCGACAACCACGCCCAGTATGACGGTAATGCCGAAGTTGATTGGAATGCCGGTATTTTCAACGATGAAATCGATACCATCGCGGGTAAATTCTTCGCTCGTCCGTGCCTTCAGTCCGGTCCGTTCGGTTATTCGCCGCGCCAGGCTGTCCGGTGAAATATTGTCTTCGCTGCGCACCAGCACGAATGACAGGCGATTGCGCGCGCCGGGAACGAAATTCAGCGCATTGGAATAGCGCGTGTAAAGCGTGACCTGCGCAGTGAAGGTCGGGGTGCTGTCGACAATCCCCTTGATAACGGCGCGTTGATCATTGAGTTCGAGCTCTGACCCGACGACGGTTTGTTCGGGGGTAAACAGCTTGCGTGATCCGGTATCATCGATGAAAACCGCGTCGGGATCCATCAGCGAGGCTGGATCGCCCTGCGTCATACGACGGGGTATGCCGACTAGCGAGCTGTCATCGACGCCAATGACGGTTACGCCTTCAAGATCGCCTTCAGGTGTTCGGATCGAAGCGTTACTGCGCAGCAGCGGCGAAGCATAAGCCACGCCCGGAACGCTTCGTACGCGGTCGAGCGCGGTTATCGGCATCGGATAAATGACATCCGAGGTCCGCGTGGCGGGGTCCATAACCCAGACATTGGCGGTCGAGACCTCTTGCACCGCGACGCCACCGCGCATCAGCAAATTGACGAAAATCGTTAGCTGCTGGGTAATCAGCAACGTCGAAAACGCGACGCCGAACACCAGGCCAATGAATTTGACCCTGTCGCCAGTCAGCATTCGGATCGCGACCCAGTTCACTTAGCTGTTGCCCTTTGGTTTGCCATTTGATTCGACTTGCGTTCATATTGGCTTCGATAGATAATGAACGCAAACGTTTAATTGAACGATAGCGTTCAGTAACATATTTGGAGTGCAAATGGATACGGGAAAAAGGCTAGCCCACCGACCCGTCGATCAGGCCAAGCAGGATGCAATCCTCAGTTGCGCTCGTGCCGAGTTTTTCGAGCACGGGTATGCCGCCGCGTCGATCGAGCGCATCGCTGCAAACGCCAATGTGTCGAAGGTCACAATCTATAACCACTTCCAGAGCAAGGAAAATTTATTCTCGGCTATGGTTGGCAGCGAATGCCGTGTGATGCGCGGCCAGCTTCCCGACATGTCCAAGGCGGAAACTTCATTGCGCGAGGAGTTGCTGCATTTTGCCCAGTCGATGATGGAATTTCTAAGTAGTCCCGACATCATCCGCTTCGATCGCCGTATGGCCGCAGAAGTTGAGCGCCATCCCGAGATGGGCGAATTGTTCCTCAACGCTGGACCGCGCCGCATGAAGTCGATGCTGACCGAGATGATTGCAGATGAGATGGAGCGGGGGCGGCTGGCCAATGCCGATCCGCAGGAAGCAGCGGCACATTTATATGGTATCATCAAAGGCTTTGCTGACGTTGAATGGCGGTTTTCCGATCCAGACACAGCGGCGGCTTCTGTTAAGCCAGCAGCGTTGGCGGCGGCCGTTGACAGGTTTCTTTTGTCGTACCAAACTTCAAAGTGAAGCACGGATCGGGAGCCACACCAGAGGTTAAGACGGAATTGCGCGCTCTTCTAAATTCGAGATTTGATTCATTACGGTGAACCAATGGCAGGTTTCGCTGACCTTAACATCTGTAATGAATGACCAAAAAGTTAGCGGGAACTGCCAAGCGTTCTGACCGGCCTAAACGGCAGCTATTCATCGATCCACGCACAGAAGCAGACAGTCGGCTCCCGGCCCAATTCCAGCCATTGACCGAAAGCGCTCCTAAGCGCGAATCCGATCCTGCTCACGCGGGCGAGGCAGGGTCTGATCATTTTTGTGCCGAACGGCGACGCAAAGGACCCCACTCGACCGCCCGCGTTTTATGACGAGACCTACGCGTTCTTGGTTTCGTGCGGCATTCCCGAACTCAAATAGCTTAGCCGAACAGGCAACGCAGCGTCGCGCAGTGATTGCTATGTGATTGCTGGAAATCAAATGATGCAGCGATTTGCACAACCGGTAGCATGTAAGTCCTTGAAAAATATGGTGCACCCAACTGGATTCGAACCAGTGGCCCCCAGATTAGGAATCTGATGCTCTATCCTGCTGAGCTATGGGTGCTGCGTCGCCAGCCATAGCTGCACGCTATCGGGCGGTCAATTTTTAGCAGAAGGCGGCACGACTGGAAACAGGAGCGGGGCAACCTGCACGCCTTCCTCCATCAATGCTTTGGCTTCATCGGCGCTGGTTTCGCCATGGATGATGCGATCTGCTTCTTCGCCATAATGGATCGCGCGGGCGGTTTCGGCAAACTGGCCGCCGACCCATTGCGATTGTTTCAGCATCTCGGTTTGCGCAACGGCAAGCTTTTGAACGAACTCAACCACTGCGGGCGGCAGCGCGTCGGTTTTCGCAGGCTCAGCTGCGACCGCTGGCGCCGCTACATCGGCGATAGGAACAGCCACGCTGCGTTGATTGCCCTTTTTGGGCACATGCGGCACGGACAGCGCCTTTTGCACGGTCATGTCATTACACACCGGACAGGCCAGCAACCCCGACGATTGCTGCTTGGAATAATCTTCGGATGACGCAAACCAGCCTTCGAAACGATGTCCGTTGCTGCAATTCAGGTCAAACGCGATCATTATGCCCCGCGCGGTCCTAGCAACGCGTCGAGCTTCCCTTGATTTTCCAATGCGCGCAAATCATCAGAGCCACCTATTGGCGTATCATTGATTAGGATCTGCGGCACGGTCCGCGCACCGGGCACGCGCGCCAGCATTTCGTCACGCTTTGCGCCACCCATGGTGATGTCATATTCGGTATATTGGACGCCCTTGCCGTCGAGCAATTGCTTGGCACGGACACAATAAGGGCATGCGAATTTGGTGTAGATTTCAACTTTTGCGGTCATGAATCTGAAATGGTGTCCAGCCGCCATCAAGTCAAGCATCGAGAACAGTTACTTTTGGCCTGCGCTTTCTCCACGCAGGGCACGTGCCCAGCAGAACAGCTGTATCCAAGACGCACCGCTTCGTTTCAAAACCGATATGCAACCATCACTCGTCGCACCGGTGGTCAGGACATCGTCGATCAGAATGATGTGGCTGTCCTTTAATCGGCGCTGCCATTTGGGATGCACGGAAAATGCCTGCCCAACGGCTTTACGGCGGCCGTTGGCATTTAGGCCACGCATGCTCGGCGTGCGTTTGTGGCGGACGAGTATGTCAGGGGCAAAGGCGATGCCGCTTTGCGCCGAGAGCGCGCGGCCGATCAACGCGGATTGATTGAAGCTGCGCGACCACATGCGCGTCCAATGCAAGGGAACAGGAGTGATGATGATATTGTCTCGATTCTCGGGCAAATGGCGAAGCAGCTGCTGCGCAATCACGTCGGCCAATCCGATCTTTCCGCTATATTTTAACCGGAGTGCAACTTTGGCAGACAGATCGTCATATCTCACCGCAGCGCGAATGCCATCATGCTTGGGCGGTTTGGCCAGGCATGCCGCGCAATAGCTATCCGCGCCTCGGTCATATTCAAATGGCATTGCGCATCCATGGCACCATGGCGGGGCAAGAAACTGCAATTGTTGCCAGCAATCGACGCAAAATGGCCCGCCGGCGGGCGTTATCGTGCCGCAACATGGACAGCGTTCGGGCAGCGCCCAATTGAGCGCAGCACGGAAAATGTGGCGGGTGATGGCCATGAAGACTTGTCGGATAAAGCCAGTGTCTGCACAAGGCCGAAATGACCAGCGAGACCAACCCGCCTGAAATCTTTGACCGCCAACGCCGCCGCGCGCTGCGTGAACGCGCATCACGGCGTCAGGGTGATCAATTTCTGTGGACCCATATTGCGCAGGACCTTGGCGAACGACTGACCTTTGTGACGCGCGCGTTCGAACATGCGTTGATTATTGGACCGATTGCGCAGTGGCAAAAGGACATTCTGCCTGCCGACATGCGTTGCACGCATATGCCGTTGATATCATTAGGCGGCGCTGAAGACACACAGAACGGATGTGAAGAGGACCGCCTGCCCTTTCCGCCTGCATCGTTCGATCTCGTTATCTCGGCTGGCACGTTGGACAGCGTCAACGACCTGCCTGGCGCGCTTATTCAAATCCGGCGGATACTCAAACCGGATGGATTGTTTCTGGGCCATATGTTTGGTGCAGGCACGCTGGCCACATTGAAATCGATGTTTCTGGAATCCGACGCCGATCAGGTTCGGCCACATATGCACCCGCAAATTGACTTGCGCAGCGCGGCCGATTTGATCGTGCGCGCCGAGTTTGCCTTGCCCGTCGCGGATCAGGACGTGACTGAGGTCCG
>JBEDET010000089.1:0-5343 GCA_041175505.1 Pseudomonadota bacterium
TAGCCCCCGAAGCTGGCGCGCTTGCACATACCCGCCAAGCTTTGCTTGATGTCGAACATGCATTGGAGGCGCAATTGCCTGATATGATCGTTGAAGGTGACGCAAAGTGGTGACAGCCAACGAGTTTAGCCATGTCGTCAAGATCTCCGAAGTCGGAAACCACAGCCGCAACCTTCGGCTTTCGGCGGATGAGGCAGCGCGCCACGCCCTGATGGCGCGGTTTGATCTGGCGGCGCTGGACAATCTTGAGGCTGAAATTTCGTTGAAGCATGAGGCGGACGCCGTAATTGCAACCGGACGGTTCACGGCCAGCCTCGCGCAATTTTGCATTGCAACGCATGATCCCGTTCCTGCGAAATTGGACGAGGCCATCCATATCCAGTTTATTGCCGAACCCACATCAAATGGCGAAGTGGAACTAGAGCTCGCCCCCGAAGATTGCGACACAATGTTCCACGATGGCCAGACCATTGATTTGGGTGAGGCTGTTGCGCAGTCAATGGGCCTTGCGCTCAATCCCTATCCGCGCAGCCCGGAGGCAGAGAAAATCTTGAAGGCTGCAGGCGTAAAAAGCGAAGAGGACGTCGCTCCAGTGGGTGCGCTTGCTGGGCTGAAGGACCTGCTGGCGAAAAAATGATGGTGGTCCGCCATGTTTGATGTGGCGCTTCGCCGACTGGTCGACCCCGCGCTGTTCCGCATGGCGCGCGTGCTGGCAGGTGCGCGGATTTCGGCCAATGCGCTGACGATAACAGGTGCTGCCATCGGGCTGGGCGCCGCGTTTTTCGTCACACAGGCGCATTATTCGGCTGCATTATTGTGTATCGTCCTCAATCGCCTTTTTGACGGTCTCGATGGCGCGATTGCCCGAATCAACGGGCCGACGGACTTTGGCGGATATTTGGATTCGCTGTGCGATTTTTTATTCTACGTTTCCGTCCCCGTCGCGTTCGGGATAATAAGCGCTGACAATCACATGCCCGCGCTTTTGCTGGTGGCAAGCTTCACCCTGACAGCAGTCAGCTTTCTGGGATATGCGGCAATCGCCGCGCGGCGCAACGATGATGACGGTGCGCACGGCCCCAAAGCATTTATCTATTCAACGGGCGTGATGGAGGGCGGGGAGACCATCGCGTTCTTTTTGCTGTTCTGCCTGTTCCCGGCATTTTTCCCGACATTGGCGCTGATATTTGCCGCTTTGTGTATACTGACCGTTGTCCAGCGCATTGCGTTCGCGGCAAAAAGCTTCAGCTAACTACGCTGCCAGCGGAACCAACGTTCCGCCCATTTCAGCAGTGCTTCGGGCTTACGCGCCAACCCGAACTGACCCGCCGCATATTTGTTGGCCTCTGCCCATGTTGGGTAGGGGTGAATGGTCTGCAGGATTTTGCGCAGCCCCATTTTATGCTTCATCGCGAAGGTGACTTCGGCGAGAATTTCGCCCGCATTCTGGCCAATGATCGTTGCGCCTAAAATGCGGTCACTGCCTTTGGCGGTCAGAATTTTGACAAAGCCATGGGCTTCGCTTTCGGCAATCGCGCGGTCGAGATCATCAAGATCGTAGCGCGTGACATCGAACGACTGGCCTTGCGCGCGCGCCTCCGCTTCGGTCAAGCCGACCGTCGCCAATTCGGGTTCCGTATAGGTGACACGTGGCAGGACGCGGTAATCGGTGCGGTATTTTTTGAACGGCCGCGCCAGTGCATTCACGCTGGCATACCATGCCTCATGACTGCCGCCGTGCGTCAGCTGCTGGCGTCCGGCAACGTCGCCCGCACACAAGATGTGCGGCATGTTCGTACGCAGAAAATCATCATTCGCAAGCTGGCCATCGACAACCAACCCCAATTCTTCAAGACCAAAGCCCGACACCCGCGGCTTGCGACCGACGGCAATGATGATGTCATCATAGGCTATCGATTTTTCACCCTGGGGTCCTTCAACGACCAGAGTTTTTCTAGGCTCGAACCGCAGTGCGCGGTGGGCCGTGTGAACGCTCACGCCTTCGGATTGCAATCGCGCGGTCACCAAAGCAGCGGCATCTGCATCCTCTTTCAGCAGCAACCGATCCGCCATTTCGACGATCGTCACTTTTGACCCCAGACGCTGAAATGCCTGTGCGAGTTCGCAGCCAATGGGACCGCCACCCAAAATCACCAGACGGTTGGGCGCATTTGGCCGGTCCGCCATGACATCCCACAAAGTCTCGCTCGTCAGATAACCGCTATCCTCGACGCCCGGCAGCGGCGGGATGAACGGTGCGGCCCCCGTGGCGATGATGAAGGATTTGGCGGTTAACTGGCGTGCGCCGTCAATTTCGATGGTCCACGGATCAACGAAGCGCGCATAGCCCTTCACGCAATCGACGCCGAGACCGGTAAAGCGTTCAACGCTATCATGCGGTTCAATCGCGGTAATGACGTCGCGGACGCGGCGCATGACCGCGGGGAAGTCAATAACGGGTGCGCCGCTCTGAATGCCAAAGCGGGCCGAGTCCGCAACCTGATGCGCAACCTTTGCGCTTTTGATCAGCGCCTTGGACGGCACGCATCCGGTGTTCAGGCAATCGCCGCCCATGTCATGCGCTTCGACCAACGTCACTTTCGCTTTGACCATTGCCGCGATGTAGGCCGACACCAAACCCGCCGATCCGGCACCAATGACTATGAGGTTGCGGTCAAACCGCTTCGGCTTTTGCCACTGTTTAGCCACGGCTGCGCTTTACCACCGCTACGATGGCCTTTGCCGCCCACGGGAACAGCGCCAGCGCCACAAATGAAGCAATAAGTGTTGGCGACAACAATCCGGCGGTGCTTTCTATGCGGCTGATCTGGGTGCCTGCATTCACGAACACGATGGTCGCTGGCAACATACCGATCTGGCTCACCCAAAAGAATGTGCCGGTTTTAATCCGCGTCAGACCCATCAGCAGATTGATGACGAAGAACGGAAATACCGGAATCAAACGCAGCGTGAACAAATAAAATGCACCGTCTTTTTCAAGTCCGTCATCAACCGCGCGCAAGCGTTCGCCGAATTTGCCCTGCACCCAATCGCGCAGCAGATAACGCGAGCTGAGAAACGCCAATGTTGCGCCCATGGTCGATGCAAAAGAGACAATCAGCGTGCCAAGGACAACGCCAAACAAGGCACCGGCGACCAAGCTCATGATTGCAGCACCCGGAATCGATAATCCCGTCACCGCAACATAGAGGAGGAAAAACCCGGCGATATACAAAGCCGGGTTTGCATCCTTTGCCGCGACAATGTCTGCCTGACTGGCTTTGAAATTCTCGAGGCTTAAATATTGGCCCAAATCAAAAGCAAAATAGGCCGCAATCGCGCCAATCAGGACAAGAGCCAAAACTGCTTTTTTCATTTTGGCTCCTGTTCAATCTGTTATTGCTATTGGCCGCTGGCTAGCGATCAAAACGGTACGTCGTCGTCGAGATCATTGTCGAAATCACCGCCGCCAAAGCCGGAAGAGCTTCCGCCGCTGCCGCCACCAGCGCCCCAATTGTTGCCACCGGACGATCCGCCCGAGGAACCACCGCCAGATGCGCCGCCGCTCCAGCCATCGCCGCCGCCTGATCCGCCCTTTGGACCATCAAGCATAACCAGCTTGCCGTCAAAGCCTGCAACCGACACTTCAGTTGTGTAACGGTCGTTGCCTGAAGCATCCTGCCATTTGCGGGTGCGCAATTGACCTTCGATGTACACCTTGCTGCCTTTTTTCAAGAAACGTTCGGCAACGCCAACAAGGCCGTCGGAATTCAAAACGACGCTATGCCATTCGGTGCGTTCTTTTTTCTCGCCCGTCGTGCGGTCTTTCCAGTCTTCCGACGTCGCGATCCGCAAGTTGCAAATGCGCCCACCGTTCTGGAAGGATTTGACTTCGGGATCAGCACCCAAATTGCCCACGATGATAACTTTATTGACGCTTCCCGCCATGTTCCTGCCCTCTAATCAAATGGTCTTGTGAACTTGCTATAAGCCGAAGGAACGCGCTGTCCAATATGTTATGCCAGCGGCGGCATATGCCAGCGCAAAAAGATAGGTGACCATGAACATCGGCCATTTCCATCCATTGGTTTCACGGCGCGTAACGGCAATGGTGGAAATGCACTGCGGCGCAAAGACGAACCACGCCAGAAACGCCAAGGCGGTCGCAAGTGACCAGTCCGCCGCCAGCTTGGGACCAAGACTAGACGCGGCCGCGTCTTCATCTGCTGCATCAATCGCATATACCGTCGCCAAGGCAGAGACGGCCACCTCGCGTGCGGCCATCGCCGGAATGAGCGCGAGGGCAATGTCATGATTAAAGCCAATCGGCCGGACAATCGGTTCAAGTCCGTCTGCAATGCGTCCGGCGACCGAATATTCCACTTGCGAAATGCCGCTGCCCACAGGCGCTTTGGGAAAGCTTAAAAGCGCCCACAATATGATAGTCGCGGCAAAGATAATGGTGCCCGCGCGGCGCAGAAACACCCACGCCCGCTGCCACAGGTTCAGCGCAATATCACGCAAGCGCGGCCATTGATAACGCGGCATTTCGATGAGGAAACTGCTCGTCCGGCTTTGCGTAACAAAGCGTTGGATGACAGCCGCTGCGAGCATCGCGCCCAATATGCCTGCGATATACAGCCCAAAGAGGACAAGGCCCTGCAACCCGATGCCCGGTCCAACAGTATTTGAAGGAATGAATGCCCCAATGATGACGGTATATACCGGCAGCCGCGCCGAACAGGTCATTAGCGGCGCAATCAATATGGTCGCCAGCCGTTCCTTCTGATCCATGATTGTGCGTGTTGCCATGATGCCCGGAATCGCGCAGGCAAAGGACGATAAAAGCGGAATGAAGCTGTGCCCCGAAAGGCCGACCGCCGCCATGACCCTGTCCATAACGAACGCAGCGCGCGTCATATAACCCGATGCCTCAAGCAGCAAAATAAACAGGAACAGGATCAAAATCTGCGGAAGGAAGACGATCACCGAACCGACGCCCGCAATGACGCCATCGGTCAAGAATGACCGGAATAATCCATCCGGCAACGCGCCGGTAATCGCATCACTTAACAGGGCAAAGCCGCTTTCAATCCAACCAATCGGTGCCTCAGACCAGCCGTACACCGCCTGAAACATGAGGAACAACAAAGCGAGCAGAATGACGACGCCGCCGACCGGGTGGAGCAATACGGAGTCGAGCCTGCGCGTCCACTGGCGGCCAGCGGTTTCGCTGACAATCACCGAACGTGCAATGTCGCGTGCCTGCTGATTCTTCGCGCCGAACGATACCGCAACTGGTTCGACCGAAGGCCGCGGCGTTTTGAGTGTGCGTTCAAGCTC
>JBEDET010000090.1:0-5274 GCA_041175505.1 Pseudomonadota bacterium
GATAAGCAGAAATTTAGATTGTTTGAGCACTTCGAGCCGTCATTGCGGCTAAGTCGGCTAAACAAGGCCTCATCGCAGGACGAAGCTTAGTTTAGGCATTGAACCGGATGTCCGCTTTGCGCCCAATATCGGTCATTCTAGGCTCTGTCAGAAGTTGCCGAAAGCAGCCGTAGTTTGATCCTGACTAGTTGGGTGCAATGTTGGGCCGTGCGGAAATCTCGATTTTGGCATGCAATTATCAACGCAAACATTTAGCGGGTTGTCGCACAAGCGCTTTTAAATAAAACCAAGCCGGTGCCAGGCTGACTGAGTTGTCTGATCCGGACGAAAGATTAGGACTTGGCTATTCGCGGCCGGCATAGCATCGTAGTGTAAATGGGGAGCTAAAATGAAATTTGACAGACGTGGCATGCTTGCCGGGATTGGCGCACTGCCTTTGACATCTGTCGCTGCGAAAGCCTTTGCCCGAGAACCCGTCACTGTGTTTGAAGGCAATTTCGTCACCATGGAACCCTCGTTGCCCGA
The DNA here is from genome assembly GCA_041175505.1 of Pseudomonadota bacterium. Lineage (GTDB taxonomy): Bacteria > Pseudomonadota > Alphaproteobacteria > Sphingomonadales > Sphingomonadaceae > Sphingorhabdus_B. The sequence continues at coordinate 526 of JBEDET010000090.1, forward strand.
AGCGCGCTTTGTCGCGGTTTCGGGTGGCATGATATTGGGCCTTGCAGATAGTGTCACTGCGTTGACGCCGTGGACTAAGGACCGCGAGACGACGCTGGATCGGCGTTTTGCCGGGAAAACAGTGTTTCCAGGACTGATCGATCCGCACATTCATCCGATGCAATCGGCGGTGATGCTCAACATACCCTTTATCGCACCCGATGACTGGGCGTTGCCGCGCGCCAACTCCGCAGGGGTGCGCACGGCGGAGGGATACCGGGAACGGCTGCGCGCTTTGCTCGCCAAGGATGCGTCCCGCCCACTGATTACGTGGGGCTATCATGAATTATTCCACGGTGCGCTCGACCGCAGCATGCTGGATGAAATGGCGCCTGATCGGCCGGTCGTCGTCTGGCAACGCAGTTTTCATGAGGTTATCGTCAACAGTTCCATGCTCCGGGAATGGGGCCTTGCGGACGAAGCCGCGTTTAACGCTGCGCTCGCCGCCGTGAAGGCAGATCCGGCGCATTTCCATTTTGGGCGCGGACTGTTTAGCGAAACGGCGCTGCTCTTGGCACTTGCCAAAATGCGTCCGGTGATCCTTGCACCCGACAAGATAAGGGCAGGTATGGCCGACCTGCGTATGTTGATGCTGCGCCACGGCGTGACCACGACCGCCGACATGGCGACAGGCATATTTGCCGGCTTTGACATTGAGGCAGGGTTGATCCGCAGTGCGTTCGAAGCGCCCGGCTGTGCCGCGCGGATTGATCTGGTCCCTATGGCCAATGAACTCGACAAGGTGAGTGATCTTGACGCTTGGCACACCGCGGCGCGCGGCCGTGTGGAGGGGGATCATGTCCGTCTGCCGCGTCGGGTAAAGCTGTTCGCCGACGGCGCATATTTCGGGCAGAATATGCGTATGAACCCGCCAGGCTATACCGACGGGCATTTGGGCAAGTGGATAACCGAACCGACCGACTTCACCCGTCAGGTGCGGCGCTATTGGGAAGCGGGGTTCAGCCTGCATATTCACGTCAACGGCGATGAAGGCCTTGATGTTGTCCTTAACACGCTTGAGCCCGTGATTACGGGCCAGCGCAGTGCGCGACAGACCGTTACGCTTGAACATCTTGGTTATTCGACGGAGGCACAGAATCGCCGCATCGCCCGACTGGGCATATCCGTATCAGGTCAGCCCAATTACGTACGGGTGCTAGGCGACGCTTATGCCACGCATGGCCTTGGCCCCGACCGCGCATCGACAATGGACCGTTTTGGCTCACTCGAACGTTTAGGCGTTCCGCTGGGGCTTCATTCAGACTTCAACATGGCGCCGATTGATCCGTTCTACCTCGCGTGGATTGCCGCAAACCGGATCACGCTGGATGGCCACAGCCTTGCGCCGCAGGAGCGATTAAGTGTTGGCAAAGCGCTTCGCGCGATCACCATTGAGGCCGCGCAAGTGATTGGGCGTGACCATGAAATTGGCTCAATAGCCGCAGGCAAACGGGCCGATTTTGCGGTGCTTGACCGCGATCCGCGCAAAATGGGTGCTGCGGCGCTGCGTGAAACAAAAGTAGAAGCCACTATATATGAAGGACGTGTTTTTAATGTTTGAAGGTAAACGATGAGACCGGCGGCCCGGTAGTTGAAGGTGCCAGCCTTCCAACCGGCTCGCTGAGCAGTTTGGGCAGATCGAGGTTTTGCTCGCTCATAAGACGGCCTATCCGCCTCCGGCCCAGAAGCTGCCATGATAACCGATCAAGCACGATGGCCGCTTAGGCTTTCCGTCAGGGCAAACTGTTCCAATTGGAACGCTGGCGAACGGTGTTGGGCGCCAAAGGCTATTCCCGGGCAAATGTGACTTTTGTGGGGTTTGGGATTACGCGGACCAGTCCCAAAGCGTTACGGATGAGCTGGCTCATCCGTTTTTAGGGGCAAGCTCAACACAAAGATGAGCAAAGTGCCAATCGAGCAAACCGGCAATGTCCTATCCCAGGCCGACTTAAATGCTGAATTTCCAAGATTTTTACGCGCGCGTTCCAATCAGAACGCTGATGAAATCGCTGTCTGGAACACCGCTTTTGGGGGGCAAAGGCCCTATCGCCTAAAGCATTGAAATCATTGGAGCGGGCGAAGGGATTCGAACCCTCGACCCCAACCTTGGCAAGATTCGGCTCTATGAAATTTTGCTTTTATATCAGATTGTTATTTTGCTCTTGAGAAATCCGAACACGATCCGAACATTTTTAAAAGCAGTGTGCCTAGAATGCTTTGTGCTTAATGTTTTAGCGGAAGCCGCCTCCTTAAACGCTCCAGCCACTCATCATATCTGTGTTCTGATTTCCAGACAAATGCGGAGTGGCGGCATTTGTCACCAATTTCGGTCATTAGAGATGCATGTTAGCTATCAGATTAGCAGACGAACTAAAATTATATCTCGATAAACGTGGACAGACCATATTAGGATTTTCGAGTTTTTAATGATACTTAACAGGCCTGCCAGTCAATTTTTAACCATTTTCACAATGCTAAATTTTGCATTTACATGACACAAATATCAATAATCGTCAGACATCTGAAATATTTCTACAATGATGGAGTCTTTTCGCGGAACTAATTCGCCCCCAATCTAATGGGGACGTTATTTATGTCATTAATTTCGAAATCTGCAAAACGAAGCGTTAACAAATTTGCCACAGTGTCAGTAGCAGCGATTCTAGCATTGTCTTTTGCCAACACTGCATTGGCGCAAGAAGTCGTTGAAGGCGACGAGGGCGACATCGTCGTCACTGGTTCCATTTTACAGGCACAACAGGCTTCCGTGGCAGCGAAACGGAACGCCGACAATGTAGTCGATGTAGCGTCTGCAGATTCTGTTGGCCGCTTCCCAGATGAAAATACGGCTGCTGCGCTGGCGCGCTTACCTGGTGTCGCGGTGCAGCGTGATCAGGGCCAAGCCCGATACATCCAAGTACGTGGCGCGCCAAATCGTTGGACCTCGGTTAGCATTGATGGCATCCCGCAAACTGGCGTGGACGAAGGTGGTGACACCCGCGCTTATCGCTTCGACTCCGTCCCTGCAGTTTTGCTTTCCGAACTACGCGTGAACAAGTCCATGACGCCTGATTTGACCGCCGAAGCAATCACCGCCAATGTTGATATGCGCACCTATTCCCCCCTTTCGCAAAAGGGCCTGAATGTGTCGGGCGACATTGGATATGGCTTTATGGATTTGGGCAACGGCGAACAACGGCAAGGTTCGATGCGTGCCAGTTGGTCAAATGGCACATTCGGTATGGTGCTTGGTGGATCGCATTATAAACGTCAACAAACCACCGATAACCGCGAAGCAGAATATGACGCCTTGGGTCCAATCAACATCGACATTCGCAGCTATCTCCTTGACCGTGCAAATAACAGCATGTTTGGCGCGATCGAATTCGCACCGACGGACGGCCTGAAATTTTATGTGCGTGGGACATATACTGAGTTCAAGGATGACGAGCAACGTAACGCTTACCAATTGGACCTCAACCGCGGTACCGGCACGCGCAGCCTTTTAACTGGCGATTTAGTGGGCGTGCGCATGACTGCCGCGTTCAACGATGGCAAGTACCGCAACAAGAATACGATCCTAGCTACCGGCGCTGACTATGATGATGGCAATGGTTTGTTAGCCAATGTGGCATTGGGTTACACCAAGACCGAAAATACCACCAACCTGCCATTGGTGCAGGCAAGCACAAGTGGGTTGAGCAGCCCCTCTGTTCAGTATGACCGCAGCGGTGACGCACGGTTCCCTATTGTGCAGCTCTTTTCGACCGTCCTCAACGGGACCAGACAGGCTCGTGGCAGTGCATTGACAACGTTTAACCAAACCACGTTGAATGCAGCCTCGGCTATTGCCATTCCTATCATCCAATCGACAGTGTCGGATGCCTATACTGCCAAAATCGACCTGACCAAAGAAAGCGACGGCCTGTTGCTTAAGGCTGGCATTTATGGGTCGAAGCGGGATATCGACGGTAACACCTTAACGGTAGGCAGCGTTCTGCCGCTCGCTACCACCAGCTTTAACGTCAATAACTATGTCACTGACCAGCCATGGAACACCGGCTTTCCGCTTGGATTTTCGCTCAACAATGTGGACAATCCTCGTTTGAACCGCGACTTGCAAGCGGCCTTGACCGGCCTCGGCTTTAATCCAAACAATGCTATCCCGGCAGCTAGCCGTTATGTGCAAGAAGAACAAATTGGCGCTGCATATGCAATGGCGCAACTGGACATGGGCGCATTGCAAATCACCGGCGGCGCAAGGCTTGAATATTATCAACTGGACAACAGCGGCACTGCACTCATTGGGACGAGCGCAACGCCTTTGTCGAATTCCAGCGATTATCTTGATATATTCCCTAGTCTGAACCTGCGCTTCAACGCGAACGATGATTTGGTGTTCCGCTTGGCCGGACAGCGCGGCGTTACACGCCCAGCTTATGCCGCAATTCGCGTGGGCTCCTCGATCAGCGATGTGAACCAGACAATTGCGGGAGGCAATCCCTTCTTAGTTCCCGAAACGACATGGGGGGCAGATGCAAGCGCGGAATATTATTTGCCCGGCAATGGCATCATTTCAATCGCTGCTTTCTACCGCTCGGTTGATGACGTGCTCTATTCTAGCAGCCGAGTGATTGGCGATGACTTGTACAACAGCAGCGGCGTAGATCGCAGCGGCTATCGTTTGACCTCCACTTTCAACGGAGCGAA
>JBEDET010000091.1:0-5194 GCA_041175505.1 Pseudomonadota bacterium
CATTGGCATGGGCGTTTCCTTGTTCCTACCGATCGCTGACGCAGCACCATGCATACGCCCCTCCGGCTTTCTTCGTTTTCACATGGGTTACCCCAAGCGAAGTGGCGCGCTTAGGTGGGATTTGCGGGAAAAGCAAGCGATTCGCCGGAATGGCGCAACGTCGAGCTATCGCTAGGCGCCAAGCCGCGCCAAAATATCTGCCGCAAACGCGCTCAACGTATCATCCCGCGCGCCCATGATGACGATACGGTCGCCGGGTACCGCGAGATCGACCATGCGATTGCCGCAGTCTTCGCGCGCCGGGATATATTCGGCATTTTGTCCGGCGGCAGTGACTGCGTCGGTGATGCTTTGGCTGCCGACGCTTTTGTCGACAGTGCCACCGAAATAGACGGGATCGCAGAGGATGAGGTGATCGTCATCGCCCAGCATGTCGGCAAAAACGCCTGCCAATTCAGCGCCCATCACGCGGATTGGGCCGTAGCCATGCGGTTGAAAGAAGGCGATGATCCGGCCGGGGAACGCCTTGAGTGTCGCAAGCGTTGCGGCGATCTTGTCGGGGTTGTGGCCGAAATCATCGATGACGGTGATGTTGTTTGCGGTGCCGACAATGTCGAAGCGGCGGGCAAGGCCGTTGAAACGCTCAATCGCGCGAATGGCCTGCGCAACAGTTACGCCGAGCGCGGTCGCGGCGGCGATGGCGGCAAGCGCGTTGGCGATATTGTGGCGACCGGGGACAATGAGCGCGACGTCATGGGTATCGCCCATTGCGTGGAGCGTGAAACGGCTGCCCAGCGGCAAGTCCACGATGTCGGTCGCACGGAAATCAGCCTGCGCTGAAAAGCCGAAGCTGATCGCCCCTGCCAGCGCCAAGGGTTCAATGAGCGCCACAGTCTCCGCGTCATCGGCGTTCCACACGCTTGTCTTTGCTTTCTTGGCAAAGTCACCGAACAGCTGCCGCAATTCCTCAAGGCTTTTATGGTCGAGGCTGACATTGTTGAGCACCGCGACTTCGGGGGTGAACAAGGCGATAGAGCCATCGCTTTCGTCGACCTCCGAAACAAAAACATCCCCCTGCCCGACGCGCGCGCTCGCAAAAGGCGCGTCATCGGCGACGAAATTTTTCATCACCGCGCCGTTCATAATGGTTGGGTCGAGCCCTGCACCGGTCAATATCCAACCGATCATGCCCGTGACCGTGGATTTTCCGCTGGTCCCGCCAACGGCAACGCTGCGCGGCGCATTATTGAACAAATCCGCGAGCAGCTCTGCGCGCGTCATGCGGGCGCAGCCCAAGGCATTTGCTTTGGCAACGTCCGGCACGCTGTCCTCGATAGCGGCAGACGCGATCAGGATTTGGTCACCGCTGATGAGGCCGCTGCCGTCTTGGGCAAACAGGTCGATGCCAAGGCTTTGTAACCATTCAAACTTGGCGCCCAACCGGCCCTGATCCAGCGCGCGGTCAGACCCGGCGACGGTTGCACCGGCATCGCGAACGATATTCGCCAAGGGCAACATGCCCGAACCGCCAATGCCACAGAAGAAATAGGATTTGTTTTTGTGCATAAGCGTCGGTTATTGGGTAAGAGGAGATTTGGCAATGGCAAGCGAAGGTAACCGCAGTCCTGAGCAGCAGTCGCATCGCGGCTGCGCCGGTCGAAGGACGGTTATCAGCGGAAAAACACCCTTCGACTTTTCGCCAGCGCTTGCGCGCTGACGGCTCAGGGCTACGGTGTGGGGATGGAAGGTTTTTCATGAAAATCGGGATATGCGCACCATCGACGCCCTTTACGCGTGAAGACGCGGCACGCGTTTCGGCGCTCGCCGCAACATCACATCCGGGCGCGGAGCTTTACTTTCATGACCAATGCTTTGCCGAGGCTGGACATTTCGCGGGTTCGGATGACGAACGGCGCGACGCTTTTGTGGCGCTTGCCAACGACCCCAGCTTTGATGCGGTCTGGTTTGTCCGTGGCGGATATGGCGCATGCCGGATCGCCGAAGATGCCGTCGCGGCTCTAAAATCCGTCGCAGCTGACAAGATATATCTGGGCTATAGCGACGCCGGTAATTTGCTCGGCGCTTTATATCGCGCGCGCATTGGCCGCGTGTGCCATGGCCCAATGCCCGCAGACATACGGCGCGCAGGCGGCGAAGCGGCCGTAACCCGTGCGCTTGACTGGATCGTGCACCAGTCGCCGCACGCACTTGAACCGCATGTGCAGGCCGGGGAAAAACATGCTGCGTTCAACCTGATGACGCTGGCCATGATGGCCGGAACACCGTTGATGCCCGACCTGAATGGCCATGTGCTGATGGTCGAGGAAGTCAGCGAATATCTCTATGGATTTGACCGGGCCTTTTTCAATGTCAGCACCCATTTGCAATCGGCTGGCCTCGCCGGATTGCGCCTTGGCCGGGTCAGCGATGTGCCCGAAAATGACCGGCCATTTGGGGAAGGCGCCGAAGACATTGCCCGGCGCTGGTGTGCCAAGACGGGCATCGCCTATCTGGGCCGCGCGGACATCGGCCATGACGCCGATAACCGCATCGTGCCGTTCGGGCTTGCAACATCCAGCGCCGCGCCATAGGCGATTTGGCACAAACACGGACTGACGGGAGCGAATATGCGCGCATTTATATTTCCAGGACAAGGCAGCCAGGCGGTTGGCATGGGCAAAGCGCTCGCCGACGCCAGTCCCACCGCCCGCGCAGTGTTTCAGGAAGTCGACGAAGCGCTTGGCCAACATCTGTTCCGGTTGATGTGTGATGGCCCCGAAAGCGAACTTACGCTGACCGAAAATGCCCAGCCTGCGATTATGGCAAATGCCATTGCGACATTGCGCGTGCTCGAAACCGAAGGCGGCGTGCGTCTCTCGGAGAAATGCAATTTCGTCGCGGGCCATTCCTTGGGCGAATATAGCGCGCTGTGTGCCGCTGGCGCGTTGCCATTGTCCGTGACGGCCGCATTGTTAAAACTTCGTGGACGCGCCATGCAGGCCGCTGTTCCCGTTGGCATTGGCGCGATGGCCGCGTTGCTTGGGGCAGACATAGCGAAAGCCGAAGCTTTGGCTGCGGCTGCGGCTGAGGGCGAAACCTGCACCGTCGCAAATGACAATGACCCGTCGCAGGTGGTGATTTCAGGGCATAAAGGCGCGATTGATCGCGCGATTGAGTTGGCCAAGGACCATGGGATCAAGCGCGGTATATTATTACCGGTATCTGCACCCTTTCACTGTCCATTGATGCAACCGGCAGCCGATGAAATGCAAAGCGCGCTTGGCACAACAACCATTCATGCGCCGCTGGTCCCGCTTTTTGCGAACGTAACGGCAGCGCCGGTGTCCGAACCCGACATCATCGCCGCGCAATTGGTGCAGCAGGTGACGGGACGCGTGCGCTGGCGCGAGTCCGCAATCGCGATGGCGGAAACTGGCGTTACCCATTTCGTTGAATTCGGCGGCAAAGTGCTATCCCCCATGGTGAAGCGCAGCACGCATGAAGACATCACCACCACGAGCGTCATCAGCATGGATGACATCGAAGCTTTGTTGAAAGCGATATAATGACGGACCAAATTCTCCAGTCGCGCGATGGCGGCATATTGACCATCACGATGAACATGCCGGAAAAGCGCAACCCGATATCGGACGTCGGCGTCGTCGAACAAATATGCGATGCCTTCTTGGCTGCGGACCAAGATATGTCGGTGCGCTGCGTCATTCTTACGGGGGCCGGAACGGTATTTTCATCCGGCGGTGACCTGAAACAGATGCGTCCCGACAGCGGCGGCCTGCGCGCCGGATTGCCGGCTGAAACGCGGCGGAACTATAAATATGGTATTCAGCGGTTGCCGCTGATGTTTCAGGCGCTTGAGGTTCCGGTTGTTGCGGCCGTCAACGGCCCCGCCATTGGCGCAGGGCTTGACCTGACCACCATGTGCGACATTCGTATTGCCGCTGCGTCAGCCAAATTCGCGGAGAGCTTTGTCCGCCTTGGCATTACGCCGGGTGATGGCGGCGCATGGCTTTTGCCGCGCATCGTCGGCTTCTCCAAAGCGACCGAGCTTGCATTGACAGGCGAAACCATTGACGCGGCAGAGGCGCTCCGCATTGGCCTCGTGTCCGAAGTCGTGGATGACGCCGATCTGATGGCTGCTGCACGCAAGGTGGCGGACAAGATCGCCGCCAACCCGCCACATGCCGTCCGCATGACCAAGCGGCTGTTGCGCGAAGGGCAGACGGCGGACCTGAAAAATATCCTCGAAATGTCCGCCGCGATGCAAAGCCTTGCGCATGCCACCGCGGACAATGATGAAGCCATCACCGCGTTCCTCGAAAAACGCGCACCCGAGTTTAAGGGAGAATAATATGTTTGATCTTACTGGCATGACGGCACTCGTCACCGGGGCATCGGGCGGTATTGGCAGCGCAATCTGCCACGCGCTCGCGGCGCAAGGCGCGCAACTGGCTGTTTCAGGCTCCAACGTCGAAAAGCTGGAGGCGTTTCGCGCATCACTGGGCGGCGATCATGTCGCGGTGCCATGCAACCTTGGCGACAAGGATAGCGTCGAAGCGCTTGTGCCCGCTGCGCTCGAAAAATTGGGTAAGATCGACATATTGGTCAATAATGCCGGCGTGACACGCGACAATTTGACCATGCGCATGAAGGATGAGGAATGGGATGACGTCATCCGCATCAACCTCGAAGCGACATTCCGCCTCATGCGCGCTGCCACGAAACCCATGATGAAAGCGCGCTTTGGCCGTATCATCACGATAACCAGCGTTGTGGGCACGACCGGCAACCCCGGCCAGGCCAATTATGCCGCATCAAAAGGCGGCCTCACCGCCATGACCAAGGCGATTGCGCAGGAACTGGCGAGCCGTAATGTCACTGCAAACTGCGTCGCGCCGGGCTTCATTGCGACCGCGATGACCGAAACTTTACCCGATGCGCAAAAGGAAGCGCTGAACGCCCGTATCCCAATGGGACGCATGGGCGAAGGCGCAGATATTGGCGCTGCGGTGGCGTATCTCGCGTCGAAAGAGGCTGGCTATGTCACGGGCCAGACAATCCATGTAAATGGCGGCATGGCGATGCTTTGAAGCATAACCGTCGCTTGCCACTTGCCAGCGGGCAATCTGGACATTAGGGCGATTACTGAAATTCATCCTCCCAACAATATAAGGGG
>JBEDET010000092.1:0-4740 GCA_041175505.1 Pseudomonadota bacterium
ACAGCGGCGGTAATGGGCTTGATATTCAATTCGGCTGCAGCGCCCTCCACCTCAATCGCGATATTATCGAGATTGTCGTGCGCAAGTTGGCCAACCAGCGAGCCCAGCTTTTGCGCCAAGGTCATATATGGTTTTAACTTGGGCGCTTCTTCGGCAGACAGGCTGGGCATGTTGAGCGCATTGGTCACGCCACCATTGACGAGATAATCCGCCATCTGTTCGGCAACTTGAAGTGCAACATTGACCTGCGCTTCGTTGGTTGATGCACCCAAATGCGGCGTACAAATGAAGTTTGGTGTCCCAAACAATGGCGATTCCTTCGCAGGCTCGGTTGCGAACACGTCTAATGCAGCGCCGCCAACTTGGCCGCTGTCCAACGCTTCTTTCAAAGCAGCTTCATCGACCAAGCCACCGCGCGCGCAGTTGATGATGCGCACACCCTTTTTGGTTTTCGCCAAATTTTCTTTGGACAGGATATTGCGCGTCTGATCGGTCAACGGCGTGTGCAAGGTGATGAAATCAGCCTTGGCCAGCAACGTGTCCAAGTCCGCCTTTTCCACGCCCATTTCAATGGCGCGTTCCGCCGTCAGGAACGGGTCAAACGCAACGACCTTCATACGCAGGCCCAGCGCGCGGCTTGCGACGATGGAACCGATATTCCCTGCGCCGATCAGGCCAAGCGTCTTGCCGGTGACTTCAATGCCCATGAAGCCGTTTTTCGGCCAGAGGCCAGCTTGTGTCTGCGCGTTTGCTTCTGGCAATTGGCGTGCCAGTGCGAACATCAATGCGATCGCATGCTCGGCGGTGGTGATCGAGTTGCCGAACGGCGTGTTCATGACGACAACGCCCTTTGCCGAGGCGTTGGGGATATCCACATTGTCGACGCCGATACCGGCACGGCCAATAACCTTCAGGTTGGTGGCCGCGTCTAGGATGGCCTTCGTGACCTTGGTTGAGCTGCGAATGGCAAGGCCATCATAATCGCCGATGATGGCGGCGAGCTCTTCAGGGCTTTTGTCGGTAATGACATCAACGTCACAGCCGCGTTCAGCGAAAATCTTCGCGGCGTTGGGATCCATTTTGTCGGAAATAAGTACGCGTGGTTTGGTCATGTTGAAATTCCTATATGTCTTTCGTCATCATCCCGACTGATTGGGGATCAATGGACTGAAATGTCGGCTTGCACGGGTATGTGCGTTCACGGATTCCCGCATGCGCGGGAATGGCTCGGGTGGGATTTAAGCTTTGGCTTTCTTATAAGCCCAATCGAGCCAAGGGCCGAGCGCCTCAACATCTGCGGTGTCCACAGTGGCGCCGCACCAAATACGAAGGCCCGCAGGGGCGTCGCGATATCCGGCGATGTCATAAGCCGCATCTTCCGCCTCAAGCAGTGACGCCATTTTTTTGATCATGGCTTCGTCCGCGCCCTCAACGGTCAGGCACACCGACGTCGTCGACCGAATAGCCGGATCAGCGGCAAGAAAACCGAGATAGTCACGTGTCTCAACGATTTTTGCGAGCGCAGCAGCATTGGCATTGCTTCGGCCCATAAGGCCCTGCAAACCGCCAACGGTCTTCGCCCATTCAAGCGCGAAGATCACATCTTCCACAGCAAGCATCGATGGCGTGTTAATCGTCTCGCCCTTGAAGATGCCTTCGGCGAGTGCGCCTTTCGACATCAAGCGGAAAACTTTTGGAAGCGGCCATGCCGGAGTGTAACATTCAAGCCGTTCAACAGCGCGAGGCCCGAGAATGAGCACGCCATGTGCCCCTTCACCGCCGAGCACTTTTTGCCAGCTGAACGTTGTGACATCCAGCTTGTCCCATGGCATATCATAGGCAAACACCGCCGACGTCGCATCGTTGAAGGTCAGGCCTTCACGGTCATCGGCAATCCAGTCACCATTTGGAACGCGCGCACCTGAAGTCGTGCCGTTCCATGTGAAAACCACGTCGTTGGAAAAATCTACCGCGCTCAGGTCAGGAATTTCGCCATAGGGTGCGTTCATTACGGTCGCATTCAGCTTGAGCTGCTTGTTGACGTCTGTAACCCAGCCCTCACCAAAGCTTTCCCACGCCATCATCGTGACAGGGCGTGCGCCAAGCATGGTCCACATCGCCATTTCGATTGCGCCGGTATCCGAACCGGGGACGATGCCAATGCGGTGCGTATCAGGTACCTGAAGCACTTCACGCATCAGGTCGATCGCAAGCTGAAGACGCGATTTGCCGATTTTCGCACGATGCGAACGGCCAAGCGATTCAGTTTGAAGTTTTTCGGGACTCCAGCCTGGCGGTTTCGCACAGGGACCGGAGGAAAAATATGGACGCGCCGGTTTAATGGCGGGGGGTACTATAGTCATGTAAGCTTCTCCTTGCAGAGAGCAGCGCGGCGTTGGGACCGCGTGGCCCGGAGCCGCGTTTAAGCGCAGCCCCGGCTTTGTCAATGACTATCGCAAAATGTGATCAGTAACCCGCCTTACGGAACAATACTTCACCGCGGCGACCAACGTATAATTTCTCAAGCGTTACAGGGTGGAAATAGGCTTCGACACGGTCGCCTTCTGGCGTTGTGCCGTACACTTCATAACAACCGCCATCGACCTTTGCCTTGCGGACGGTCCAGCCTTCTTTGGTGAGCTTATCGGCAAGTGCCTGTTGGCTTTTCCAACCTGAAACCGGTCCAGCCTTACAGGTGATAACGCCCGTTGCCGATGCCGGCACCGATGCGAAAGCAATTGCCGTCGCTGCGGCCAGTGAAAGTGAAGTCAATAAACGCATATTCATGCTCCTTTAAATGCGGATTTACGGGGAAGAAAAAAGCGGGCCGCCACGAGCAAGGCCAATGGGGCGAAATGAACGAGCGCAGGGCCTAGATTGTTGTGGATGAATATCCAGTGTACCAGAACAAGCAAGGCAGCGGGATATACGAGGCGTTGCAGACGTTTCCATCCCGCTTTCAGCGCACGCATCGATGCATCATTACTGGTAAGCGCGAGCGGAATAAACAACAGCATGGCCGCCCATCCCGTCCAGATGCCCAGCGCCAGAAACTCGGCGATCATGTCATCAACATTGCCCATATCGATAAGGTAGAAAGCCAGATGGAGCACTGCATAAGCGAACGCTGCGACACCCAGCGCACGGCGGCGCTGGATCAACCAACTGAGCCACGGGCGTGGGCCCAGCAATGACAACAATGGACTTAAAACCATCGCGACAATCATAAAACGCGCGGACCATTCACCGGTTGGATGCAGCATATCCATCGCGATGCGGTCACCCGCATAGAAGCTGCGCATCATCAATATCGCTGGCACAGACAGCAACATCCAAAACACCCACTTCTTATTAAGAATGATTCGCAACATGCATCCGCGATAATCGTGCGCGCGGCTGTGCGCAACGCGCAAATTGTATCAATTTCCCCAGCCTTGCCATGATACCGTGTCCGCTTGGTCGATTTGGGGCTGCACACCGCTGAGATTTCGCTATTACATCTTACATGGCCGTCGTCACTGCTCCAAGAATATTGCTTGTCGCGAGCGCGCTGTTGTTGGCGTCTTGCAGTGCGCGTGAGGCCCCGAAAACGACACGCACGGGTGCAAACACAACAACGGAAAATGCGCGGCAGTGCATGGCAAGTTTGAAAGAAAAATCAGTCCGTTTTGCCGGTTTACCAAACAAGAGCTTTGACGGCGGGTGCCGCACGATCGACACGGTCAAGCTCATGGATTTTGGGACGCCGGCCACCAATTTGGGGGCGATGACGTGCCCGCTGGCCGCCAATTTTACCGATTGGGCACGCTATGCCGTGCGTCCCGCCGCCAAGCAGTATTTGGGCGCTGAGGTCGTCCGTATCGAGACAATGGGCACATTCAATTGCCGGAGCATCTATGGGATGCGTTCGGGCAAATTATCCGAACATGCCTTTGCCAATGCCGTCGATGTCTCGGCGTTCGTTTTGCGTGACGGCCGCCGCGTGTCCGTGCTCGCAGGCTGGAACGGATCAAGCGAAGAACGCGCCTTCCTGCGCCGCCTACACCAATCCGCCTGCAAACGGTTCGGCACCGTGCTTGGCCCCGATTATAACAGCGCACATGCAAACCATTTCCACTTGGACATGGCCCGATCCATGCGCAACGGCACATCCTTTTGCCGATAAGGGGCTTTTGCCGATGAGGGGTGGAAGAACACGTCCTTGCACCCTATATACAGGGTAATGACAGATACAAAAATAAACGATCGCCGCTTCTACAAAGCACAACAAGAAGCCGACTTTGCTGAACAGCAACTCTCCACCCCGCAAACGCAAAGCAAGTCTTACCGGCTCGCATTTCAGGACACCGACTTCCTGCTGCGTGAGGATTTACGCCCCGTCCGTTTCCAGCTGGAACTGCTCAAGACCGAAATGTTGCTGGACGAGGCCAACATCGGATCCATGTTGGTGATCTACGGCTCTGCGCGCATTCCAGAACCCGACGCTGCAGATGCCTTAATCGCGGCTGCAACCGATGAGCGGTCGAAAATCATTGCCGAACGCATGAAGGAAAAGGCGCGTTTCTACGACGAATCCCGCCATCTTGCGCAGCTTGCAGGACAGGCCAATGTGACGGACGAAGAAGGTCGACGCCACTTCGTCGTATGTTCGGGCGGCGGCCCATCCATCATGGAAGCCGCCAACCGCGGCGCGCATGACGTAGGCGCGGAATCCGTTGGCCTAAATATCGTGCTGCCGCA
>JBEDET010000093.1:0-4548 GCA_041175505.1 Pseudomonadota bacterium
GACCCATATTGTCCATATCTGCGTTGGCAAGCTTGGACTTAGAACCACTAAGTCCGGCGCTTACCGCCTTGCACTGAACAATATGGCCTCAAACCGCGATGGTGAATTTAATAGGTCCTGACCCTAGATTAACTTTCCCCTTCTAACGCCGGGCATTCCATGCTCATGTGGGGCATGACTTTAGAAACAGCGCCCGAACCCATCGCCACCCCCGCCGCCACTATGGTGATTTTTCGCCAGAACCCGGATGGCGGCGCGCCATTGTTGCTGATGGTCGAACGCATCAAGGCAATGGCTTTTGCGGGCGGCGCGGCGGTTTTCCCGGGTGGGAAGGTTGATCCGGCGGATTTCGATTATGCCGAAATGCTCCGCGGCCCTTTGCCATTGGACGAGGCCGCGGCGCGGCTGGCGGCCATTCGCGAGACGATTGAGGAGGCTGGCCTTGCGCTTGGGCTAAAGGGTGTTGATGACCCCGCCGATTGCGATGCCCCGCGCGCGGCGTTGCATGATGGGGAAAGCCTGCAAGCCATATGCAACCGCTTTGGCTGGGAGCCCGATTTTGACCAGCTCGTGCCATGGTCACGCTGGCGGCCACCAGCGTTTGAGCGGGCATCGCGGGTTTTCGATACACGCTTCTATTTGGTGGATGCAGGCAACACCACGCCGCTGGCCACCGTGGACCACACCGAAAACCGGGCGCTGTTTTGGGCTAGCGCGGCAGAGGTTTTGGAAAAAGCCGACAAGGGCGAGGTGAAGATCATCTTCCCGACGCGCCGCAATCTGGAACGGCTTGCGATGTTTGGTGATTTTGACGCCGCTGCGGCGCATGCCGCCGCGCATCCGGTTTCCACTGTGCTGACCTATATCGATAAGCGCGAAGACGGAAACTGGCTCTGCATCCCGGACGGTCATGGTTATCCCGTGCTGCAGGAGTCGCTGGATCAGGCAATGCGCGGTTAATGGCGATGCTCGCGCAACTGCAGGGGTTGATCGGGGTCGCGGTCATATTGTTGATGGCGTGGGGATTTTCCGAGCAGCGCAAAGCATTTCCGGGCTGGCGCTGGATCGCTGGCGCGTTGCTGCTGCAAATATTGATCGCTTTGGTAATCGTGCGGGTCCCCTTTGTGTGGGACGTTATCATGCTCGCCAATTACGCGGTCATGGCGGTCGAAAAGGCGACCTTGGTCGGTTCAAGCTATATGTTCGGCTATACCGGCGGCGGGGAATTGCCGTTCGTGCTGAAGGAAGGTGCAAGCCCTCCGCTGATTATTGCCTTCCAGATATTGCCTTTGGTCATCGTTTTCTCGGCGCTTTCCGCATTATTGTGGCACTGGAAAATCCTGTCGATCATCGTGCGCGGGTTAAGCTGGGCGATGCAAAAGACAATGGGGGTGAGCGGCGTCGTTGGTTTAAGCGCCGGGGCGAATATCTTTTTGGGCGTCGTCGAAGCGCCTCTGGTCGTCCGTGCCTATTTTGAGAAAATGAGCCGCAGCGAATTGTTCATGGTCATGGTGCTGGCGATGTCGACAATTTCCGGCGCGATCCTGATCCTTTATGCGCAGACGCTGTCCAAAACGGTTCCTGACGCTGTCGGCCATATGATTTCGGCATCTTTGATTGTGCTGCCCGCGTCGATCCTGATTGCCCGGCTGATGGTGCCGGGCGCGGGGGATACCCAGATGGATCCAGATGACACCAGCTTGAAATATGAAAGCAGCATCGATGCGGTCATCACCGGGACGATGGACGGGGTTCAGCTGTTCCTTGCGGTTATTGGTATCATCATCGTGGTGTTTGCGCTCGTTGCTTTGGTTGACCAGATGCTGACCGTGCTGCCCTTTGTTGACGGGGCGGCGTTGACGCTGCGGCGGATGTTCGGCTGGCTGTTTGCGCCATTGATGTGGGCAATCGGCGTGCCGTGGGAGGAGGCAGGAACTGCCGGCGGGTTGATGGGAACCAAGGCGATATTGAACGAATATGTCGCCTATCTCGATATGGCGGCGTTGGCTGATGGCACCTTGGGCCCGCGCAGCAAGCTGATTGTCACTTATGCCTTATGCGGATTTGCCAACTTGGCCAGCATCGGACTGCTTGTGTCGACGATCGGCACCTTATGCCCTGCACGCCGCACCGAAGCGGCGTCATTGGGTATGAAAAGCTGGGTCGCAGGCAATCTCGCCTCTGCGATGACAGGGGCGATGATTGGCCTCGTTACGGCGGTTTGAATTTAACAAAATAGTCGTCATCCCGAACGCGTTTCGGGATAACAAACCACCGTCGCGTGTTATCCTGAAACAAGTTCAGGATGACGAACGCGAAAGATCAATCTTCAGGCGCGATGGTGACGATTAGGCCGTCAAGCGCATCCGTCACAGGAACCTGACACGACAGGCGTGAGGTTTCGTTGCGGTGGTCGGTGCTGTCGAGCAAGTCGTTTTCGTCTTCGCTCATCTTGGGCAGGCGATCGGCAAAGGCGGGATCGACATGGATGTGGCACGTCGCGCATGAGCAGCAGCCGCCGCACAATGCCAGCAGTTCGTCAAAGCCATTGTCGCGGATGACTTCCATCAGGCTCAGGCCATTTTCAGCCTCAACTTCGCGGCCTTGGCCATCGCGTGAAATTACTGTGATTTTAGCCATGAAAATGCTCCCTAAACCCGTGTTTCGGCCCGCCTGATAAGTTGCCGACGTCATAATGTGAAGCGCTAATTTAATGGGGATAAGTCGGGCGGCGCACTTGGCCAAAGCGGTGGCGGCGCTTATGTCCGGACCGAACAGAATCAGAAAGACCGTCCATGACCGAAAATCGCCACGCCCCTGTTATCATTATCGGTTCCGGTCCCGCCGGTTACACCGCGGCGGTCTATGCCGCGCGCGCCAACCTGACGCCCATGATGATTACCGGTGTTGAAATCGGCGGGCAGTTGATGACTACGACCGAAGTCGACAACTGGCCCGGTGATGATGCGGGTGTCATGGGTCCTGAATTGATGGAGCGGATGCGCAAGCACGCCGAACGTTTCGGCACGCGGATTGAAAATGACTATATTGAAAAGGTCGATTTTTCGAAGCGGCCCTTTGTCCTGACGGGCGGTGCGGGTGATTACACCGCCGACGCGGTCATCATCGCAACCGGCGCAAGCGCGCAATATCTCGGCCTGCCTAGCGAAACTGCGTTCATGGGCAAGGGCGTATCGGCCTGCGCAACCTGCGACGGATTTTTCTATCGCAACAAGCCCGTGGCTGTCATCGGCGGCGGCAATACCGCGGTCGAAGAAGCTTTATACCTCGCCAATATCGCCAGCCATGTGACCTTGGTCCACCGCCGCGACAAGTTGAAGGCGGAGAAGATATTGCAAGACCGCCTGTTTGCGCGCGAAGCCGAAGGCAAAATCACCATCAAATGGAACCACACATTGGATGAGGTTCTGGGCGATGCGATGGGTGTCACGGGCATGCGCATTGCCGCGACCGACGGCAGCGGAACCGAAGATATCGAATTGCACGGTGTGTTCATCGCCATCGGACACAAGCCGAACACCGCTATTTTCGAAGGGCATCTGGATATGGCCGGCGGCTATATTAAGGTGCGCGGCGGTGCAGAGGGTCAGGCAACGGAAACCAGCATCCCCGGCGTATTTGCCTGCGGCGATGTGATGGACCACATCTATCGCCAAGCATGCACCAGCGCGGGCACAGGCTGCATGGCCGCATTGGATGCGGAGCGGTTTATCGACGCTGTTGCGTAAACGACCCCTAGCCATAAACCCCCATATGCAGCCCGTCCGCAAGATGCGGTTGCATGTCCATGCTGTGTGATATAGCTAACACAGCATATCGGAGGGAAGATCTATGGCATTTGATCCAGCGACAGAGACCGCGCGTTATATTGACAGTCTGGGGCCAGAGGCGCTGCAAAAGGCCGAAAGCTATACCATCGCCACGCATTGGATGTTGTTGGCGGGGTTGGTTGTCACAGCAATTGTTACGTGGCTTGTTGTGCGTTCGGGCTTGCTCGACCGCCTGTCGGCGAGATTGCAAAATCGCGGCTGGGCATTGCGGACATGGACAATCTGTGTTGCTTTCTTTGTCATTTCGGGGGTGATTAGCCTGCCATGGGGCATTTATGAGCAATGGGGTTTTGAACGATCCTATGGCCGCACGGACCAGCCATTGTCTGATTTCCTCGCGCAAAATGCGATTGGCATCACGATTTCGAGCATATTGGGCGGGCTGTTTTTCCTCGGCGTCTATGCGCTCATTCGCCGTGCGGGCAAAACATGGTGGATATGGTCTGGCGGCCTTGCGGCCTTTGCCGCGGCGGCGACGATCTTGCTTGCGCCTGTGGTGATTGAACCGATGTTCAACGAATATAAGCCGGTGCCTGCGGGGCCAGTGCGGACGGCGTTGCTTGAAATGGCCGACGAAGCCAATATTCCGCATGACCGTGTGCTGATGTTTGATGGCTCACGCCAATCGAACAACTTCACCGCCAATGTCTCGGGCGTTTTTGGTTCGGCGCGGATTGCGATTTCCGACGTTGCGCTC
>JBEDET010000094.1:0-4386 GCA_041175505.1 Pseudomonadota bacterium
ACCAACCCCTCCGCCACCACCACCCTCGCCAAATTTTGCGACAGCGGAATTTAATCGGTCCGACGGTCCGGGCTTTCACAACGCGATAACGGCCTATCGCACCGGCGCATCGGGATTGGGTGTGACCGTGGGCGTTATTGATTCGGGGATTGATCCCAATAGCCATGAATTCACCGGGCGCATTCACGCGCAGTCGGGCGATGTCACCGGCGCAGGCAGGCCGCTTGGCGACGATGACGGTCATGGGACGGAAGTCACGCGCGTGCTTGCCGCTGCCAAGGATGACCGCGATGTCCATGGCATTGCTTTTAACGCGACGATTTTGGCATTGCGTGCGGACCAAGCCGGCAGCTGCACCACCGCCGCGCCTGGAGAGGATGAGGCGGAATGCGCGTTTTATGACGCCGCGATTGCAGCAGGCGTGGACCGCGCCATCGACAATGGTGCGCGCGTTGTAAACATATCTCTGGGTGGCGCAGGTGGCGCGAGTGCCACGCTTCGTGCGGCGATTAACCGCGCCACGCAGGCAGGCATCATCATCGTCGCTTCGGCTGGTAATGAAGGCAATGATGCGGTGCCTGCGTTCGACCCGAACAATCCAAGCCCGTTTGCCCAGGCGTTGTTGGCCAATGGTAACGGCCTCGTCATCATTGCTGCGTCGGTTGATGATCAGGGCGTGATTTCGAATTTCAGCAACAAGGCCGGCGTTTCGCAGGCGTCGGTTTTGTCAGCGCTGGGGCAGGGCATCTGCTGCGAATATCGGGACGACGCAATTTACCGGTTCGACCAAAATGGTCAGACAATCACCCGCGTTTTCAACGGCACATCATTTTCCGCGCCGCAGATTGCCGGTGCCGCAGCATTGCTTGCACAGGCTTTCCCAAACCTGACGGGTTCGCAAATCGTCAATCTGCTGCTGACGTCCGCGCGTGATGCGGGCGACCCTGGCACTGACGCAATTTATGGCCGCGGTATATTGGATATTGCGCGCGCCTTTGCGCCCTCCGGAACGACGTCATTGGCGGGCACAACAATAGCCGTTCCGCTGTCGGGCGATGGTGGCACAACAAGCGGCCCGATGGGCGATGTTGCGATGTCCTATCGTCCCGTGAACGCGGTGATAGTCGATAGCTATGGCCGTGCATATGACATCGACCTTGCGCATGGTTTGCATGCCACTGCGCCCCGTTTGCGGTTAACGCCTGCGCTTATTCATCAGGGGCGGTCGGTCAGCGCGGTTGATGGCACAACCCACATTGCATTTTCCATCAGCGACAGCGGCGTTGGTACAGCCAGCACATTGCCGCTCGCGCTTTCGGACGGGCAAGCGCGACAGGCGCGGTTGTTGGCAGGCCGGGTGAGCGCAGCGATTAGCAAAGATACACGCTTTAGCTTGGGCATTCGGCAAACCGCCGCCCATCAGGTTGTGGCCTTGCAAGACATGGCAAGCAGCGCGTTTTTGACCGCTGGTGAGGCACGGATGGAGGGCGGCTTTGAACGCCAGCCCGGCAATTCCTTTGCCCTGCGACAGAAATTGGGTGCTTTTGGGCTGACGGGTAGTATCGAACGGGGTGACGCCCGTCTGTATGAAGGTGCCGGCGACAAATATCTCCGCCGCGGTACCCGCGAATACCCTTATGCAACATTAGGACTCTCGCTGGATCGCAAGATCGGGCCGGTCGGACTGGCGCTGGGTGCCAATTGGATGCGGGAGGATGAAACCATCCTAGGTGCCCGCTTTGCCAACTTCATTGGTCGCGGCGGTGCGCGCAGCCTGTTCATGGACGGCAATATGGAAGCGTCCTTGGGACAGGATTGGTCCATCGGCACCAGTTGGCGGCAAGGGTGGACCTATGCCAACGCGGGGTCGACACTGACTGGACAAAGCCTTCTGAAGAGCAACGCATTCTCCTTTGACGTCACACGGGCCAATGCATTTGCACATGGCGACCGGCTGGCGTTTCGGGTTGCCCAACCGCTGCGTGTCACCAGCGGCGGTCTCGCGCTAAATGTGCCCATTGCCTATGATTATGCGACGCGCACGCCGACATTCGGCATCAGGCGCTTCAGCCTTGCGCCGCAAGGCCGCGAAATCGCGAGTGAGGTTGCTTGGATATTGCCAATAAGCGGCGGCTATTTCTCGTCAAACCTGTTCTGGCGACAGGAGCCGGGGCATTTCGAAAACGCGCCGGATGACATCGGCGTGGCGTTCCGGCTGCAGTTCGGTTTTTAAACCGTAAAGCTTTCGCCGCATCCACAACTGCCTGTGGCGTTGGGATTATTGAAGACAAAGCCAGCGGCAAATTCATCTTCGACCCAATCCATGATGGATCCGACAAGATAGAGCACCGAGCCGCCATCGATATAGAGCACGCCGCCCGGCGTTTCGATTTTTTCATCGAAGGCGATGGCTTCGGACACATAGTCGACCGAATAAGCGAGGCCCGAACAGCCCCGACGCGGCGTGGACAGTTTCACGCCAATCGCGCCTTCGGGTGCCTTGGACATCAGTTCAGCAATCCGCGCTTCCGACGCGGGCGTCAGGATGACTGCAGCGGGGCGAACGCGGGTCTTTACATCGGTCATAACATTCCAAGCTCCAGACGGGCTTCATCGGTCATATTGGCTGGCGACCATGCCGGTTCCCAGACCAAATTTACTTCAGCATCACCAATGCCCGGTACCGCGCCAACGCGCAGTTCAACTTCACCCGGCATCGATTCCGCGACTGGGCAATGCGGGGTCGTCAGTGTCATCGACACAAGCGCATGGCCGTCATTGATCTCGACATTGTAAATCAGGCCAAGGTCATAAATGTTCACCGGAATTTCCGGGTCGTAAATTTCCTTAAGCGCCGCAATGACCGCTTCGTACAAATCGCCGTCGGGTTCGCCCGGTGATGGCGCAGCAGGTTTCTGCGCGAGAAACCCTTCCAGATAATCCTTCTTGCGGGCCAATGTCTCGCCTGGCGTTTCGACGGCGTTTTCCACGCGCGCACGGGGCGGCTTTTCGACGCTATCAACTTCTTCTATCCGGATGTTCTCGTTCATCCAAAAATCCTTTTCACCCGTTCCAGCCCGCGCACCAGCGCTGCGACATCATTTTCGTCATTATAAATACCAAAGCTCGCCCGCGCGGTGGCGGGAATGCCCAGATGGTCCATCAGCGGTTGTGCGCAGTGATGGCCGGCACGAATGGCGACATTTTCTTCATCCAATATCGTACCAATATCGTGCGGATGGATGCCCTCCATGCTGAAGGACACGATGCCAGCGGACTTTTCCGGACCATATAAGGTGACCGAATTGATACCGCGCAAGGCATCGCGCGTTTGCGCGGCGAGCGCGCTTTCATGCGCAAATATCGCCTCGGGACCAAAGCTGTCGATAAAGTCGATCGCGGCGTGCAGGCCGATTACCTCGATAATCATCGGCGTGCCCGCCTCAAACCGCGATGGCGCCGGGGCGTAGGTGGTCTTTTCAAAGGTCACACGATCAATCATCGCGCCGCCGCCTTGCCATGGCGGCATGGAATCCAGCGTTTCCGCCTTTGCCCACAACACGCCAACCCCGGTTGGGCCGTATAATTTGTGGCCGGACATGACGTAAAAGTCGCAGCCCAGCTCGGCCATGTTCAGCCGCATGCGCGGTGCGGCCTGACAGCCATCGAGCATAAGCTTGGCGCCAACAGCATGTGCAGCCTTGGCCGCACGCTTGACGCCAAGGACCGACCCAAGCACATTGGACACATGCGCGAGCGCGACGAGCTTATGCTGTGCAGTAAGGTTCGCTTCCAACCAGTCGAGGTCAATCAGGCCGTCGTCGGTCAGCGGGCAGACGTCGATATGCGCGCCGACCTTTTCACACAGCATCTGCCACGGCACGATATTGCTGTGATGCTCCAACTGGCTGAGCATGATGCGGTCGCCAGCGGTCAGATTGGCTGGGCCCCAGCTTTGCGCGACCAAATTGATGCCCTCTGTCGCGCCGCGCACGAACACGACTTCGTTCGGCGATGCTGCGCCGATGAACCGCGCCACGCGCTCGCGCGCCGCCTCAAACGCGACAGTCATATTGGCTGATCGGGCATAGACGCCGCGGTGGACGGTGGCATAATCTGCGCCACCGGCACGCATCATCGCGTCGAGCACGACCTGCGGTTTTTGCGCCGTCGCGGCGGTGTCGAGATAATGCCAGTTGTTCGCAAGGCCAGGGAATTGGTCACGAAGGGCGGTGGTGGTCACACCAAATCCCCCAATTTGGCTAAAGCCGCTTCAGTCAGCATCTCTTCATCTGCCGCGCCTTCAAACACGCCGGCGACAAAGGCCTGCAACATCAGCTTCTTTGCCTCGGCAGGGGTAATGCCGCGCGCTTGCAGATAGAAAAG
>JBEDET010000095.1:0-4210 GCA_041175505.1 Pseudomonadota bacterium
GGTATTCTGCGTGGCTATCGCGCGGATGTGAATCTGCGTAAACTTGGGCTTGCCGCGACGGTGATGGTCACCATCACGCTGGACAGTCAGAGCGAAGAGGCAATGGCGGCATTTGAAGCCGCCGTGGTGGGAAGCCCGTCGACCATCCGGTGCCACCTTATGAGCGGCCGGAATGATTATCTGCTGGTCGTGCGTGCCGCATCGATTGAGGATTATGAGCTCATTCACCGGCAGGAAATTGCCCGATTGCCAAGGGTCGCGCGGATCGAAACCGCATTTGCGTTGCGTGAAGTCGTCAACCGCACCGTCCCGCCGCGGCTGTTTGACTGATCGCTTAAAATCGAACTGGGCGTTACTCTGTGCTGTGCTCGCCGATACCGCAATCCTGCGCAAGACTGTGACGGTTTTGTCACATTGCGTAAAAAGGACAATGACATTGACACAAAATAACTTGCCTGCGGTAAGTTTTGATGTTTGTGTGCACCTGCACAATAAAGCGCAGGCCGATATATAGCGGTATTGCGCAGGCATTTAGATTTAGCGGGATAGAACGGTATCTGCCGAATGTAGCGCTATGCGGTCGCTTTCGGCGCAGTTTTTTGTGTACCTAAGAAGGGGTAATTTTATGCGTAAATCCATTTTGAAGCTGGCAACAATGAGCGTCGCGATGAGCGCGATGGCCATTTCCGTTCCTGCTTTCGCCCAAGATGCGGCGGCAGAAGAAGCCTCCAGCCCAATCACTGTTTCGGGCGGTGCCGCTTTGGTATCCGACTATCGTTTCCGGGGCGTATCGCTGTCTGACAAGGGCTTTGCACTTCAGCCATATTTGACCGTCAAGCATGAGTCCGGCTTTTATGTCGGCGCGTGGGCTTCAAATCTCTCCGAAAATGCGGGCGATGATCTTGAAGTTGATCTTTATGCCGGTTTTTCGGGCGGTGAAGAACTGACTTACGACATCGGTGCGACTTATTATGTCTACCCGGGCGTATCCAGCTTCAACTATCTTGAACTGACCGGTAAGCTTGGCTCGACAGTCGGACCAGCAACCGTTGGCTTGCAATTGAGCTACGTTCCAAGCCAGGACAACACCGGTAACGCTGACAACGTCTATGTCGCTACCAATGCGTCGGTTGCTTTGCCTGACTCGCCAATTTCGATCGTTGCATCAATGGGCATTGAAGATGGCGCGTTTACCGCGGGCAGTGAAAAGCTCGATTGGACGCTTGGTCTGACGGCTAATGTTGCAGGCTTTACACTTGGCGCATCTTATGTCGACACCAACCGTCGTTCGGTGTTTGCATTCAAAGACAGCACCGCTGGCGTCGTATTTTCGCTCAGCTACGGTTTCTAAGACCGTATATTGCATTCCATGATGTGCGCGGGCTGGCTTGACCTTTTCAAGTCGGTCTGCGCACATATTGTTTTATGACTGTAAATCTCGCCAATTGGATAGCCGAGCATAAGATCGACGAGGTCGAATGCATCGTTCCCGACATTAACGGCGTGCAGCGCGGCAAAGTATTGCCGGCCAAGAAATTCCTGTCGTCCGTCCGCGACAAATCGCTCCGCATTCCCGGTAGCGTTTTTATCTGCACAATCGATGGCCATTATCCCGAAGATATCGAAGATATTTGGGACAAGGATCCGGACAAAATCCTGATCGCTGATCCAGACACGATTTGCGTTGCGCCGGGTTTCAAATCGCCCACCGCATTTGTGATTGCCGACGTCCTTCACGGTGATGGCACTGAAGTGGAAATCGCGCCGCGGACGATATTGAAAAAGATACTGGCCCTTTATGCCAGCCGCGGGTGGAAACCTATTATAGCGCCCGAGGTTGAATTTTATCTCGTCAGCCAAAATGTCGATCCTGATTTCCCGTTGGTTCCGCCGACGGGTTCGAGCGGACGCGCGGAAACGGCGAGCCAGCCTTATGGTCTTGAGGCGATGAACGAATATGAAGACATCATCGATCACATCTATGATGACTGTGAATTGATGGGTCTCGACATCGACACGATGATTCACGAAATGGGCGCGGCCCAGCTTGAGGTCAACTTTCTACACGGCGACCCGTTGAAGCTTGCGGATCAGGTATTTCTGTTCAAACGCGTTGTGCGCGCCGTGGCCAAGCAACATGGCGTCTATGCCACGTTCATGGCCAACCCAATGGCTGGCCAACCGGGCAGCGCGATGCATCTGCACCAATCGGTGGTGGATGCCGAGACCGGACGCAATCTGTTTTCCAACGCCAATGGCCGCGACAGCGCGCTGTTCCGGAGCTACATCGCGGGGCTTGTGAAGTTCATGCCGCAAGTGTCACCGCTTTGGGCGCCGAACGTGAACAGCTTCCGCCGGATGCGCCCCGACAGCGCCGCACCGATTAACGTGCAGTGGGGCGAAGATAACCGCAGCTGCGGTTTCCGCGTGCCGATTTCTGACAAGGCCAACCGCCGCGTCGAAAACCGTTTGCCCGGCGCGGATTCCAATCCCTATCTCGCCATGTCTGCATCTTTGGTCTGTGGTTATATCGGTATGGTAGAACGCATGATCCCGGCCAAGGCGATCACGGGCAGCGCGTACAACCGTGCGCGGACATTGCCCCGGACTTTGGAAGCAGCGCTTGACCGTTTCAGCGCGTGTAAGCCCGTCCGCAACCTGATTGGCGAAGAGTTTTTCGACATCTTTTATGCCATCAAAGATTATGAATTGTTCAACTACCAATCGGTCGTATCAAGCTGGGAACGCGAGCATTTGTTGTTGAGGGTGTAATGCCTGATCGGTTGAATGACAGCTATTACCGCGCGACCGCCAATGGCTGGGAAACGCAGCGCCCGCTCGATTATGCTTTGGATTGCGACGTCGCGGTCATTGGCGGCGGCTTTACCGGTCTGTCTGCTGCGTTAGCCTGCGCCGAAAAAGGGCTGAAAGTCGCGTTACTTGAGGCGCAGAGCGTCGGCTTTGGTGCATCAGGCCGCAATGGCGGGCAGCTCATTCCCGGCCTGCGCTGGTCGATGCGTGAAATCGACGCGGAGTTTGGGCGAGAGCGGGCAAAGGCCATATTCGATTTGGCATGGGGCGCAGGCGCGCGCGTGCATGATCGCATCGTCAAGCATGACATCCAATGTGATCTGAAATCCGGCCATCTGGAAGCCGCCTATAAGCCGGGACATTTCGAGGACATGCAACGCGAGGCTGCGTTTTTGGCGCGCGAATTTGGTTGGGATTCGGTCGAGGTTGTCGCAGCTGCAGACATCAGCAGGCACATTAACGGCGGCGATTATCACGGCGGCCTTTATGACACCAAAGGCGGGCATTTCCATCCGTTGAACTACGCGCTTGGATTAGCAAAAGCGGCGAAGGCGGCGGGTGTTTCGATATTTGAACATAGCGCTGCGCAAAGGCCGATGGATAATGGAACCTATGTCGAGATACAGGCGGGGACAGGATCGCTCACCGCCCGCCATGTGCTTATGGCCACCGACAACTGGACCGGAGATATTGCGCCGGAACTTAGCCGCTACACTGTCCCCATTATGAACTATAACATCGCGACCGCGCCGTTGCCCAATGCAGGCCAGCTTTTGCCCAGTGACGCCGCGATTGCGGACAGCCGGTTTGTTTTGAACTATTTCCGCTTGAGCGCGGATAAACGCCTGATTTTCGGCGGTGGTGAGAAATATGTCCGGCGCCCGCCGGCCGACATTGCGGGGTTTGTCCGAAAGCATATGGTTGAGGTCTTTCCTTCGCTTGCCCAGACAGAGATTGATTATGCATGGGGTGGAGCCGTGGGCGTAACGATGAACCGGCTGCCGCACATGGGGCGCAAGGGAAATGTCTTCTACGCACACGGCTTCTCCGGTCATGGCGCGTTGGTGACAACGGTCGCTGGTGAGGTGATGGCGGAGGCCGTGCTTGGTACCATGTCGCAGTTCGATGTCTTTGCCAGTCTGCCGCACAGCCGGTTCCCGGGCGGCAAGTGGTTGGCACAGCCGCTCGCGACCCTTGGGCTGCTCTATTATGCGATGCGAGACCGGTTGTGATACATAGGGCTGCAATAGAAATGATGCGCGCGCGAGAGGTTGCGCGGTTTGTTGCCGCTAACCCAAAGTCGCAGGCGCAGTCCCAAGCGTCAAAAAGCTGGTTTCAGGGCGTTCCGTTCCATTGGATGCTCGATTGGTCCACGCCATTCCCGATCGTCGCTCAGGAG
>JBEDET010000096.1:0-4028 GCA_041175505.1 Pseudomonadota bacterium
ATTAAGGCCCGCTGGGGCGCTTCGCTCTCCGAACTGGCGCCTGACCATGTCGCGCATGACATCATTGCCGATTATTTGGCGCAACTGTGCCAGACCCAGATTGCACTTTATTCTCCGCAGCGCATTATTTTGGGCGGCGGGGTGATGCAAACCGTGGGGCTTCTCGATAAGATAAGAGAACAGGCCGCAAAGCGTGTGGGCAGCTATTTCGGCGTGGATGCTGGCGCGATCATCATGCCGCCGGGCCTTGGCACATGCTCCGGCATTGCGGGTGCCTTTGAACTCGCAAAAAGGGCTGTGAATGGCAAAAAATGATGCAGGCAGTGCCGTAGCAATCGTCATTGTCGGTGGCGGCACGGCCGGTTGGTTGACGGCGGCATTTTTGCAGAACCAGCTGCCGCACACATTGAACCGGCCCGTTGAAATCACGGTTATCGAGGCCGAAGATATTCCGACCGTCGGCGTCGGCGAAGCCACGATCCCATCGATCCGTCAAACGCTGGCAGCATGTGGCATTGAAGAACATATCTTCCTCCAAGCCTGCGGCGCGACATTCAAACATGGGATTGAGTTCATCAATTGGCGCGACGACCCCCAATTGTGCGGTGCCAACAGCTATTTTCATCCCTTTGGCGACCAAATCATGGTCG
This sequence comes from Pseudomonadota bacterium, assembly GCA_041175505.1. Lineage (GTDB taxonomy): Bacteria > Pseudomonadota > Alphaproteobacteria > Sphingomonadales > Sphingomonadaceae > Sphingorhabdus_B. The sequence continues at coordinate 651 of JBEDET010000096.1, forward strand.
CGGGCAAAGATGCGACATGGCAATGGTTGCAGCTGCCCTTGGAGCAACGCGCGCCTTATGCCGAACAATTTTCCGTGCAGGCCGAAATTGCACGGCGCGGCCAGGCGCCGAAGAATTTCAGCGACAAGCCTTATGATGGCGCGCTGGCTTATGCCTATCATCTCGATGCCGGCAAGTTGGCGACATATCTAAAAGCACACAGCAAGGCGCGCGGCGTTTGCCACAAAGTTCAAAAAGTCATCCAAATTGATCGGGATTTTGAGGACATCAGCGCATTACATCTCGACAATAAGGAGCGGATCGAAGCCGACCTGTTTGTCGATTGCACCGGCTTTGCGGCACGGTTGATCAATTCGGATCAACAGAATAATTTTAACAGCCTTTCCGACACCTTGTTCGTTGATCGCGCCATTGTGACGCGGGTGCCGAATGATAGCCTTGCCGACGTCATCGGTTACACAAAGTCTACGGCGCAAAGTGCGGGTTGGATATGGGACATTGCGCTTCAGGATCGCCGCGGCGTGGGCCATGTCTATAGCTCGCGTTATATAGATGATGATGCTGCAAAGGCCGAGCTCGCCGCCTATGTGCAGCAACCGGTTGATATGTTGGAATCACGGCGGCTGGACATGCGGATCGGCTATCATGACCAACAATGGCGCGGAAATAGCGTTGCCATCGGGCTATCGAGCGGTTTTCTGGAACCGCTGGAATCGACCGGAATTTACCTCATTGAAATGGCCAATTGGGCCATGCTTGAATTTGTGCCGCGGTACCTGGGCGGATCACAGCCCCAATCCAGCTACAACCGGATCCTGCACAATCATTACAACAACATCGCCGACTTCCTGAAGATGCATTACTGTTTGTCCAACCGCCGGGACACGGCCTTTTGGCGCGACAATTGTGATCCTAAGACCATCCCATCGTCGCTTCAGGCGAATCTGGCGACTTGGAAAACTGCGGTGCCCAGCATCTATGATTTTCACAGCACGACCCAGTGCTTTTCCGCCACGAATTACAAATTCGTTCTCTATGGTATGGGTTGGGGCAAAGCAGCGACACCGGCGTCAGAACCCAGCGGGCAAATACAGGCCATGCTGGGGGAACTTGCGCAACGGCGGAGCAAGCTGCGCGATTTTGTGCTGCGCGATACGGTGGCCAACAGCAGCTATTTTGAAGCGCTACAAAAGCTTTAGTCCATTATCCACTAAGGACCCGGCGACATAACGCGCGCGCACAAACAAAAACGGCGCCCGCACAAAGCAGGCGCCGATTCCTGTATCTACTTAATTAGAATTTGAAGCGGACATTCGCGGCCATGGTGCGCCCCTGAATGGAACGACCGATGGTGACCGTGTTCGGCGCGCCCGCGAACAGCGTTTCACGTCCGTCATTCGCAGATTCCGTGATACCCGCTTTGTCGAACAGGTTGTTCACGTTGAGCGAGAATTCCAGATTATCAGTCAGGTTCACTGCACCTGTCAGATGCACAACCGAATATCCCTTTTGGGTTAGCGTGTTCGCATCATTGGCAAAGCTGTCGCCTGTACCAATCCAGCTTGCCGAAAGGCGGACCTGATCCAAATTCACGCTTGGCGTGACGGCCCAGATTAAACGGGCCTGACGCTGCGGCTGGTTCCCGATGAGCGCGCTGTTCGCCACACCTGCAGAATTACGGGCGTCGGTGATTGCAGCATCGGTATAGGTCGCGGTCGCGTACAGATCGAATATGCCGTTCTTATAGAAAGCCTCGAGCTCAAGGCCCTTGGCGTCATATTTGCGGATCTGGCCGGTTGGCGGCGTAATCGTGATATTCGATTCTTCGGTCGTCGACTTGAACAATGTCCCGTAAACATCCAGCTTGCCGCCACCCAATTCCAAATCTTGCGCCTTGAAGCCGATTTCATACTGGTCGACCTTGTCGACATACGCACCTTCTGCGCCAGTGAGTAATGCCCCGTTTGTGTCGCGCACACCGAAATCCAAGGCGCGATCAAAGTTGAAGGATGCACCGCTGGATGCCCGGCCAAAGATCGAGAAGTTGTCGCCAAGCAGATAATTGGCACCCAATGACCATGCGAGGTTGTTCGCGGTGAGATCCGCGCGCGCATCGGCTACGCCGGTGTTCAGCGAAACCGTTGCTTCAGACCCTGTGATCCGTCCATCGCCATTAACGTCAAACGGTGCACCTGCGCCGGCTGTTCTGATGCCATTCTGGCGCATATTGTCATAACGAACGCTGGCATCGACGCTCAGATCGCCCGTTTTCACGGCCAACGCCGCAAAAGGCGAGCTTACTTGAGCCTCAAGGTCATAATTACGGTTCGAACCGTCCCAACCAAAGGCTTGGTTAACGCCGGCGATGCCATTGATCGATCCAGGCACATTGATCAGCGCGGCATCATTTTCGGTCGTCGTAACAAGGCGCGTCCAATGCCAATCCTGCTTGAAATTTTGGTGCATGAAGAAATGCCCAATGGCGACATCAACGGTCGAGCTGCCCATTTCGAAGGTCTTCGACAGACGGGCGTCATTTGCAAAGTTGCTCAGGTCGTCCAGATTAACGTCAAAAACTGCTACTTCCGTCGCAAAGCCGTTAGGCAGGTTTCCTGCTGTCACAGCCGTACCTGCGCGCGACCCATTGAAATAGGTCGCACCCGCCAGCGAAGCTGCATTCAAAGCGCCATAGCTAAAGAAGCCCAGAAACTGACCCGAAATGTCCTGATAGCGCGACTTGGTCGACAATTCGATACCGCCGCCAAGATCAAAATTGGTTTCGAGACCAATCGACTTCACTTTATGATGCAGACCGTCAGCTGTATCGTAAGGCTCCAACTGGTTGCGTCCGTTTACGGCCAGACCATTGCGTGTCAGGTTGCTGTAAAGGCTATGGTTAGCAGCGCTGAAATTGCCGAGGCTGGTGCCAACGACGCCGCTGGTGGCGTTCCCGGTGCGCGAAACTAGCTGAGGGAAATAGGCCTGCTCTTTCTTGTCGATGACTTTACCCGTCAGCCGGACATAGCCAGCGTCAAATTCTTTGGTCATGCTCAAGCGAATTTGGCCACCCGAAACAGGATCATATCCGGAGTTGCGATAGTCACCACCCTGTTGGAAGTGCCCGCCGACGTGGAAATACAGATCGTCTGCGAGGTTCGCCCCATATTCGGCGTCAACGCGATAATCGTTATGGTCAAGGCCAATACCGAAACCAAGTGAACCGCCGCCATTTTTGCCAGTCTTGCCGATCAGGTTGATAATGCCGCCAGGGCCGTTGGTGGTGAGTGTTGAGGCCGTGCCGCCACGAACCGATTCGACGCGCGCCAAGCTGGTGTCTGATTTATAGAAACCATCGGCTGGCGCAAAAAGATGATCGCC
>JBEDET010000097.1:0-3510 GCA_041175505.1 Pseudomonadota bacterium
ATATGTATATGACCGGCAAGATCGAAATCGACCCGATGATTACGCATGTCATGGGGCTTGAGGAAATCAACAAGGCATTTGAATTGATGCATGCGGGGACAAGCATCCGCAGCGTCGTGGTGTTCTAAATGACCTCCATCGCTGACATAGTCGCCGAACATGCGCACCGGGAAGGGCCGTTATTGCCTATCCTGCATGACGTGCAAAAAGCTTTCGGCCATGTCAGCGAAGATGCCATGCGCGACATCGCACAGGCGCTGAACCTGACCCGCGCGGAAGTGTACGGCGTTGTAAGCTTTTACCATGATTTCCGCAAAGAAGCCGAAACGCGGCCCATATTGAAATTGTGCCGCGCAGAGGCGTGCAAGGCACGCGGTGTGGACGCGTTGGTGCCGATTGCCGAAAAGCAAAGCCGCGTGAAGGTAGAGGCTGTCTATTGCCTTGGCATGTGCGCGGTTGGTCCGGCTGCGTTGGTGGGCGACCAAGTCATCGCCCGATTGGATCACGCACGCCTTAATTCATTACTGGAGGCGATGTGACAGTCCGGATATCCAATGACGCTGTTGCGTTCGCCTGCGGCGCGGATGCCGTTGCGGCTGCTTTTGCCGCGGCGGGCGTCGAGGTCGAACGCGTGTCCAGCTGGGGCATGCACTGGATGGAGCCGTTGGTCGACATTGACGGCGTGGGCTATGGTCAAGTCTCGGCCGATCAAGTTCCTTCGATCTTAAGCGGTGACGCTGAATCGATCGGACGGATTGAGGATCACCCCTTCATTGCCAAGCAGAACCGGTTGACGTTTGCGCGCGCGGGCAAAACGCGGCCGACATCGTTGGACGATTATTACGCAACCGGTGGCTGGCTGGGTCTTGGCCAAGCGCGCGCAATTGGCGCTGACGCAACCATCGAAACCATCATGACATCGGGCCTTCGCGGCCGCGGCGGCGCGGGTTTTCCGGCTGGCATTAAGTGGCAGACGGTCGCGAATGCGACAGCCGACCAGAAATATATCGTCTGCAACGCCGATGAAGGCGACAGCGGAACCTTTGCCGACCGGATGGTGATGGAAGGCGATCCGTTCATGCTGATCGAGGGCATGGCGATTGCCGGTTTCGCCGTGGGCGCGAGCAAAGCCTATATCTACATCCGTTCTGAATATCCGCACGCCATTGCCAAAATGGAAGACGCTATCCAGCTGTCTGCGCATTTGATTGCGCCATTTGTCGTGGAAGTTCGCGTTGGTGCTGGCGCATATATTTGCGGCGAAGAAACCTCGCTTCTCAATAGCCTTGAGGGCAAGCGCGGCGAAGTGCGCGCCAAGCCCCCCCTACCCGCACTTGAGGGCCTGTTCGGCAAACCCACAGTCGTCAATAACGTGCTGACGCTGGCTGCCGTGCCATGGATATTGGCGCATGGTGGTGAAGCCTATGCCGCATATGGCATGGGCAGGTCAAAGGGGACGATGCCCGTCCAGCTTGCGGGAAATGTCAAACATGGCGGCCTGTTCGAAGTCGCGTTCGGTATTACGCTTGGCGAGCTGGTCAACGATATCGGCGGCGGCACGGCAAGCGGTCGCCCGGTGCGCTGTGTTCAGGTCGGCGGGCCATTGGGCGCGTATATTGCGCCTGCGCAGTTTGATCTGCCCTTCGATTATGAAGCGTTCGCCGCGGCGGATGCGCTGATCGGCCATGCCGGGATTACGGTTTTTGATGACAGCGTCGACATGGCGCAAATGGCGCGCTTTGCGATGGAATTTTGTGCGATTGAAAGCTGCGGCAAATGTACGCCCTGCCGATTGGGCAGCACGCGCGGCGTCGAAACGATCGACCAGATTATCGCAGGCAATAATGTCGACGCCAATCTGGCGTTGCTGGCCGATCTTGCCGAAACCATGAAGTTCGGTTCACTGTGCGCGATGGGTGGATTCACCCCCTATCCCGTTATGAGCGCCATCAAACTGTTCCCTGAGGATTTCAAGCGATGACCACCATATTAGATGGTGGTATGGGCCGCGAATTGCAGCGATTAGGCGCGCCTTTCCAACAACCGGAATGGTCCGCTCTTGCGCTCATGGAAGGGCCGGAATTTGTCACCCAGGCCCACGAACGCTATGCGTTGGCAGGCGCAAAGGTGATCTCGACAAACAGCTATGCTGTGGTCCCTTTTCACATCGGTGAAGAGCGTTTCCTCAACCGCGGCACCGAACTTGCGCGGCTTGCAGGACAGTTGGCGCGAGATGTGGCTAATCGGCATGATTTGATTGTGGCAGGTTCGCTGCCGCCGGTCTTGGGTTCCTATCGGCCCGACCTGTTTGAGGTTGAGGCAGCACGGGCAATCTTGGCAGTTCTGATTGAAGGTCTGTCGCCTTTTGCCGATATTTGGCTTGCCGAAACATTGAGCACATTGGCTGAAGCGCGATTGGTTGGCGAAATGCTGAAAGCCGACGCGCGACCGCTTTGGTTATCCTTCACGCTGAATGATGAAGGCAGCGCGATGTTACGCTCAGGCGAGACGATCGAACAGGCCGCCTCGCTGGCGTCCGAATTCGGTGCCGAGGCGATGTTATTCAATTGCAGCGCGCCTGAAGTAATGGAAGAGGCGGTCCTCCGCGCCAAGCAGGCTTTGGGCACAGAATCGATCGCTATTGGCGTATATGCGAATGGTTTTGCCCACACCGACGAGGAAGTGCCCGCCAATGGCGGCTTTAGAGAAATTCGCGCAGATCTTGATCCGCCCCGCTACTTGGACTGGGCACAAAAATGGGTGGCCTCAGGCGCAAATATGGTCGGTGGGTGCTGCGGAATAGGCCCGGAACATATCCGCGCGCTGAGGGACGGTCTGTCATGACGGATCGGCACGCGGCAATGGACCATTATTCATTGGATTTTGCATGAAGCGGCTGGGCGCGATCATCGCTGGAGGCAAGGCTTCGCGCTTTGGCGCAGACAAGGCAGCTGCCTTGTTGAACGGCCAACCACTCATGGAACATGTCGCCGATGGCTTGCGCGATCAGGTCGACAAATTGATTGTCTGTGGGCGCGCTTGGCCTGGCATGGATTGGGTCGAAGACCGGCCATTCGCGGACATGGGGCCTTTGGGTGGCCTGAATGCAGCGCTGCATTATGCGCAACAAAATGGGTTTGATGCGGTGGTGACCGCGGGTTGCGATGTCGTGCCCGTGGCGCAATTTCCGACAGATCGCCTTTCTGAACGCGCCATCTATATTGATGGTCATTATCTGTTTGGCGTGTGGCCTGTTGCGCTTGCGCCATTGCTGGATAGACATCTGCGTCATCAGGATAATCTATCTATGCGAAACTGGATTGCCGTATCCGGCGCACAAGCAATCACATCCGCAGATGTTTTTCACAACTTGAATACACCCCGGGAGCTGGCACAATATGCTGCTCAACAGTCGAATATGGGTATAAGGTAGACATATGACATACCAGCCGCAAAATGATTTTGGGACACCGGAGAGTCGTTCGGACGAAACAGTTTCGCTTACGATCG
>JBEDET010000098.1:0-3422 GCA_041175505.1 Pseudomonadota bacterium
GTGCCGCGAAAGCAACGCATCGACCTGCGCCTTGAGCTCCACGGGCATGGAAACCGGCGCTGCTGGCGGTGTTATGGGCGCGGTTATCGCGTCATTGTTCTCGTACGCGCGCCGTTCAAGCGAGGGAAACTGCCCGTCGATACTGCCGCATGATGCGAGCAGAATGAGGGGCATCAGGCGAAGCATTGGCTTGATAATCGACATATGGGGTGTCTAAACCTGCAGCTACGCCCATGCAAGGGCCGCGCAATCACGCTTACTGGCGGGCAAAAGGCGTTGACAGGATGAAATCCTTGGACTAGCTGCGCCCCTTCTTGCGTGACCTCCCAAGATTCGTCTTTTGGAGTAACGCGTTTGAGCAACCGCGCTTCAAAAGAGCGCTAAGCTGTAGAAACGGATGAGTTATAGCCATGTTCGCAATCGTGCGCACAGGCGGCAAGCAGTATCGCGTAGCCGCCGGAGACAAAATCGCAGTTGAAAAACTGTCTGGTGAAGCGGGTGACAAGATCTCGCTTGGTGACGTTCTGTTGGCCGGTGACGGTGACACAGTGCAGGACGTAAACGGCCTGACCGTTTCTGCCGAAATCATTGCGCAAGAGCGCGGCGAAAAGGTGATCGTTTTCAAAAAGCGCCGTCGCCACAATTATCGTCGTAAGCAGGGCCATCGTCAGTCACTGACGCTGCTGCGTATCCTCGCCGTCGGCAAGGAAGAGAAAAAGGCTGCTGCGCCGAAAGCCGAAAAGGCTGAAGCCGCACCAAAGAAAGCCGCTGCGCCCAAAAAGGCTGCAGCTTCAAAGGAAGCTTGAGCGGCAACGCTCTGACTTAGGAGTTTAGACCATGGCACATAAAAAAGCAGGTGGTTCGTCACGCAACGGTCGCGATTCAGCAGGCCGCCGCCTTGGCGTTAAGAAATTCGGTGGCGAAAGCGTCATCGGTGGCAACATTATCATCCGTCAGCGCGGTACCAAGGTTTATCCGGGTGCAGGCGTTGGCCTTGGCAAGGACCACACTTTGTTCGCGCTCGTCGCGGGCCGTGTGCGTTTCCACGCTGGTAAACTTGGCCGCAAATATGTGTCGGTCGACATGGCAGCTGCGGCGGCCGAATAAACAGGACAATCGATACCGGGTTGTCCAGACGGATGACCCGGAAATCGCATCAGGTGGTTTCCACCTTTGAACAGGGAGACGGGTCAACCGGTCTCCCTTTCTTTTTGTCTCATTCTCCCTGTTCTCAGCCTCCTGCGGAGGAACTGTAACATGGCTGTCGCTTTATCATGCAAAGGGCGGCGCAGAACGGGAGTGAAATGATGTTCGCGAGAACCGAAAGATTGTTGTTACGGCCCAGCTGGCCCGAAGATGCGGCCGAACTTCATCAGGCAATTGCCGATGAAGGTATTGTCCGCAATCTCGCCCGCGCGCCTTGGCCCTATACCACCGAGGATGCAGTGCGCTTCGCAACGCAGGAGCATGACGCACAATTCCCGTCCTTTTTGATGATGCTGCGTACCAACGGTGCGCCGCGCCTGATCGGCGCGTGTGGTATTGGTAACTTAAATAATGACGCTGAACTCGGCTACTGGATCGGCAGACCATATTGGGGATTGGGCTTTGCCACCGAAGCCAGCCGTGCCGTCGTTGAGATAGCCAAGACGATCGGCCACAAGAAATTGGTCGCGAGCCACTTCACCGACAACCCCGCGTCGGGCAATGTGTTGCGCAAGCTTGGCTTTCAAAGCACCGGCAAGACGGCACTACGCCATAGCAACGGCCGCGGCATTGCCACAGCATGGGCGCTGTACGAACGGTCGCTTGAGGCCGCCGTCACCGACGATGGAGACATGCGAAGCATGCCACCCCTAGACATGCGCGAATATATGGACCGCCTTCAGGCGGCGTGAGCGGCGTTTAGACCTGGCCTCGATAGCCGACTATCGATCGTCGTTTCTCCAACTTGGCTTCATTAAGCTTGTCGCAAAATATCCTGCCATAATAATGCCCGAAAAATTGGCACTTATTCGGGATCGCACTTGCAAGTGATGGAACAGCAATCGGTTTTTGTATTTGACCTATTGCATGACTTCGGCGACATCGCGGCGCTGTGCAGCGCATATTATTGAAGGATTACTTGTGAGCATAACTCCTGTGATTTTATCGGGTGGCGGTGGAACACGGCTGTGGCCAATGTCTACACCGCAAATGCCTAAACAGTTTCTGGCATTGACCGGTGCGCGCACAATGTTCCAACTCACAGTCTTGCGCGTGATGGACAGAGAGCACTTTGGCACCCCCATCATCGTTGCTAACGCCGCGCATGCTGAGATTGTTAGCGAGCAGCTGGCGGAAATCGGTGTTACCGACGCAATCATTTTACTCGAGCCTTGCGCGCGAAACACAGCCCCCGCAATTGCGTTGGCGGCACTTGCGGTAGATGCATCAGACACCGTCATGCTGGTGATGCCAAGCGACCATGTCATTAAGGACGAGGCTGCGTTTCACGCGGCGACGGACGCCCTTTTACCCAAGGTACAAGACGGATGGATGGCGACGTACGGTATCAATCCGACGGGTCCAGAGACAGGATATGGCTATATCCAAATGGGATCCCAAATTGAAAGTGGCGTCCATGAAGTGAGACGCTTTATGGAAAAGCCGGACGCCGCCAGCGCTGCGGCCATGATCGACGGCGGCGACCATGTTTGGAATGGCGGCATATTTCTGTTTCGTGCCGACACCTATTTGGGCGCCGTTGCAGAATATGCACCCGAGATGGGAGTAGCCGCGCGCGTTGCGATGTCCAAGGCTGAACGAAGCGGTAATGAACTACGCCCCGACCATGAGAGCTTTGCCACCTGTCCGGCGGACAGCATCGATTATGCCATTATGGAAAAAGCACCCAAGGTCGCGGTCGCGCCTGTGAGCATGGGCTGGTCAGACGTTGGCAGTTGGGATGCATTATATGAAATCGGCGACAAGGATGTGGGCGGAAATGTATCATCGGGTGCCGTTCGCATAGACACGAGTCATGGGAACCTCATCCACGCCAACGGCATTCGCGTTTCGGTGCACGGCGTTGAGGATTTGCTGATCATCGCAAGCGGCAGTGAGGTAATGATCCTGCCACGCGGGGCAAGCCAAAAGGTTCGGGATTTCGCAAAGGACTGACGCTCTTAGTCTACTCTGTTTCGCACAGTCGTCGTGCCTTGGATGGCGGAAGAAGAAGGCCCAGGGGCGCATGACATTGCGCTTAATGCAGTTGGTTCATGCAACAGAATCGGTCATTCGCCAGCTGTCCGACAATGCACGCGCGATGGAGCCTCCACAGCATTCAACGCTATTGGACAAGCAATGCAATTGGCCTAACGTGTAAAATGATAATTACGCACAGGCACTCATGACCACACACGCTTCAAAAATCGTACAAC
>JBEDET010000099.1:0-3160 GCA_041175505.1 Pseudomonadota bacterium
CGCCATCAGGGCGTGGCGCGCTGCCTCATCCGCCGAAAGCCGAAGGTTGCGGTTGTGGTTTCCCACTTCGGAGATTTTGACGACATGGCTAAACTCGTTGGCGGTCACCACTTTGCGTCACCTTCAACGATCATATCGGGCAATTGCGCCCCCAATGCACGTTCGACATCCAACAAAGCTTGGCGGGTATGCGCAAGCGCGCCAGCTTCAGGGGCAACGCCTCTGTAAATATTCCGCACAATGGCTTCATCAAGCTCCGCCATATCGGACAAAGCCGAGCGCAGCGCGCCGAGGCGGCCGCCGACGGCGCTCATAATCTGGCCGATATGTTTGCCAACGATCATATCGCCGATGCCAACTTCGCGCAGTTGCCCATCCATGTCGTCGACAAACACTTCGGTAAGGCGCGCCATGTCGAGCGCATAATCACCGCCGTCCTCAAGGCGCAGCAGCACCAGCGACAATATAGAGGCAACCATATCGAAGCGCCCGTCAATGCTGTCCGGAACCTGCCCCTCGATATACCAATGCGGCTCACGCGCTTTAGCCACGATCTGATTATACAATGGAATCAGCTTAAGCTTGGGGTCGGGTTCCCCTTTCCCGAAAAGTCTTTTCAATAATGTCATTTTGACGCGTTTTCATCCTTACTCATCGGGCATTCATCTGGGATTGCATATTGATATTGCGCCTTAAGGATGCAATGGCAAAGGCCCAACTTTAGTGGATTAGCGGAGAAGTTTATGCGCGCGACGCAAATTGCAGGTTTTGCAGCATTATTGGCCGCTATGACATTGGCGTCTGGCTGTACCCGCCTTCGTTCGCATCAGGGATATATTGGCGACCAGACCTTGCTGTCCTCTATCCAACCCGGTGTAGACAACAGGGAATCGGTTCAGGCATCGCTTGGCCGCCCGACATTTGTGGGTCAGTTCGATCAAAACGACTGGTATTATTATTCACGCGACGCAAAGCAGCTGGCGTTCTCGCAGCCAAAGGCAGATTCGCAATATGTGCTGAAGGTCCGGTTTGACGCGGCCGGAAATGTCGCATCGGTTGCGCAAACGGGCAAAGAACTTATTTCGAAAATCAGCCCTGAAGGCGACAAAACGCCGACACTTGGCCGTAACACGAGCTTCTTTGAAGAAATCTTCGGCAATATCGGTTCGGTCGGCGCAGGCAGTGGTCAAGGCTCAACGCCGAACAGCCCGAACTGATTCTGACGTAACATCACGATATCGAAAAGGCGGGGACAATCGCCCCCGCTTTCCTGCCGCTTATTCGGTGACACCTGCCGCAGCAAGTACGGCCAAGGTCACCAGGTCGCTGGTGCTTGACGCCATGGTGGCCACCTGTACCTGACGTTCCATACCCAGCAGCATCGGTCCAATGACTTGATCCCCGCCCAGTTCGCGCAACAGCTTTGCCGACAGATTTGCCGATTGCAGACCGGGCATGACCAGCACATTGGCGGGTCCGGACAAACGGCAGAACGGATAGTTTTTCATCAACGCTGGGTTGAGCGCAACATCCGGCGGCATGTCGCCTTCATATTCGAAATCGGGGCGGCGGGCATCCAATATGGCAACGGCATCGCGGATATTATTGAGCCAGTTTCCAGCCGGATTGCCAAAGGTCGAAAACGACAGGAAAGCAACGCGCGGGACATGGCCCATGCGGCGGGCAACGCCAGCGGTTTTCTCGGCAATATGGGCAAGCTCTTCTGCCGATGGGCGCTCATTGACCGTGGTGTCGGCGATAAACACCGTATGTGTTTTACCGACCATGACGTGAATGCCAAACGGTGTCGCATCCTTCTTGGCATCGAGCACACGGCGCAACTCGCGCAGGGTTTGTCCAAAGGTACGTGTCACGCCCGTGATCATCGCGTCGGCTTGATCCATCTGCAGCAGCAGTGCGCCAAAGATGTTGCGGTCGCGGTTGACCATCCGCTGAATATCGCGGCGCAGATAACCGCGGCGCTGCAGGCGGCCGTACAGCCGGTCGACCATTTTCTCGACCAGTGGACTTTGGGCGCTGTTATGGATTTCATATTCGTCCGGATTGGCGCCGAGTCCGATCAGTTTTTCGGTAACGCGCGCATCGCGTCCGACCAGCACGGGCACGCCATAGCCATCTTGTTTGAACTGAACGGCGGCGCGCAGGACGACGTCTTCTTCGGCTTCGGCAAAAATGACGCGCTTTGGCTTTGCCCTTGCGGCTGCATACACTTGGGTCAGAACGGATGTCGTCGGGTTTTGCCGCGCGCGCAGGCTCGCGCGATAGGCGTTCATATCGGCAATCGGCTTTTGCGCGACGCCCGAATCCATCGCTGCTTTTGCCACGGCGGAGGCGACGATTTCCATGAGACGCGGATCGAATGGCGACGGGATGATATAATCCCGGCCGAATTTGTGCATCATGCCGCCATAAGCAGCCGCCACTTCTTCGGGCACGGTTTCGCGCGCCAATTGCGCCAAGGCATGCGATGCCGCAATCTTCATGGGTTCGTTGATCGTCGTGGCGCGCACGTCGAGCGCGCCGCGGAACAGGAAGGGGAAGCACAGGACATTGTTGACCTGATTTGGAAAATCAGACCGCCCCGTCGCAATGATCGCATCGGGCCGCGCCGCGCGCGCCACAGGTGGCGAGATTTCGGGATCGGGATTCGCCATGGCAAAGATGATTGGCTCAGGCGCCATCGACTTCACCATATCGGCGCTCAACGCATTGGCGGCGGAAAGGCCAAGGAATACGTCTGCGCCGACAATGGCTTCCGCCAGATTGCGCGCGGTTGTTTTTGCCGCATGCGCCGATTTCCACTGATCCATGCCTTCCGTACGGCCTTGGTAAATCACGCCGGAACGGTCGCACATAATCACATTGTCGTGCGGTACGCCCATGGCCTTGATCAGCTCGGTGCAGGCAATCGCCGCTGCGCCTGCGCCATTGCAGACGACCTTAATATCTTTCAACGTACGGCCCGTAAGCTCGCACGCATTGATCAATCCTGCCGCCGCGATGATGGCGGTCCCGTGCTGGTCATCATGAAAGACCGGAATGTTCATCCGTTCTTTCAACGTCTGTTCAATGATGAAGCAATCAGGCGCGGCGATATCTTCCAGATTGATACCGCCAAAGGTCGGTTCAAGAAGTTCGA